>DAOTTY010000154.1:0-1624 GCA_034437575.1 Anaerolineae bacterium | reverse complement strand
GTCTTGTTCATGGCAGCACTCCGTTGCTTCCAGGCTTCTGTAGTCGATATGCTCACCAGGATAATCGCAATGCCGGAACTATGCAAATAGTGCTTGACAGTCTACTAGCTTTTAATGTAATTGTGAAATGTTTGGGCCCGGTTTCAATCCTCCGTGAGGATTAACGTGGGTCCGAACTTGGCCCGCAGGCGCTGTCAGGAAGCGTTTTGAGATTGTTTCAATCCTCCGTGAGGATTAACGTGGGTCCGAACTTGGACATGCTCCCCATTGCCCCCTCGATACTGGGAAGTTTCAATCCTCCGTGAGGATTAACGTGGGTCCGAACTTTTGTTCGGCAATGGCCCAGTTCGTCCCGGCGCGGGTTTCAATCCTCCGTGAGGATTAACGTGGGTCCGAACTTTGTCTTCTTTCTGGCTTCCCGAATAGCTGCTTTCGTTTCAATCCTCCGTGAGGATTAACGTGGGTCCGAACAGAATGACACTATCAGTGCGTTCGCCTGTGCACTTCGTTTCAATCCTCCGTGAGGATTAACGTGGGTCCGAACTTGACGACCAACGCCGTGCGGCGGCAATGAAGAAGTTTCAATCCTCCGTGAGGATTAACGTGGGTCCGAACGAGACCACTCCGATTGTGCTTGCACGTAGTAGCCCCTGTTTCAATCCTCCGTGAGGATTAACGTGGGTCCGAACCAGGGCGGGTAAGCCCCAACAACCCTATCCATTTCTCGGTTTCAATCCTCCGTGAGGATTAACGTGGGTCCGAACAGCGGACCGTAGGGGTACCGCCGCGCAAAATTGCACGTTTCAATCCTCCGTGAGGATTAACGTGGGTCCGAACCTCCCCCCGATTGACGATATAGGGGGGAAATATTTTGTTTCAATCCTCCGTGAGGATTAACGTGGGTCCGAACGGCGAACGTTGGGGAGATTGAGGGTCTCCACGCCCGCGTTTCAATCCTCCGTGAGGATTAACGTGGGTCCGAACAAAAGTAGTAGTGCGGGCCGCCCCCCGCGTCACAGGGTTTCAATCCTCCGTGAGGATTAACGTGGGTCCGAACGGGGGGAATACCAGCAGCAAATCCCCCGTGCGGTGGTTTCAATCCTCCGTGAGGATTAACGTGGGTCCGAACCTATTAGTAGTAGGGGGGTTCGTTGGCTTCCCTTTTGTTTCAATCCTCCGTGAGGATTAACGTGGGTCCGAACCCAGCACCAACATCGGGTTTTGCTCGCCCGTGTAGTTTCAATCCTCCGTGAGGATTAACGTGGGTCCGAACCAGAGGTTGTGCACGACCCATACCGCCACACCCTCGTTTCAATCCTCCGTGAGGATTAACGTGGGTCCGAACCACTCCATACCCTCTTCAGCATATCGTCGTGAATAGTTTCAATCCTCCGTGAGGATTAACGTGGGTCCGAACTCCACTTCAATTTTCCGACCCCACTCACCTGAAGTCTGTTTCAATCCTCCGTGAGGATTAACGTGGGTCCGAACGCGGCAATTACCGCGGCACGAGTAGCGTGCTCTGGGGGTTTCAATCCTCCGTGAGGATTAACGTGGGTCCGAACTTATTGATATTCCGCGATGAGGTGGAAGGGTGCCTTGTTTCAATCCTCCGTGAGGATTA
>DAOTTY010000153.1:0-1860 GCA_034437575.1 Anaerolineae bacterium | reverse complement strand
TATACTATTGGCGCAGGCTGCTATTATGTGTGGCGGGGTTGCAGAAAAGCTGACTTTTATACAAAAAGGACTCCCCAAGCCTCTCGGAAGCGTTTTTATGCAGAACTCTCGATATTCTTATTGGACTTTGGACAACACAAAATAACCACGATGTGAATCGCGGTTAGCAAAGCACCTTGACAAGTGAAAAACGTGCCGCCGTTAGGTGGCCGCCGCCGCCGCGGGCGGTGATTTAGACTTGACGACCACGGCCTGGCGAGGCCGTTTGGGTTGCGCCGTGCCGCTAGCCCGTCCGGGTGAATAACCCCGCCGGTTGGCAGCGCGGGCGGGCGTGCCAAACACGCGAATAATACGGGCGAAGTCGCGTTGCACCAAGGCCGGGGTTAAGGGCGCCGTCACGCGCATGGTGGGGAGATAGCGTTCCCAGGAGCGGGGGCAGTGGCGGGCGACATCGCGGGCCACCCAGAGTTGCAGGTAGGCGAGCTGGACCAAGCGCCACCAACTTTCTTCGTGGGTCACCTCGGGCGTTTGATAGGTGGTGAGCAAGAGCCGCTGTTTGCAGAAGCGATAGGTATGTTCAATGTCGAAGCGTTGGGTATAGCCTTGATAGGCCCCGACCGCGTCCACCTCGGCCCGCCGCGGGCCGTAAATGATAAACCACAGCGCCCGCCGATAGACGGTGGAGCCGTCAGCACGATAGAGCTGCACCCGAACTAAGGTAAACGGACAGCGCTGCATCGGTAACGGGACGGGCTGCCGTTGGCCCCGCATCACCAGGGTATGCCAGACCTGAAGCTCCGCCCGATAGGTAGCGCCACTGAGTTTCGCCACTGTGCATTCATACTTTTCCGCGGGAGCACCCCAC
Organism: Anaerolineae bacterium; assembly: GCA_034437575.1. Lineage (GTDB taxonomy): Bacteria > Chloroflexota > Anaerolineae > Aggregatilineales > Phototrophicaceae > DAOTTY01. The sequence continues at coordinate 995 of DAOTTY010000153.1, read as the reverse complement.
GTCGCTGGCTCCCGCAACGCAAACCGCGCGCCCTACCAGCGGGGATGCCCGCGCGTAGGCGGCGCCTCGGGGGCGGGCTGATAGGGCCGATAAAACACCCGATTACTGCGCACGCGCGTAATTGTTACCCAATTCGGGAAGTCGTGATACGCATACAGATACGCTGGTTTGCTGTAACTGCCATCGTGAACGCCCACACACAATTCATCATGAAACGGCATGGCCGGGTCTGCGAGTAACGCGCGTACTTGTTCCGCCCCCAGTAATTCCTTGTCTTGGTGGCTGGTCACCCGCGTCGCACTGTAGGGTATCACCCACGGCGGGTCCGCCTCCGTTTTCTCCGGCAAGCCCACCACCGTGGAGTATTGATGCCCCAACGTGATCGGTTTGTTCCCCGCAATGACCGTCGGGGCATACACACAGCCGCGATCCGCGAGAGTCTCCGCGTACAGCCGGGGATGGGGACTCACATCCACCGCGAACAGCCAGCCGGGACGCGCGACGGGCTCCGGCACATAGGGCCCGGCTAAGTGGGCCAACTCCGCATTGCTTAACTCACACGCGGCGACACCTTTATACAGCGCACTATAGTCGCGACGGAAGCAGTCCTCCAAACTCAATTCCGCTACGGATTGCGCGTGCTGATTGCTGTTCAAAGCATCTACCAAGTCCATTAAGCTGTCGGCACGTTTGTTAAAGTTCTGGTATACTTGTGTTCGGAACTGTGACAAAGGGTTTTTGGTTTCCAGGCGATTACAGAAAAATAATCCCTCCAAAATCACGCTGGGAGAGGCTCAATACGGACAAACCACTTCTCCAAACCAGTTAACCGTTCGAAGCGTTCTTCCAACTCATCCATGGCTTTTTTGCTCAGGCTAACTCCTGGGTAGTGTCCCTGGACAATTGAGATAATTCAGGCATACTATTAGCAAACTATCAATCATCGGAGGTGAAAGATGAAGCTGATAAAATACCTACTCATATTGTCGTTGATT
>DAOTTY010000152.1:0-6356 GCA_034437575.1 Anaerolineae bacterium | reverse complement strand
TGAGGGAAGGGGAACACCGCCGAAGGCGGCACAAACCCCTCCCTCCCGCCGCGTAGCGGCGATAGTGGGGGAGGGGTGGCGCTTTAGCGCCGGGGTGGGGGGCAAGCTGAGCAGTGAACAAAAACTTGTCTTTTCAGGTGTAAAGCGTCCCTGCGATGTGGAAACTTGACTTTGCAACAGCCCTACCAGTGGAATGCCCTACAGCAGACCAACCCGCCGGAATATGTTATGCTTGGCGGGTGCATATCTAATCTCAACAGCAACCGAGACGACCCGCCCATGAGAGACCGGACGAATGAAGAATGGCTTGACGAACTTCGGCCCGATTCGCCCCAGCAGGCCGAGGCCATTAACGATTTGCGTGAACGCCTGAAACGCTCGATTTTTTATTACCTTAGCCGCGAACGCAGCGACCTGAGCAGCCTGGCCACCCAGGAAATTGACCAGATGGCGCAGGATGTGGCGCAGGATGCGGTGCTGCGCGTGCTGGACAACCTCAACACGTTTCGGGGGGCCAGCCGCCTTACCACCTGGGCGACCAAAATTGCCATTCGGATGGCCATCAGTGACCTGCGCCGCGCCCATTACCGTGACTTCAGCCTGGATGATTTGACCATCGGCGGCGAACTGATGCCCAGTCTCTCGTCGGCGGAACCCGCCCCCACTCAGGGGCCGCGCCCGGCCAACCCGGAGGCCGTCACCGAGCGCGATGATGTGTTCGACAAGATTGGCCAGGCAATTGAGGAAGCACTAACCGAGCGGCAGCGGGCGGCGCTGGTGGCGGTGGCGATTGAGGGCGTGCCGATGGAAATCGTTGCGGAGCGGTTGGGCACCAACCGCAATGCGCTGTATAAGCTGCTGCACGATGCCCGGCGCAAGCTGCGTGCCCACCTGGAGGCGCAGGGCCTCAATATGGACTACATGATGAACCTGTTCCAGCGCTAAAACACAGGCCAGCGGACGCGCAACGGCGCGTCCTTACATCATCTTCATGACCTGCGGGGGACGGCCTTGTGACCGTCCGCAACCTGCTAGTGAGTCCCTTACCCCGTTGTCTTCATCCCTGCCGCAATACTGTTGATAGTGGCCAACACCGGTTTAAGCTGCTCGTCGTACTGTGGGCTGTTCACATCCAGGCGGCGCAGGTCGCGCAGCAGGCGCACCTGGATGAAGTTGAGCGGGTCCACGTAGGGGTTGCGCCGCTCTATGCTGGTGGCCAGCACGGGGGCGGTTTCTAGCAAGACCTGCTGCTGCGTGATAACAGCGACTTCCGCGCTGGCCAGCGTGTGTTCTGCCTGAACGCGATCATAAAAGTGGCGCACGCTGGCGTCGGCCAGGGTCGCGTAGTGCTGGGCGATGCCCATATCCGCTTTAACCAGGTCAAGCTGTATGTTTTTGAGCAGCATTCGGAAAAAGCGCCAGCGCTCGTACATCGCCTGGAGGATTTCCAGGGTTTCGCGGTCTTTCGTCGCTGTTGCCAGGGCCGTGCCTACCCCGTACCAGCTTGGGATGATGGCCCGTGCTTGCATCCAGCTAAACACCCAGGGGATCGCCCGCATGGCGGCAAAGCCACCCTTGCTGCGCTTGGCCGGGCGCGAGCTAATTTGCAGCTTGCCCAACTCGCTGATAGGCGTGGTTTGCTGCCAATAGTCAAGGAAGCCCTCACTCTCATATACCAGATCACGATAGGCGCGGCGGCCTTCTGCGGCCAGTTCGTCCATTAGCGAAAGCCACCGATCTGGCACGGGCTGGTCGTCTACGTTAGCGGTGGCAATCAGCACCGCGTGCAGCACTTGATTCAGATGGCGGTGGGCGATTTCTTTGTTGCTGTAGCGAAAGCCAATTACCTCACCCTGCTCGGTCATCTTGATGCGCCCGTGCAAACTGCCCTGCGGCGCGGCCAAAATCGCCCGATTGGTGGGGCCGCCGCCACGCCCGATGCTGCCGCCGCGCCCATGAAACAGTTCCATCGTCAGGCCGTGCTGCTTGCACGGCTCACTAAGCGACGCCTGCGCTTTGTACAGGCTCCAGTTAGCGGCCAGGTAGCCACCGTCTTTGTTGCTGTCGCTGTAGCCCAGCATGATTTGCTGGGTGTTACCGCGCTGTTGCAAATAGTGGCGATATTCCTGGTTGTCAAAAAGTGTATTCATCGCGTTGGGCGCGTTAATGAGGTCGTCTACGGTTTCAAACAGCGGCACGATGTCCACGTCGGCTTCGATGCCCACCTCACGGGCCAGCAGCAGCATGGCCAGCACATCTGACGGCGCTTTGCTCATGCTGGCGATGACGGTATCAACCGAGCTGGTGCCAAACTGTTCGTGGGCTTTGGCGATCATGCGCCATGTGGCAATCACTTCGTTGGTAATGGGCGAAAAGGTCGGCACTTCGGGGAAGAGCGGGCGGGCGTTTTGCAGCTCCCGCGTGAGCAGTTTTTGCTTATCGGCTTCTGGCAAGTTGGGGTAATCGTAGGCCATCCCGTAGGTGCGAAACAGTTCTTCCAGCGCGGCGGAGTGGCGGCTGGCGTCTTCGCGCACTTCAATCGGGACGAGGTGCATCCCAAACAAGCGCACTTTGGTCAGCAAGCGGCCTACGCGCCCACGCACCACGCGATGGCCGCCGCTGGCGTACAGGCTTTGCACAATGGGCACCAAATCGCGCAGCAGTTCCCGCGAGCGGTGATACACACCCGCTTCCAGCCGCCGGTAGATCACGTCCATTTGCTGGCGATACGGTTCACCGGGGTAGCGTTCCATGGCTTCGGCCAGTAATTGCTCGTCAATCACGGGCATGGGTTCTACCGGCTGGAGTTCGTAAACGCCTTGCGTTAGATGGGTGCGGAGGGTGTCGATTTCGTGCATGTAAAGGCGGCGAGCGGCTTCTCGCAGCGTGCTAATGGTTTGCAGGGTCACATCAGCGGTGACGTTGGGGTTGCCGTCACGGTCGCCGCCCACCCAAGACGCAAACCGCAGCGGGCAGGGCGTGTTGCTCCAGTCGTGGTCCGGGTAGTGTTTTTCTAGTACGGCGATCAGTTCCTGATAGATGTCTACAACTTCGTCCATCAGCACATGGGTTATGAAATACAGCCCGAAGTCCACCTCATCAGCAACGGTTGCTTTCGTTGGGCGGGTGGGGTGCGTGTGCCACAGTTCCTCAATGCGCTCGGTCAGGGCCTCGTGCAGCAGCGCGTCTTCCCGTGGGAGCATGTGGGTGCGGTCATAGTCGCGCATCATCATGGCGATTTCGCGCAGCTTAATCAGCACTTCTTTGCGCTTGGCCTCAGACGGATGGGCCGTTAGCACCAGCCGCACCTGCACCCGGTTGAGCAGCGCAACGATGTCGGCGGTGCCCATGCCCTTTTCTTTCAGTTCAATGATGGCACCTTCGATGGTTTCGCTGTAGTCTTTGTCCAGTTCGCGCTGGCGCAGCACGCGGATGCGCTGTAAATCCTCGGCAATGTTAATCAACTGGAAGTAATCGCCAAACGCCTTAGTCAGCACGGCCATGTCATCGGCATCCAATGAGTCAATCAGTTGGATGAGGTCGTTGTGGGCATTGGCGTCCCCGGTACGGCGGGCTTTGGCCAGCTTTCGCGCCCGCTCCACGAGTTTGAGCGCGTCTTCGCCCTGCTGTTCTTTAATGATGGTGCCCAGCATCCCGGCCAGCAGGCGAATATCAGCGCCGAGAGCGGACGACGCGGGGATTTCGTCGGTTTTGGTGGGGGTCGTCATGAGTGGGGTTCCTATAAGCGTGTGTCGTTTAAGTTGATGGATTATACCGGGAATTTCGCCAACCCAACAACCAATGTGCCCCCGTTAACGGGGCTTTTGCAAAGTTGCATAGCTGATGACTGGGCACTGCCCGACCCCGTCACTTTTTGAAAAAAGTGACCAGAAACTTGCCTTTTCAGGTAACGACTCAGCCCTCACCCCAACCCCTCTCCCAAACGGGCCTATGGCCCTGGGCGAGGGGCTTAAACAGCGGCACCCGGTGCCTCCCCTTTAGAAGTCAACGGGCTGCGTTTGCGGGCCAGTCAGCAGGTCGATAAGGTCTTGTGCCGGGATAAGTTCGGCGTCTTCGGGCAGCTCGATAGCGTCCAGGCCGTTGATGTTGAAGCGGTTGAAGGTCACCACCACGTCAACTTCAAACACATCGGGAAGTTCTTCTTCGATGGGGGCTTCTTCTGTGGTCATCTCGTCCATCGGGGCTTCTTCTGTGGCCATCTCGCCTTCCATACCCTCTTCAATGGCTTCTTCCATTTCTTCGACGGCGCTTTCCTCGTCCATCATCGCCATGTCGGCCTCACCCAGTTCCATGAACGGCACCGGGTCAATGATGAGGTCGTAAACTGTCTCCGATTCGATCAGGAATTCGCTGTCGGTGTCGTACTTCTCAACGACGGTCAGTGTGGAACCACCCAGCGCGTCAACCAGAGCCTCAGCGATTTCATCAGCGCTAATTTCTTCGACAGCTTCCGGCGGAAAACTTAACTCAATTTGGCGGCGCACCCGATCATTTTCAAAGATGGCGGCCACATCAACAACTGTTTCAAACACGGCGACTTCCGCGCCATCTATTTCTTCATCTTCCAGGCGGCGCACCGTCACGAATCCGGCCATGTCCGCTTCGGTGAACTGTGCCTGCAACGCCTGGCCGCTAAACTGCTGCTGGAGCTGGCGCTGGAAGTCCGGGTCGTCCAAGCCGCCCATGTCGGCGGTTTCCAGCATGTCGATGATGTCACCAAGCGTGACGGTTTCCAGGCTGATGTTGAGCAGGTCGAACACATCCACGCCGAACACGCCAGCCAGCGACGGGTCGCCGATCTGGTCAGCAATCGGCGTCAGGTCTACATAGGCTTCACTGTCGATCAGCCACAGGTTTACTGCCTGGGTGCGGCTGCCCACGATCATTGCGGCCTGGGTTGGCAGCGTCACTTCGATGAACAGTTCGGCGTCGAAAGCATCAACGCCGCTCTCCAAAAAGTCCACAAAGTCGCCCACGCTGGCGTCAATCAGCGGCACATCTTCCAGGTCTTCCAGGTAGTCTTCCACAATCGTGATGTCATACACATAGCTGCCCGTCGCGTTGATGTTGGCCTCAAACTCGGCTCCGTCAATCAGCGCGGTGATGGCGGTGTTCAGTTCAAACTCAGTGGAATCTGGCAGTTGCAGGGCATTCTGGAACTCGTAGTACAGGTCGCAGTCTTCCTCAGACATCTCCCCACAGTATTCGATGGTTTCGCTTTGGGCGAGGGCTGTTGCTCCGAGCGCCATGACAAGGATTAACAGTAGCAAGCTGAGCTTATGCATTGAAATCTCCTATTGAGTTGGATGAGTGTTGCGAACTTGTTGACCATAACCGATTTTTGCCCGCCTTACAAACGCGAGTGTGCCAGCCGCCGGGGTACTTATCACAAGCTCAATGAGGCGGCAGGGACGCCGCAAAACGTCCCTGCCGGGGGGCTAGTGCTATGAGCGGCGGTTGGGCGGTGACGTGCGGCTAACCAGATACCAGGCCGCGAAGATGAACCCGAACGGCAGCAGCAGGCAGATGATGGGGAACAGAATGGCAGACACGCCTGCATCGCGCCCTATTTCCTGCGAGATGGTCCTCATGCCGTCGCCTTCTGGCGGGGCAAGGGTCACGGCCAGCGGGGTTGACGCAGCCTGACTTAGCAGCGGCGCAACGGCTTCCTCGGTGGCTTCTTCGGTGACGGCCACGGTCGCTTCCTCGGTCACTTCTTCGGTCGCTTCTTCCGTAACGGCCTCGGTGACTTCTGCCGGGGCAAGGGTCACGGCCAGCGGGGTTGACGCAGCCTGACTTAGCAGCGGCGCAACGGCTTCTTCGGTGGCTTCTTCAGTGACGGCCTCGGTCGCTTCCGCCGGGGCAAGGGTCACGGCCAGCGGGGTTGACGCAGCCTGACTTAGCAGCGGCGCAACGGCTTCCTCGGTGGCTTCTTCGGTGACGGCCTCGGTGGCTTCTTCAGTGACGGCCTCGGTGGCTTCTTCGGTGACGGCCTCGGTGGCTTCTTCAGTGACGGCCTCGGTCACTTCCTCTGTCGCTTCTTCAGTGACGGCCTCGGTGGCTTCTTCAGTGACGGCCTCGGTGGCTTCTTCAGTGACGGCCTCCGTTACTTCCTCGGTGGCTTCTTCAGTGACGGCCTCTGTCGCTTCTTCGGTGACGGCCTGCGCCCGGAACACGCCCAACTCGGTTGCCGTCGCAGCGATTTCGTCAGCGGCGACGGTGCCGGTGACATCCGGGGTGGCGCTGGTCACCAGTGCGACCTGTGTTTGCGTGGCTCCTAACTCATCGGCGGCGGCAGTGCCCGTCACGTCCGGGGTGGGGGTAGCCGTGCCCAC
>DAOTTY010000151.1:0-13139 GCA_034437575.1 Anaerolineae bacterium | reverse complement strand
CACGCCTTGAGGTAACTCGAAGTGCCCCCTTCGACCGAAGATTAGTGAGAAAGGAGACGCGCCATACCTCACCCCGCTAAAGCAGGGTGTCTCCTGGCGCAACAGCCTATGGAACATCCGCAAGCACAGCGAGTAATTGAGCTTTTGGAACGCATTGCCATTGCCCTGGAGCGCCTTGCGACGTTGGCGGAGGCGGCGCGCGCTGAAGGGGATAATGATGGCAAGGAGACAATACAGGGATAGCCTTAGTCCTCGGAGGGACGCAGTGAAATTTGCACTTGGCATTGTATATCTGAATGAGGCGCGCTGGCTTCGGCTCCACCTGCCAGTTATGTTGCGCGCGGACAGCATTACGGGCGTGGTCGCGGTTGGTGGCGGAAGCACAGACGGAAGCGGCGAAGTAATCTGTGCCGCGTGCGCAGATGCGGGGAAGACGTGGGATATAACGGAGCGCAAGTGGGGCTGGCATTTTGCCAACCAGCAAAACGCTGTCATTGAGCGGGCAGAGGCGCTAGGTTATGATGCCATGTTGAAGTATGACCCGGATGAACTCATGTTCCCGGCGGCGATTGATACAGCAGCACAGTTATTGTTTGGCGGCGCAAAAGCCATTGCGTTCCCGCGCATCAACTTTGAGCAGGACCGCTTACACTATGCTCCCTTCCAGAACCATCGCGATTTGTCGGATTATCAGACTCGCGCGCATGTTCTGGGTGAAAACTTTCGATGGCAAGGGCGGCTGCACGCCAGTGTCAACGCCTGGTCGTTATGGAGCGAGTCGCAAGATAGCGCTCTTGGGGCGCAGCGGAAAATCATGCGTTTGCCACACACGCCCATTTTCCATTACGAGGGGCTTAAACCCATGCGTGAACGGCAGCTCAAGTGGGCAAATTATGAGCGCGTGCAAAGGGGGGAGGCACCGCTGGCAGAACTTCCGGCGGGTATTCCTACACGGTCGCAACCTGCACAGTTTATTGTGCCTTATCAAGGCGCGCAACCGCTCGATCCCTTTGAGTGTGGTATCACCGCGCCCTACCCGGAGGAACGCGCATGATACGGGCAGAAATGATCTGGCTAGAGTTGAGTGTGTTTCGTGGCATGGTTGGGCGCGCAGCAATTGCCTTTGTGCTGCTAGCGTTTTGCCTGGCCTGTATTGTCGCCGGGCGCAGTGATTGGGCTATTCCCATTCTTGTGCTCCTGATTATGATGGAGTGGGCCAGCTTTGTGATCGGCCTCGGGAAAATTTTGGAGGCTACCGCTCGATGATTCCCGTAAAAACAATGGACAAGATGATTGCCAACGCCCAGGCACATCGCCAAACGGTGCGCGGGTGGATGTTTGCGGTTGCCCCAGAGATTGGCCGCAAGCTATCTCAGTACAAAGGCTTTCGTGTAGTGGCGGTCGAGGGGCTGGCGCACGACACGCTATACTTTGCCCCGCGAGCAAAGGTCATGGCGATGAAAGAGAGAGCGCAGAATGACTAGGATCAGCGTAATCGGGCTAGGCAAGCTGGGCGCGCCTATGTTGGCCGTTTTTGTTGAGGCGGGTTTTCAGGTTATTGGCGTTGACGTAAAAGAAGAAGTTGTTGAGGCCATTAACGCCGGTAAAGTACCTGGCGGCATTGTAGAACCTGGAGTGCAAGAGATTTTGTCACGTTACCGCCCGGACCACCGACTATACGGCGAGATGGGCGCTATGTCTATGGCGACAACGCATATCCAGTTGGCTGTCGAGCATACTGATGTTACGTTTGTGGTTGTGCCCACGCCGAGCGGAAATGACGATGGTTTTGTTCTGGACTTTATACGGCCCATTGCGCGGCATATAGGCAAAACATTGCGCAATAAAGAGGATCGGCACGTTGTTGTTATCACCAGCACCGTTATGCCAGGGCAAGCCCGAGAAATATCCAATCTTATTGCGCGGTCGTCGGGCAAGAAGCCGGGGCGCGAATTTGCCGTTGTCTATTCGCCCGAGTTCATTCGACAGGGGAGCATTGTGCGCGATTTTCAATGCCCAGATGATGTACTGATTGGTTCTGAATGCGACTGGGCAACTGACAGGGTTGTGGCGGTTTATCGCGCTATTCATGACGCTCCAATTGAAATCATGGGGTGGGAAAGCGCTGAAATCGCCAAAATGGCGCGCAACAGTTTCATTACCATGAAGATCGCTTTCGCCAATGAGATTGGGCGGTTATGCGGGGCGATCCCGGGCGCGGATGTTGATGATGTGTTGCGTTCGCTTGGGCATGACCGGCGCATTGGCCCGCACTACCTCCGTGCAGGAACGGCATACGGTGGCCCGTGTTTCCCGCGCGATAATCGGGCCTTGCAGCGGGCAGCCCTAAATGCCGGTGTTGAATTGTATGCCCCTTGCGCAACCGACAACATAAACGAGCGAACAAAGCTGGATTTGGCGCGGACCATTTATGCAGCCCCCGGCAATTCTATTGGCATTATGGGGCTGGCGTTCAAGCCGGGCACGAACATTGTGGAAGAGTCGGCCAGCCTGTATGTTATATCAGCGCTCCGGGAAATAGATAGCGACTGTCGAATTGTCGTACATGACCCGTTGGCGATGGGTGAGGCGCGAAAAGTGCTAAAAGACAGCGTTGATTATGTGCCCGATGCTGCCGCACTGGTGCAACAGTCTGACGTTATAGTGCTGATGCATCCCGACGCGCAAGGCTTTGCCCATCAGTTTGAACCCGAATTGCAGCACAAGGCAGTTATAGATCCCTGGCGCGTTGCGCCGTTTCTAAGGTATGCGGCGAAAAGGTATATAGGATTGGGGGCACAATGAGACGGGCACTAGTTACTGGCGCAGGCGGCTTCATCGGCTGGCACCTGGTGAATTATTTGAAGGCGCGCGGCTATTACGTGTGCGGCGTGGACATCAAGCGGCCAGAGTTTGAGCCGTCACGGGCAGATGATTTTTTGTTGATGGATTTGCGCGTTATTGAAGAAGCTGGAGCGCCACTGGGTGGCGGCTTTGATGAGGTTTATGCATTGGCCGCTGACATGGGCGGCATGGGCTTTATTAGCAGTCATCATGCGGATATTCTGCGCAATAACCTCTTAATCAACATCAAAACGCTGGAGGCTGCCCGGCGGGCGGGAGTCGGTCGCTATTTCTTCAGCAGTAGCGCTTGCGTATATCCTGAATATCGCCAGCAAGACACAACTGCACCGGCGCTTGAGGAGTGGATGGCTTATCCGGCACAACCGCAAGACGCTTACGGGTGGGAAAAGCTCACAACTGAAAATTTGCTGCGTCACTATGCTGATGATTATGGTATGGAAGTGCGGATTGCACGATTCCATAATGTGTATGGGCCATTTGGCACCTGGCAGGGCGGGCGTGAAAAAGCCCCCGCGGCTATGTGCCGAAAAGTGGCGGTGGCCAAGGCCAGCCTTGTGGACTTTGACGACAAAACCACACCCATTATTGAGATGTGGGGCGATGGGGAACAAACACGAAGCTTTATGTATATTGACGATTGTGTAGAGGGCGTATATCGTCTCATGCAGTCTAACTACGCTGAACCCGTAAACATCGGCAGTGACCACATGATCAGCATTAACGCGCTACTCGAAACCGTTGCTGACATTGCGGGGCAACCTGTACACGTCCGGCACATTGCTGGGCCTGAAGGTGTGAGGGGGCGTAATAGCAACAATGAAATTTGCCGCGAAATATTAGGGTGGGAGCCGTCAATCGGCCTGCGCGAGGGACTGGCGTTAACTTACGCCTGGATTGAGCAACAGGTCAACGACCCCCCGCTAAAGCGGGGAGCTTTTACAAGCTCGTGTTGACCAGTCTTAGCTCTTCGGAGCTACGTTACGGGCGAATGCATAGGCACTCCGGGATGACGCTTCCAGTTCCGGACCCTGCGGTGAGCGGTTAAACAGGCTGAGGGTCTAAGCCAGTGCTGCTCACACCAAACCGTCCGCTAACATTGACGAGGAAGACGTCACCGGCACGTTACGCCGAGAAGGCCGGGGCACGCCTTGAGGTAACTCGAAGTGCCCCCTTCGACCGAAGATTAGTGAGAAAGGAGACGCGCCATTCCCCACCCCGCTAAAGCAGGGGGCACCCTGGCGCAACAGTCTATGAAAAATCCACATGTAATAATCATTGACTTATGGCCAGTCCAGAAGCAACACGCAACGTTTGCGCCGGTCCATAACGCGGCAGTTCGTATGCGCTGGCGGATCATTCAGGTTGTGCAATGGGCCATCGAACAGGAGATTCCCGTGTCAATCTTTAATCATTTGCGCACGCTGCCAGCTGATCCCCCAGAGTTGCGCCAGGCACTAGAGTGCAAGGGCAAAACATTTAATGATGACTGGTTTCGGCCCGACGCATCAGGCCCGCACAATCGCGGTGTGAGGATTAAAAATGAAAAAGACTGGCGCACGGCAGACACGCTGCTTTACATGGGGATGAGTATTGATGAATGCGTGGGCGTGCGTACAATGGGATATATTAACGCGCCAAAGGATAAGCGCAAAATAATCATTGTTGATGCCACGACCATTCAAGCGTGTGTCGCGCGCAGCTATTACTACTGGCCCGATTATCTAGCCGAGCATCGTTTGCCGCAGGGTTATGAGGACCTATGGTGGGACAGCGCTGAGGAGCTGGAACGCGAGCGAGATTATTTTGCCGCAAACTATGCCAGCCAGTACGCCGAAATTATGACGGCAGACATGTTGACAGGGGCACAAAATGACTGAGCCTGTTGTGGTGTTGTCGTCGGCGGTTGACACCCAGGATACTGGGGATCGTGTCAGTAATGGCGGCATGAAGCTATACAACAATTGGGCAAAAGCGTTACGTCTTGCAGGTGTTGAGGCGTATGTATGCACAACGAATGGGCAATATACGCCCTGGCTCATTGAGCATCAGCCCCATGTGCCGCTAGCGATGGTGCAAGACTGGGTTAAAGCGGGGCGTAATGTGCGGGGGGTTACGTGCTGGTTGCCCGCGCAGGGCTTTATAAATACGGTCAAGGACCTGTATTACTACGACGCTGAACTAAAATGGACATTACACTTTAAGGCGTTATTTGACCAGTATCGGGAACGTATGCGCGGCATAGCAACACATTCGCGGGTGCAGCAAGGATGGTATTTAGCGCAAAATATTGACGCAACATATATCCCCGACTGGACAGATGAACAAAGCTGGCGACCGGACGACACTGTGCGCGTATTGCAGCGTGTTGGCTTTATGTTTGAAGGCGACCATGTGCCGTCGGACATAAACATTATTCAGCAAATACTACGGCGCGCCGGCATTGAGGCGGAATTTATTCCCGTCTCAGGCACAGAAAAAGAAGTCCGCGATATTATGCAAACATGCGATGTGTTTCTTGGGCTTAATCCGGGCAAGCATCCGTTGTGGGGGGAGGGCTGCCCGCGTTCGCAAATGGAAGCCATGTATGCCGGGGCCGTTGTTCTGGCGTATGATGTGCGGGGTAATCGCGAATATATTCTGGACGGGCTAACCGGGGCGCTTGTGCCACGCGGCCATCCAGAACGCATGGGCCAGCGCCTTAAAACCTTGTTGCTCAATCGCTCAGAGCGCGAATTTATGCGCCGGGAAGGGCAGGGGGTAGTTGGGGGCACGTTTAGCTCAAAGGGACGCGCCGCAGCAATCAAAAAATGGCTAGAGCTATGATCATCACCAAAGCTGTATTGTCGAGCGCCCTAAAGGAAGTGCCGTTTATACATGAGGCGGAAATCCCAGTGTTGTGTGGTTACGCCAGCGGGGCCAGGCAGGAGATTGTCGAAATTGGGACGGGGTTCGGAGGCTCGACCGTCTTGTGGCTGCTTTATTCGCAGGCGCGTGTGTCCACCATCGACCCGTTCGTCCAGGACTCGCAAGGAACATGGTGTGCAACGTATGAACGAGCGCATGGGGCGATTTTGCGTGCCCTTTCGGAGTTGGCAGGCAATACCCGCGCGCTAGAGCGGTTGGTGATGTATTGTATGCCTAGCGACCAGGCGGCACAACACTGGAATAACGCCATTGATCTTTTGTACGTCGACGGCAATCACGCCTATAAGGCGGCACGGCAAGATGTGAATATGTGGTTGCCCTTTGTGCGGCAGGGCGGGCTAATAATTTTACATGACTCGCGGCGCTTGCCACAGGCTGCACCGGGGCATTATGCGCGCGGCTGGCCAGGGCCTACACAAGTGGCCGTAGAGCTGGCTATTGATGATCGTGTGCGATTGGTTAATGAGGTTCACAGCTTAACGGCGTGGGAGGTGTTGTGATGCAAGGCATACTATTTGACGATATTGCTGTTAATATTGATGCGGCGTCTTTAGAGATGGGTGGCTCATGGCTCACCAACGGATGTGCGTGGGGAGGTCACGCCCTAAAAGAGTTTTATTCGTATGCTCAGCATTTAGCCAGCCTTACAGTATTTGATGTGGGAGCCAATACGGGAAGTTTTGCGTTGTTGTCAGCTTTTCATCCCGGCATGACAGTTTATGCATTCGAGCCTTCACCGCTTGCGCGCGCCATTCTCAAGAAAAACGTTGCGCTCAATGGCCTGGAAAATCGTGTGCATATTATGGACGTGGCACTTAGTGACAGTCCGGGACAAGGCGCAATCTCGGTGCCTGCGCGCAAAGAACTGTCAGGGTTAACCATGCTAGATGGGCAGCCAGTTCAAGAGTGCCACGTCTTAACCGTTGAAGTAAGTACAGTGGATTGTGTGCAGATAGATTACGGCCTTCAACGTGTTGACATGTTGAAGGTTGACGTAGAGGGCAAAGAGTTGTCTGTGTTACGCGGCGGAGCTAAAACGATAGAGCGCGATAGGCCGTATATCATGGCGGAATACCCGACGCAACAGCGATGCAAAAGGCCGATTGATATTGCGTTATGGCTTCGGGCAAGGGGCTATGAAACCCAAACCATACACGGGGAGATTGTGGCATGGTAACCCGTACCGCTATTGTCATGGCAACCTATAACGAAGCAGCCAATATTGGGGGAATTTTAGAGAACCTTAGCGATTTTGATGTGTTTGTTGTTGATGATAATTCGCCAGACGGCACCGGGGAAATTGCGGAGCGTTATCGTCATGCTCGGCTTATTTCGCGTGCGCGCAAAATGGGGATAGCCAGTGCCTATCAAGAGGGATGGCGGCAAGCGTTGCGGACAACTCCGGAATATCACCACATCGTACAAATGGACGCAGGAAACACGCACGCTCCTGTTGATGTTTGGCAATTGCTTAGTACCGCCGGCTGTCATCACGCCGGCCTAGTAATTGGGTCCCGGTTTTGCAATGGTATACGGTGGCGCGGGGCACGCACTGGAATAAGCATAGGGGCGGCGTGGCTTATGCGGCGCATTGGCGTTAGCGTGCATGACGCAACTAGCGGGTTTAGGTGCTGGCGGCGCGATGTGCTAGAGGCAATATATAATTATCCGCAAGCATACGGTTTCGCTTTTCAGCTAGAGATGCTGTGGCACGCTGCCCAACTAGAAACCAAAATTGTTGAATATCCCATTGACTATACGCTAACCAACTCAAGTTTTAATGTGCAAATGGTGCAAGAGGCGCTGGCAGTTTACCTGCGCTTGGTAAAAGCAACTTTTATGTCGCGCTGAGAATGTGCTCTGAAGAGGCGGTAATTTTCGTGAAATTGACATTGGCGTTTCATATATTCAACAAAGAGGCCAGCATTGACGGCGTGCTTAGAAGTTGGCTGGATCGACTGTCGGGTGACCATGACGTCGAGATTGTTTGCATTTTCGATGATTTAGCGGACCGCTCTGATATTGCAGCGAGGAAAACGCTCGACCAATATGACTACGATGCTCGCTTCCTATATACACGTAACGCCTGGGAGATGGGGGCCAATAATTTAGCGTTGGCTGTGGCAAGCGGGGATATAATCGTATTTATTCAGGATGACAATTGGATATATACTCCAGCGTGGGATAATGTGATCGTACAGACTGCAAACTTCCCCAAGATGGGAGCAATTGGTTTGCTGGCGGGGGCGGTGTGGAAAGACACGGGGATTTATACGCGAGTAGAGTGTGATGCACGGCATAAGGGAGAATCTTTCACAACCCATAACATCCCGGCAGATGCTTACCCGCCCGGTATATGGCGCGTCGATTTCGTAACACGGCCTTTAGCAGTCTGTGTTGAGACAGCCCGCGCATTGCAGGGGATAGATTGGGCATACTGGCCAATGGACTGGGACGAAACTGACTTTGCATGGCGCTTGCAATTGGCAGGGTTTGTCAATGTCATATTACCACTTGATTTGCTAAACACGGTGGGTAAACTCGACACGATTAAAGCGGCCAGGGCAGAAGAGAACTTTAAGCGCGGGCGTGAAATTTTCATGAGCAAGCACGCCAGCTCAATTTTACAACATAGAATAGGCGGACACGCGGAGCAGTTACGCCGCATATACGTATCGCATGATGGTAAACTAGCAATCCTGGAGGATTAGCAATGGCAACCAAATCGACAAGCAAAACTGACAAGGCACCCGCCAAGACTGGCAAAAAAGAATTTGAAATCCTGACGGAAAAGCGTCTTAAGCGCGACAGGCACGGGGAGAAGTGGGGAGTTGAAATTCCTACAGGCAAGTATGTTCCCGTCGTGTTGATTACAACTCCATTGGCGTTCAACGCCGCCCACGAAAATGAGCTGCGTAAAGCACTCAATGGTGTGTGCAAACGCCACGACCATGACGGTAAACTGTACTTCGAGGTGGGAGAGTCGGATGACGTGATCGAAGCGCGCATTAACGATGCCATTGATGTATTGCGCGGCATGGGGATCACGGGGGAGCGTTCGGTTGAATACACGTCTTATCTGCATCGCCGGGAGTGGTAATGCTTACGCTGTTCTCGGTGCCGCAGGCGTGGGAAGGACATAGAGCCGTTATACAAAGCAATGCGCTGGAGAGCTGGCGGCGGTTGTCGCCAGCCCCGCTCATTGTATTGCTTTGTGACGACCCCGGCACTCAGATCGCTGCGGCACAGGCCGGTGCGGGATATATTCCGAATGTGGCGCGCAATGAATACGGCACGCCACTGGTATCCGATGTTTTCGCGCAAGGTGAAGCCTACGCGCAGACCAATATTGTATGCTATATCAACGCTGATATCATCTTGCTGCCAGGTTTTATGGAGGCGGTTGCTGCGTGTGCCAGTCTGGGCCGACCGTTCCTCATGATCGGGCAGCGTACCGATCTCGACGTGACTCAGCACTTAGGATTTGCCCCAGGGTGGGGCGGTCGTCTCAAGCGTGAAGCCAAGCGGCATGGTGTGTTGCATAAAGTTACCGGGATTGACTATTTTGTATATCGACCCGGAACAATGGGGGCAATCCCAGAGTTCGCTTTGGGCCGCTGGCGATGGGACAACTGGCTAGTATGGAACGCCCTGGCTCGCGGGTTAATGGTTGTGGATGCAACGCAGGCAATAACAGCCATTCACCAAAACCATGACTATGCCCATCACGTTGCCGCAGACCAGCAGCTTGTGGCCAACAACGCGCTTGTGGCACAAACCAAAGGTAAGCTCAAGTTGATTTCTGATGCGACACACATCCTCACCGCTGACCGTAGGATTACAGTGAAAAATGCGGCAGGAGTGTAAAGATAGGCAAAGCATAGCGTAAAATACGCATAAACGGTATTAAGATAGCAACCCTTTTGTTTATATAAGTTGTAATAGAAGGGTTGCGCAAGTGTTGACTTGACAGGAAGGCGTGTTATAGTGGATGAGGGATTATGCAACAAATAGATACGCGCGTGCTGCGAGCCTATCTGTTGACGCGGCGGCAAGCGCTCCTTATGGAATTGGGCCAGATTGAAGACCTTCTTGGCTTGGAGCGCACGAAGGTGCCAAAACACAAGGAACAAGAAGCGCGCGTTAAACGGAAAAAGAACGCCAGCGGTTAATGCCACCGGCACACATCCATAAAAGGCTACCGGGAAATCCAGCGGCCCGCCAGGACCTCATGTTCTGGGGGGTCGCTTATGTGTTATGGGGGTACGTATGCCCTGGATAATTGACGAGAACAACTGTGTATACAAACAAGGCGAAGACGGACTTCCCGAAGGGGAGGCGCTTGGCTGTCATGAAGCACGCGAGGAAGCTGAACAGCAGCTCGCTGCACTTGAGGCCAATGTAGATGAGCAGGAAAGTAAACCGTCTGCTGAGTTAGTACAAGAAACTACCGTAACCGAACTGAAGGGTTACGTACCTAGCATTCCGCTTGCGCCCGGGGTGAATTATGAGGCGTTGCTGGATGGCGATGACGACCCAATGTTTTTAGTGCTGTCTATTTCAGAAATCGGACAAGTATCTAAAAACGGACTACTTCATGATCAGGAGCTTGCCAGCGAACTGGTGCAGCAGATCAATGAGGAGCGTCCTGGCGGCATCATGGGACACATCCCCGATAGCGAGCGAAACACGGCTTACCCGGAGTCTCAAATTCACTGGGTAGGAGCCATTCAGGATCGCGGGCGAGTATGGGCGCGCGGGTATATCCCCCGAACCCAGGAGGGTGTGCGCGAAGAGTTCCGCATTCTGAAAGCGAAGGGTGGCAGGGCCGCCACGTCAATTTATGGTCGTGCCGTCAAAGAATACGACGAGGGCAATACTCGCAGGTGGCGCGCACGTCAATTCAATCTTGAGCAAATAGACCTGGCACCGTACAAACGGGCGTCGCTGCCGGGGAATGGTGAATTTGTACTCATGTCTGAAATGGCCGACGACTCAGACAAAAAAGGCTCGAATAAGACAGGAGAGAACAAGATGGACCGTGAACAAATCCTGGCAGAGTTGACCGCTGAGGATGTGCGCGAGCTATCCGTGTTCGACGAAATCAAGACTGCTCTTTTGGCTGAATTTCAGGAAGAACACGCCAGCGAACAGCGCGTGACTGAGATGGAAGAACAAGCCAAAGCACAGAAGCAGAAAATCGCCGAGCTTGAGGTAGACGTTGCAGCTAAAGAGGCAACCATTGCCGCATTTCAGGAGCAGCAATTCAAGCTGAACCTGGACACGCAGATTGCCGAATTGACTGACTGGAAAGTCAATAGCGAAGATGGCAAAGAGAAAGTCGACTCGCTGCGCCTGGTTATTCGTCAGATGGCGCTCGCTAAGCTGGGTGATGAACGCAAGCCCGAGAACGTTGCGGAGACGCTAGGCACGCTCATGGCCGACGATCTCAAACCGCTGGTAGAATTGACCCGCGACATGTTGAGCGGCGGCGCAGTAAAAGTGCCTTCTAAGAAAAACGGCGATGATGCGTGGTTCTCCGAGTTTATCACGGACTCCGAAAACGCCGGGCGCGAAGCGATGGATGAGTTGGGCCTAAGCGTTGGATAAGGGAGATAAATCATGAGCATTACTATTACAAGCGCAAATGTGCGTGTAGGAAACGATGCAGTGTTGCGCAACTACAAATCGGGCGCTGCGGTGACTGTGGGCTATTCGGTGTATTTGGATAGTTCCGGTTATGTACAGCATTCTGACGCTGACGCCAGCGAAGTTAAATCGCGCGGCATTGGGATTGTCGTTGCCAGCAAAGACGGTGAAACCAGCGTGACCAGCGGGGATCGCTGCACGGTGTGCCTGTTCGGACCTGTGTACGGTTTTTCCGGCATGACGCCGGGTGAGCCAGTTTACGTTGATACGACCGCTGGCCTATTGACGCAAACCAAGCCGACGAGTGCATATCAGCACAGTATTGGGTATGCCGAAAGTGCAACCTGCCTTTTCGTCAACCCGGATACTGAAGACCCGTCCAGCGCATAGAGGAGAGACGATAATGGCTGAAGTTCAAGGAGCACAGACAATTTTGGCGCGGGCGCTGCCGACTGGTGTTGACGGCGCGCGCTTAACCCAGTGGCAGTTGCGCGATGGCGTGACGTGGGCACAACTCATTGGCCGCACGGCCCAGGCGTTAGGGCAGTTTAATAATGACCTGATGCAAAAATGGGGCTGGCTGATGTTCTCAACGGAAGAGCCTTACTTTGAATACCCTAATGGCGGATCGCTGACTAGTGCCCGAGTAATTACGGACCTGGACAAGCTCGATCCAATCTCCGAAGGCACTATTGCACACCAATTGCAACTGTTGCCCGTTGGGGATGCCATTGGTGGTACGTATTTCTGGATGCGTGATGCACGCTCGGCGCAAATCACCGCGCAGATTAACGGCGTTGTCAATCGCATCCGTGAAAAGTTTGAGGAAGACCTGCTGACGCGCTGGTTGACCAATACCGAAAACAACTTTGCTACCAGTGCCTACGATGTACCGTTTGTGCGCGGCGCTGGCGGCAGTGTAGACTTTGTGCCGCCCGCACATGGCGGAGAAACCTTTTCCAGCGCGCACGATCACTATATGGGCATAGACTCGGACAGCTACGGGTATGATGATTTCCTAAACCAGATGGCCGAGACGCTGCAAGAGCATGGGCATGAGGCACCGTATACTGCAATGGTATCGCGCAGCGATATTAGCAGCTATTACGCGCTTCCCGACTTTGTAGAGCCGCTGGATCGGCGCGTGGTTATTGTAGACCGCGCTGCTGCTGACACGGAGGGTGCCGGGTTCTTTTCGCGCCAACCGCGTGAGTTTGGGATCGTTGGTGGGTTCCAGTCTGAGTACGGCTATATCGAGCTGCGTGCCACCGCGCGCATCCCGACCAAATACGCCGGATTGGCCAAGTCGTATGGTCAAAACAACATGCGCAATCCGCTTGCGGTGCGCGTACATCCCGACGAAGGCTTTGGGGCAAAAGTCCTGACCTACACCCGCGCAGATGACACCGTTCCGATCAAAAAGTTGGACGTTGTAATGGAATATGGCGTTGGGGTGGGTATGGATCGCACCAACGGCGTAGCGGGCTATCTGGATAGCTCCGGCACCTGGACGAACCCGACCATCTCGTAAGCACCTTAACAGTCAACGACCCCCCACTGACGTGGGGAGCTTGCGCAAGCAGGCTCGCGTTGACCAGTCTTAGCTCTTCGGAGCTACGTTACGGGCGAATGCATAGGCACTCCGGGATGACGCTTCCAGTTCCGGACCCTGCGGTGAGTGGTTAAACAGGCTGAGGGTC
>DAOTTY010000150.1:0-20534 GCA_034437575.1 Anaerolineae bacterium | reverse complement strand
CCCCCAAAATGAGGGAAGGGGAACACCGCCGAAGGCGGCACAAACCCCTCCCTCCCGCCGCGTAGCGGCGATAGTGGGGGAAGGGTGGCGCTTTAGCGCCGGGGTGGGGGCAAGCTGAGTCGTTACCTTTTTTCAAAAAGTGACGGGTTTGAGCAGCGCCCAATCATCAGCCATGCAACTTTGCAAAAGCCCTACTATGTGTGCCGGGTTTGTCAGAATTGTGTATAATGTGGGCGTTACCGTCAGAGATTTCTAACGCAGCAAGAGGCTACCGCGCTCATGGCAGATGAACCCAAACAGACGAACGGCTGGCGTCCACCAGCAGACCCCGACGCATGGCACGAACAGGCCACGCCCACCCCGGTCAAGCGTAAGCGCTTCCGTTTGCCCACCCTGCCCGCTAACCTGACCGACACCCCGGCCCGCACGGGTGGCTGGCGGCTGCCCCGCCGCACCGATACCACCGCCCGCCCGGCACCGTCCGCGCCGCGCCCCGAAGACATCGTGCCGGAACCGCGCCCCGAAACACAAGCCGCTGCGCCCGAAGACACGGCCATCTACACGCCTGCTGAGCCACGCCCAGAAGACCTGACCTTTACGGAAACGCCACCCATCGCCGCTGAGCCGCGCCCGGAAGACCTCACGCTAGAGGACACCCGCGCCCCGCGCCCGGAAGACGATGTGTTTGCGGCCATCGAAGCGGCGGAAGCAGCGGCGGAAGCAGACGAACCCGACACTGCCGAACTCGACATGGATGATGCCGCCTTAGCTGACGCGCTGGCCGACCTCGACGACGACGAAGACGACGCCTTCGGCATGAGCGAACTGCTGGCGCTGCAAAGCCTGGCCGACGAACAACCCGAAGGCGCGATTGAGCAGGGTATTGCCCGCAAAGCTGACGTTGAAGCGGCTGATGAGCAAGACACCACCGACCTCGAAACCCTGTCCCCGGCAGAGCGGGCCGCGTTGGGCCTCGCACCAGAAGGAAACACAGCCCAGGCACCCGGCAGCTTTGACTATGCCGCCCAGCTTGCCGCGCTGCAAGACGGCGCGGCTGGCACCGGTACGCTGGACTACAGCCAGGGCCAGCCGCCCGTCCGGGTGGATGAGCAGACGGCAGACAGCTTTGACTATGCTACCCAGCTTGCCGAACTGCAAGGCGACGACACCGGCCAAACGCAGGCCCTGGGCGACACGCCCGCCTACGGTGCCCCGACAGACCCGCAGCTAGATCGGCTCGCGCAGCAGTTTAGCAACACCGAACAGCAAGTGCGCGAACTGCGCCAGCAGCGCGATACCGGGTTGATCCCGCCAGAGCAGTTTGAAAGCCAGTTACGCGAACTGATGGTGCTGGACAACGACAACAACTGGTGGATGATGGGCGTGGATACCGAAATCTGGTATCGCTATGACCAGGGCACCGGCCAGTGGCTTGTAGACACACCCCCTGTGCAGCCATCTGCGGCACCACGGGCAGGCGCTGTACCCACAGAAACGGGTAACTTCGGCCCGGTAGAATACAGCGGTCAACTCAGTGGTGGCCTACCCGCCTTTGACGGCGACGACGGTTACACCGCGCCAGACGACCCGTTCAGCACCGCCGGGCAGTCCCCGCAAACCGACTACATCCCGCCGAAGCCGGTTGACCCCAACGACCCGGCCCAAACGATGGTGGGAGACGCCGCCTATCAGGATTCGCTGGGCTACAACGACCCCACCGTTGCCAACATGAACGCGGTAAATGTGGGCGTTGAACAGCCTATTGAGGAAGATTATCAGCCCGTCGGTGCTGAAGAAGAATATGAAGACCTGAGCGTGGTAGACCGCGCCGAGCGCGAGCAGCGCCGCAGCATCACCACGACCGTGCTGGCAACGGCAGCGGTGCTGGTGGGCATCCTGCTGATTAGTGCCGCCGCGATTGTGGGCGGCTTTACGCTGTGGTATCAGAACATCAGCGAGCGCTGGGCCGCCCAGTTAGACACGCTGGACCTTGCCGCTGGTGCGGCGGACTTCCAGACGGTGATTTTTTATGATGCGGCGGGCAACGAGATTGCCGAACTACAAAGCGAAGACGGCGGTGCCCGCATTTCGGTGCCGCTGACAGAAGTCTCGCCGTTTATGATTCATGCCACCGTCAGCCAGGAAAACGAGCGCTTCTTCCAGGACCCCGGCTTCGACGTGATTGCGATTGGCCGCGCCTTCCTCCAAAACATCCTCGGCCAAAATATTGTGAGCGGGGGCAGCACCATCACCCAGCAGGTGGCCCGCAGCATCGTGCTGGACGACTTCACGTTTGAGGACGAGGGTGACCGCAAGCTCAACGAGATCATCGTCGCGTCAGAACTTAGCCGCCGTTACAGCAAAGAAGAAATTCTGGAAGCGTACCTCAACAATATCTACTTTGGTAACTTGCAATATGGCGTCGAAGCCGCCGCCCAGTTCTACTTTGATAAGCCCGCTAATAACCTGGAACTGGCCGAAAGTGCCATGATTGCGGGCCTCATCAGCCGCCCGGCAGAGTTCGACCCGGTTACCAACAAAGATGCCGCCATCGAACGGATGCGGGCCGTCCTTAACCGCATGACCGAGGCCAACGGCAACGGCTGCGTCAACGTGCCCAATCAGGCATCGGCACTGTGCATCACCGATGAAACGCTGCGTAACGTCGCCGCCTCGCAAATCGCGCAAATTCAGCTAACCGACTTCAGGCCGCGTGACAACGAGTTTGTCTATCCGCACTTTGTCGTGTTTGTGCAAGAACGCTTGCAGCAGACGTTTACGCAGGAGGAAATCTTTCGGCGCGGCCTGCGCGTGTACACCACCCTTAACCCGCGCCTTCAGGGGGCCGCGCAAACCGCCCTGGAAGACGCGGTCGATAGCCTGGGCTTGCAGGGTGTGCAAACGGGTACCGTCATGGTGACCGACCCGCGCACGGGCGCAATTCAGGCGATGGTGGGCAGCCCGGATTTCTACGACGAGGCGTCTAACGGGCAAATCAACTACGCGCTCACTTACCAGCAGCCGGGGTCGGCCATCAAACCGATTACCTACGCAACGGCCCTGACGGGTATCGAAACAGACCAGAACGTACAGGGGTATTACACCCCGGCCACCGTCCTGTGGGATGTGCCCACCACCTATCCTGACGGCACCCTGATTACCAACTTCGACGGGCGCTACCGGGGGCCTGTTTCTGCCCGTGAGGCCCTGCAACAAAGCCTCAATGTGCCAGCAGTAAAGGCTTACGCCTTTGTGGGCGAGGCCCGCTTCCGGCAGGCGGCAACCGCGATGGGCATTCGCTTTCCAGATGGCGCTCAGTTCACGCTGGCGTCGGGTTTGGGCGCGACGGAAGTGCGCCTGTTCGACATGATGGAAGCCTACGGCACGCTGGCCAACGACGGCGCTTTGGCCCCGCTGTACGCGATTGAGCGCGTCGAAGACGCCGACGGCAACCCGGTTCCCTTCCAGCGGGAAGCAAGCACCCAGGCCGTGCCCGCGCCCGTCGCCTACCTGATGCAGGACATCATGTCCGACGATGTGGCCCGCCAGCCGCAGTTCGGCGTGAACAACCTGTTGGGCAGCGGCTACCCGGAAGACACCGTCGCGGCCAAGTCTGGCACCAGCAACGAGGCGTCTGACCTGTGGACGATAGGTTACACCAATAACATCGCCGTTGGCGTGTGGCTGGGCACCATCGAGCAAAACCAGTCCACCTCCGTTGATAGTGCGGCTATCGCTGCGGCCCCGTTGTGGCGAGAGGTGATGGACAGCGCCCTGGCCAACATCGAATCGCCAGGGCCGTTCACCAACGTCACCGGGGTGCGCCAGCAGCAGTACTGCACCACCACCGGTACCGCGACGGACCCGGCCATCCCGTGCCCTGGCCCGGTTGAAGTGGAACTGTTCGTCAACAACCGCCCGCCGCCCCCGGCCACGCAGGGCTTTGTGACCGAGGTCACCATCGACAGTTGGACGCGGGGCCTGTACGACCAGAGCCTGTGCCCGGATAACCCGGAAACGCTGCTGGCGGCCAATATCGATGATCAGACGGCGCTGGCCTGGCTGAACAGCAACCCCAACGGCCAGCAGTTCGCCCAGCGCATCGGGCTGCAACTGCCCGTCGTTAACGCCCCACAGCAAACGTGTGGCAACACGGGCGTGTCTATCTTGCAGGCATCGCTTAACAGCCCCACCCAGGGCCAAACCATCAATCAGGTGCAAATCCCGATTCAGGGCAGCATCAACGGGGGCCAAAACTTCTCTAGCTACGATATTCAGGTGGCCGATGCCAACGCGCCCAATAACTTTGTCATCGTAGATGGGCCGTTCCAGCAGGTGCCCAGCGGGCCACAGCTAGGCACCTGGGACGCTGGCGGCTTCAATGACGGCAGCTACATCGTGCGGCTGGCCATTAACGGGCAAAACGGCGGCTATGCCTATCGCACCGTACAGGTCAACCTGGACAAACCAGAGCCGACCCCCACACCGACATTCACGCCGTCGCCCACGGTGCCGCCAGTGCCCACGTCCCCGCCGATTATGGTCCCGACCTCACCCGGCAACGGCAGCCTGCCCACCCCCATCCCGAACGAGGCCAGCCCCATCCCGTTTGAGGACACGCAGCAGGACTTCAGCCCCTAAGTGGCTACTCCGCAAGGTGACGCCGGTCGTTCACGCGAACCAGCGTCACCCCGGCCTGCGTGATCGCCACCTCACTGACGGACGCATTGCCCATCTCAAAGGTGCGGTAGTCCGCCAGGGGGCGGCCCAACCCCACACACAACAGCGTTTGCAGCAGTTCCCCATGACTGACGGCGGCAACCGTCGCGCCGGGGGGCTGGCGGGTGATGTCCGTCAGGAAAGCGTTGATACGCGCAACCACTGCCGTTACGGGTTCGCCGCCAGGGGGTGGGCGGTGCCGGTACGGGTACCACGCCCGGAAGGCCGCCGCGTTTAAGGCTTGCATTTGCGCGTAGGTCAATCCCTGGAACTGGCCGTAATGTGGTTCGCGCAGGCGGGCGTCGGGCTGGGGGGTAAGCGCGTGGTGGGCGGCGATGGCCTGCGCCGTTTGGTAGGTACGGGGGAGGTCACTGGTATACAGGGCGGTGAGCGGCACATCGGCCAGGGCCGCGCCCAACCGCCGCGCTTGCTGGTGCCCGGTCGCATTCAACGGTACATCGGCCTGCCCCTGGTAGCGCCCGGCCTCGTTCCAGTCGGTTGCGCCGTGCCGAACCAGCAGCAGGCGCAGCGGCTTACCCTCAGTCAGGATGCGGGCAGTCATCTAGCAGAGTGGGAACAGCACTCGCAGGCGTTGAACAGCATCGGCGGGGTGGCTGAGTGGCAGCTTGTTGACCGCCGCTTGCAGGGCGGCGTCGGCCTGCTGCCGGATGGCCTGGGCGGTGGCGGCATCTGGAATGGTGGTGCTGTAGGCATATTGGCACAGCCACAGGTCGCGGCCTGCGTGCTTTTGCTCCATTTCCAGGGCGTGGCGCAGCGTCTCAGCCGCTTCGGGCTGGCCCAACGCCTGCTGCGCGACCCCGGCCCACAGCAGGCTGCGCCCGTACAAAACCGGGTTTTCATTTTTGAGTTCAGCCGCCAGCGTTTTGCTCAGGTTGAGCGCCGCTTGATGGTGCCCGGCTGTCGTCATGGCCCGCACGCTAAACAGCCGCAGCGAGTGCCGGTCACTGATGGTAATCACGCCCCGGTCACTTGCATCGTGGATGCGGCGCAGGGCCTCATCCTGATTGCGGCCCAGGCCCAGGTCGCACAAGCCGCGACAGGCGGCCAGCAGCGGCATGTCAAAATCAACGCTGCTGGAAATCTGCTCGGCTTCATCCAGCATATTGAGCGCCTCTTCGTACTGGAACAGCAGGTAATACGCCAGCGCCATCAGGTACAGGTCGGCAATTTGATACACCACCCGCCCCACCGTCCGGTTAATATCTAGCACGCGGCGCATGTAACTAAGCGTATCGCTAAAGCGGCCTTCATCCAGGCTAATGCGGCCCATCATAGACAGGGTGGTGGCCATCACACGCGGGTCGCCATTGGTTTCTGCCGCTTTCAGCGCTTCCTGTTCGTGGTGGCGGGCGGCGGTCAAATCCCCGCATGACCAGTACAAATAGCCAAATGACCGCATCACAACCGCCCGCATCCCCAGGATGTTCACGCCGCTGGCACCGTGCAGCAGGTTTCCCGTCTTTTCGAGGGCAGTCTGTGCCTGGTCAAAGTTACCCAGGCTGATGTGAGCATTGGCCAATGTCACGCTGGCTTGCACGCGCTCAGGAATCATCTGGTCTGCCGCAAGTTCGTCCATCAAGCGCAGGGCCGTTTCACTCGCGGCGGTGGCTTCCTCGTAGCGGCGCTGGGCATGGGCAGCCTGGGACTGGGCCAACCACAACCGGCTGGCCGGGGGCAAGGCAGCCGCCCTTGATACCGACTTCGTTTCGGCCAGGCCGCTTTCAATCAACCGCTTGGCGTCCGTCAGGGCATTGCGCGTCACCTGCCGGGTGGCAGCCTCGGCATAGGTTTGCAGCGCGTCTTGGGGGCGCTGGGCGTGTTTGTAGTGTTCGGCCAGCAGCCCCAGCATATCTGGCCGTTCGCTGATGCGCTCCGCCAGCCACTCTGCCGTTTGATGATGATAGTTCACCCGGTATTCATGGGGCAGCATGTTGTAGGCCACCTCATGATACAGCGCATTGCGGAAGGTGTATTCCTCATCGTTTGCCAGGCGGCTTTTGGGCATATGAATCAGGATGTCACGCTGAACGAGGTCACTCAGGATGCCGCCCAGCGCCGTGTCGGTGTCGGTGTCGGTGAGCCGTTTGACCGCACTGCGCCAGAAGGTTTGCCCCACCACCGCGCCCAACTGCACCACCCGCTTCGATGGCGGCGGCAGGTCGTCTAGGCGGGCCTGGAGCACGCCTTGCAGCCCGCTGGGCAGGGTGTCTTTCACGCTGCGGTACTGAAGCCGGTTGGTGCGCCAGCGCTGCGGGTTGTCGCTGCGTTCAAACACGCCTGTGTCGAACAGCATCCGCAAAAACTCATCCACAAACATCGGGTTGCCCTGTGCGCGGCTAACAATCACTTCGGTCAGGTCGGGCGGCACATCGTCCACGTTTTTCAACACCGTGCGGATAATCAAAATGGTGTCAATCGTGTCCAGCGGTTCCAGCGTGTAGTCGGTGTGGGTAGCGCCCGCCATGAAGGACGCGGCCAGCGGGTTGGCTTTGAATTCTGGCCGGGCGGCGGCAATGAGGGCCATGCCACCGGGGCCGCCGTCGTCTTGATACAGGGTGTTTAGCAGCCTGATGGACTGCGCGTCGGCCCATTGGAGGTTGTCTACCAGCAGCAGGATGGGCCGCTCGCCCGCCAGCCCGCGCAGCCACACCGTTACCCAATGGCGCACCCCGGCTTCGTGGTCTAGCTGGCTGCGATGGAACGACTGCACAGCGGGGGTGTTGGCAAAGCCGAACCCGGCCAAATAGCCGACAATCTCTGCCGCTGATTGGGCCTGTCCGGGTTTGCCGCGCCACATCTTGCTGGTGTAGTCTTTAATGCGTCGCTCGGCTTCGGCGGTGTTCAGGTTGGCCGGGATGTCGCACCCGGCGGCGATCATATCGCGCAGCAGGCTGTAGGCGGTGTCGGTGCGTTCATAGTGGCCAATCATCCGCAGCAGCCGAAAGCGCCCGGCCACTTCGCTGTGCGCCACTTCTTGCAGCAGGCGGCTTTTGCCGATGCCTGTTTCACCATACAACGTCACCGCCTGGAAGCCGCCCCGCTCACCCACATGGCGCAGCATCTCTAGCAGGGTGGCGAACGGCCCCGCCCTGCCAAACATGGGTACGGGAATATCGGCAATGCGGTCGGTGGTGAAGGTGGTTATAAGGCGGTTTTTTGGCCCGCTAACGAGGTAATAGGCCATCGGCCCTTCATCTTCAAAGCCTTTGAACTGCAAGGACTTTTGCGGTGCAATGACGAAATCTGAGCGCACCCGAAGCTGGGTTTCCACGTCAATGGCGATGCCGCCAGCGGTCGCTTTTTCCTGCAAGCGGGCGGCGAAGTTCGTGGTGCGGCCAATAGCGAACACAGCCACATTGCCTGCCTCCCCCACTGGCCCAACAATGGCCGTGCCTGTGCTAATGCCGATGCGCCCGGCGAAGCGCTCAATCGACGGGTGTTCTTCGCGCACCACAGTGTCGTACTCGTTTAGCTCTTGCTGAATTTCCAGCGCACAGGCCACCGCCCGCGTGGCGTCGTTGCCCCGGCTGCGATGTACGCCGAAGTAACACAGGATGCCGTCGCCCAGGTATTGGGCTATTTCGCCGTCCCAGCGCTGGATGATGTGCGACAGGCGGTTGTGAACCCCCAACATGATCCCCATCCAGTTTTCATCGCCCAGCTTAACAGCGATGCGGGTGGCCTCCACCACGTCGATAAACATCACCGTCACCAGCCGCACTTCTTTTTCCAGGCTGCCGCTGCCATTGGGGAAGCGGTCGGTTTGAAGCTGCCGCCGCTGGTTGTGCAAAGCGGCAATCACCTGATGATAGGTGGGGTCCGTCAGGGCACCTTTGCGCTCGCGGATTTCGTCAATGGCGCGGCTGATCTTATCCAGCCGCGCCTGAATGTGCCTGGGGATGTTAGACTGTTGGTCGGTCATAATAAGGGGCTACACCGGAATACTCATCCCGAATGTACTCCCCACGCCCTCTTCGCTGGTCACATACACCTGGCCGCCGTGCCGCTCTACGATAGATTTAACCAAACTGAGGCCCAGGCCCGCGCCGTAAATCGACGAGTTGCTCTTAGAGTTCACCCGGTAGAAGGACTCGAACAGGTAGGGGAGGCTCGCCTCCGGGATGCCCATCCCGTTGTCTTCGACCTCAAAGTAGAACAACTGCTCCTTCATAAAGGCCCGCACCGTGATGGTGCCGCCCTCTTGCGTGTATTTCACAGCGTTGCTGACGTAGTTTTCCATCGCCTGCCGCAGCAGGGTGGTATCAACGGTGCCGATTACGGTGTCGTCAATGTGAACAGCGCTCTGGACGATTTGCTTTTTGGGGCGGGCCAGCATTTGCCCTTGCTGGATAGCCGGGCGCACCAGGTCGATCAGCACCATGTCGGGTTCCAGGTGCAGGCCCTTTTCGTCAATCTGCCGCACTTTGAGCAGGTCTTCTAGCAGGTCGTTCATGCGGGTAATAGCGCGCTTGATGGCGTCGGTATAGTCGCCCACCTGTTTCACGTCGCCCACGTCAGATTCAATCATGTCGTTATAGCCCGCAATGATCGACAGCGGGCTGCGTAAATCGTGCGACACAATCCGCAGCATTTCATCTTTGAAGCGGTACAGGTTGCGCAGGGTGGTCACATCGTGCATCACGATGACGTAACCACGCCGCTGGCTCATTTCATCGTCCCACGTCGAAACATTCACCGCGTAGTCACGCTCAAGCTGCATCGAGCGCACCTCATAGCTGAGCATTTCGCCAAACTCGGTCACGGCTGAAAGGCGGCTTTGCAGCACCTTGATGACATCTATGTAGGGGGCGAAGTCGAACAGGTGCTTGCTGATGGCGGCTTCGGCTTCGGCCAGGTTGAGCAGGGCGCGGGCACCGTCGTTAATCAGGATAATCGCGCCGTCTTCATCGGTGACGAGCAGGATTTCTGGCACAGAGTGGAGCAGGGTTTGAAGCTGCTGCTGCTTTTCGCGTAGGCGGCGTAAAAGCTGCGTATTGCGGATGGCTACCGTCACCTGGTTGGCAATGATGGATGTGAGGCGCTGGTGATAGTCGGTAAAGTGGTCGCGCTGGGGGTGAACCAGCGTCATCACGGCCACCACCTCATCGTCGTTCATCAGCGGCACACACAACGCACTGCGAACCAGCATCTTGTCATCGGGGAAGACGTGCCAACGCTCGTCTTGTTCTGTGTCTACCACGATGGCCGATTTGCGGTTGCGAATCACCCACCCGGCCAGCCCTTCATCCAGCACGGTTTCAACCACCTTCACCGAGTCGTTTTCGCTCAGGCTGCGGGCTGTAAACACATAGTTCCAGTCTACGTTGGTGCCGTTGTGCAAAAACAAGCTGGCTTCTTGGGCACCGGCTGCGGACGCGGTTAACTCCATTGCCTGCTGCATCACCTGGCCCAGGTCGTGCAGGGTGAGCAGGCGGCTTACCTCTACCAGGCGCTCCAGGTCTTCAAAAGTGGGCTGCTGCCAGTCTGGTAAATGAGCTGCGTTTGCCATCATTGCCTATTATCCCCACGGTATCATCTTTTTGGGTGCATCTGTGAAGATTATACAGGCGAACCCGTGAGGAACGCCAGTTCTATCAACACATCACAATGAAATTCCTGCAACTGCTAATTTGATTGTTACTGAACTGCTTCAGGCACATCACTTGTTACCAGGGCCGCCAGCAGCCCCACAGACGCTTCCACGTCGCGCAGGTCTACCGTTTCGCTGATGGTATGCACATAGCGGCACGGAATAGACACAACCCCACTGGGCACCCCGCTAAACGCCCGCTGGATGGCGGCGGCATCCGTCGCGCCCATCGGCAGCAGTTCCAACTGGTAGGGGATGTCGTTGGCCTCTGCGGTGGCCACCATCCAATCACGGATGGCCGGGGGCACCACCAGGCCGCTGTCCTTCACCTTAATAGCGGTGCCTTCGCCCAGCTTGAGGTGCATCTTGAAGCCGTGCGGCTGGTCGCCAGTGCCAGTTACATCCACCGCAATGGCCACATCTGGCTGCACGCTAAACGCCGACGTTTGAGCGCCAATCAAGCCGAGTTCTTCCTGCACGGTAAACACAAAATAAACTTCGTTGCTAGTGGGCTTGTCCATGCGGCGCATCGCTTCCAGGGCAACTGCACAGCCCACACGGTCGTCCATTGCCCGCCCAAACAGGCGCAGCCCGCGCTGGTACACTGGCCCGTGCAGCTTGGCCGGTTTGCCCACTTTATCCGCGCCGCTGCTGCTGTCGTCGTCGCTAACATCAATATAGAAGTCTTCCAGGGAGGCGGCTTTGGTGCGCCCGCTGCCCCACTGGTCATGCAGGCCAATCACGCCGATGGTGCCGTCTTCAAACTCCACGCGGCTGCCCGCCAGGGTGGTATACAGCAGCCCGCCGATGTTCTCAAAGCGCAGGTAGCCGCTCGTCGGCTCCTGGAACAGCGGCATGACGCCGATTTCGTCCATGTGGGCGGCAACCATTACCTTGCTGCCACCGCTGCCCACCCGGCAGATTAAATTGCCAACCGCGTCAACGCGCACATCGTCAGCGTAGGGTTCGGCCAGTTCGCGGATGATCTGGCGGATGCGGTGTTCATAGCCGGACGGCCCCCATGCCTCAGCCAGTTGTTGGATCAGGTCTTCCATTGGTTGGTTTACTTTCTTGGTTGCGGCAGTTGTTATCGGGTATTGTACCGCATCCCGGCAACAATCTGAGGGTGTGGATTATGAGGGCCAGGGCTGAGCAGTTACCCTTTGGCTTGAATTTGCCCCAGCGGCCCCCATTGCGTAAGATAGCCTGCGGTGCGTCTATCTGTTATGCATCACGCACACGCTTTGAATAATGAGGAAGGGACCCGGGCACATGAGCGAACACGATAAAACCGACAAATCGCTGGACAAACTGATGAAGCTGCTGGTGAACGCCGACAAGCCGTTCAACGAGAACGTCGTGTCGATGGACTGTAAGGACGACTGCGAAGAGGTGGCCGAAATGGCCGAGCGTGTAGCCAGGGGCGAAAAGCTAGAGGACATCTTCCCGGAGTATGCGGCCCACATCGACCTCATCCGCTGTAGTAAGGAAGAGTTTGAAGCCCTCGTCAGTGTAATTAAGGCAGACTTGAGCAGCGCCGACGAACAACCTGAGTAGGTATGGCGCTGCCCCTGCACGTCGCACGATTGCGGGGCCGCAAGTGGCCTGCATTATGAATGAGCAACTACTGGAGAATGTCACTATTATGAAGCGTGAACGTGTCGTTATCATTGGCTCTGGCCCGGCAGGTTTGACTGCCGCCCTCTACACCGCCCGCGCCCAACTGACCCCGAAGATCATCGTCGGCAAGCAGTTTGGCGGGCAGGTGGCCCTCACCCACGAAATTGAAAACTACCCCGGCTTTGTGGACCCGCTCAGCGGCCCTGACCTGGCCGAAAAGATGAAGGCCCAATCGGAGCGGTTCGGCGCTGAATACGTGTGGGAGTCGGTCACTGGGGTGGACTTCAGCCAGCGCCCGTTCAAGGTCGAAACCGACGGCGGTGAAACCTACCTGGCAGACAGCGTAATTATCGGCATCGGGGCAGACCCGCGCAAGCTGGGCGTGCCGGGTGAGGCGGAATACACCGGCTTCGGCGTGAGCTACTGCGGCACCTGTGACGGCTTCTTCTTTCGGGGTAAGGAAGTGATCGTCGTTGGTGGGGGTGACAGCGCCTTTGAAGAAGCCGCCTTCCTGACGAAGTTCGCCACAAAGGTCACGATTATGTACCGCAAGGGCTACGAAGACCTGCGGGCGGGCGTGGCTTTGCAAAAGCGCGTCTTCAATAACGAGAAGATCAACGTGCTGTATCGTCACACCGTTAACGAAATCAAGGCAGGGGAAACGGGTGCCGTCAGCGCTGCCACCGTGACCAACCACGAAACCGGCGAAACCTACGACTTCAAGACGGACGGGGTGTTCATTTTCATCGGGCACATCCCTAACAGCAAGGTGTTCGATGACCAGCTTGCCACCGACGAAAGCGGCTACATCCTGACGGACGAGCGCCACCGCACCAACATCGAAGGCGTGTTCGCAGCGGGCGAAATTCAGGACCCGATCTGGCGGCAGGTGGCTACGTCTGTAGGGCAGGGCACCGCTGCGGCCATGAGTACGATTCACTGGTTGGAAGAACACGAAGATGATCTTCAGCCGCTAGACGCAGAACTGGCCTAGCCACACCCCTTATACAAGCCCCCCCACGCTGGCCCGACGAACCCTGTCGGGCCGCTTTTGTTTATGCCCCCCAACCCCTATAATAAGCGAGTTCGACCTGTACGCACCGAAGGCTACCCGGCAGTCCCATGACCAGACCGCAACCTACCAGCGAGACCCTGCAACGGCGACAAGCCGCTGATGCCAGCCGCCGCCGCAACCGCATCATTGCCGGGGGCATCATCACGGCTACGCTGCCGTTTTACTGCGCCGGGGTGATTTTGTACTTCCTGGCACCTAACAACCCGCTGGCCGCACCCACTGCCACCCCAACCCAACTGCCAACCAACCCGCCAACCGACCTGCCGGGGGTCACGCAGCAGGCCACTAACACGCTCATCCCGACGAACACGCCGCTGCCGTCGCCCGTGCCCCCCACCGAGGGCTTTGGCGTCCCGGCAACCGTCACGCCGCGCTTTACGGCTACACCGCTGCCAACGATCACGCCCTTACCGTCCAATACACCGACACCTACCCACACGCCCGTCCCGACCGATACGCCGCTGCCAACATCGACCTTTACCCCCACCGTGTTACCGACACCCATCCCATTTGGAGACTAACCAGGGCCACACGCCATGAACGACTATGAACCCAACAACACTTACCCGCAGGTACCCGGCAACGATTACGACGCCTACCCCCTTGAGGATGGCCCTGTCACCCATACGCGCACCCGCAACCTGCGGATTGCCCTGTTCGGTGTGATCCTGACCACCATCCCGTTTTATTTGATTGGGGTGGTGCTGCTGGTGCTGCAAGCTGCGACCCCCGGCCAGGATAACAACGCCAACCTGGCTGAAACCACCACCGTCACCAGCACACCTATCGGCGGGGAACTGACCGCTACGAACACGCTGCGCCCCACCCAAACCCGTGACGCCAGCCCGACGCCGCGTGGTAACGTAGGGCCAACGCCGGGGCAGTTCGTGCCGCCCCCCGCCGCGACAAATACCCTCATCCCAACGGTGTTTGTACCGCCGACGGACACGCCCGCACCCACCCTGACGCCCATCCCGGATGATGACGACGACGACGGCGAACAGCCTACCGCCGAGCCAACGCTGGCCCCGGCGACCCGCACGCCCACGCCGACCCTGACCGATACCCCCATCCCGGCCCCGACCGATACCCCCATCCCGGTCCCGACTGAGGAACCGCCCGCCGAGGAACCGCCCGCCGAGGAACCGCCCGCGGACACAACAGCGAGCGAAACAACCGAAAACCCACAAACCGAATCCGAAGGAACCAACGAATGACATTCGACCTGAAAGCACACCTGCGCGACCTGACCACCGTCCATGCGCCCAGCGGCCACGAAGACGCCGCCCGCGCCATCATTGCGGATGCCTGGGCACCGGTGACCGACGAACAGCAGCGCGACGGCCTGGGCAGTTTGATCGGCGTCAAGCGGGCCACAAATCCGCTCGACCCGCCGCGCAAGATCATGTTGGCAGCGCACATGGACGAAATCGGGATGTTAGTGCGCGACGTTATGGACGGCTTTGTGCTGATCCAGCGCATCAGCGGGGTAGACAACCGCATTATGCCGTCGCAAACGGTGATGGTGCATGGCCGCGAACCGCTGCCGGGGATTGTCGCGGCCAAGCCGCCGCACCTGCTGGATGACGAGGAGCGCAAAAAGTACCCCACCTGGGACGACCTGGTGATTGATGTGGGCCTGCCCGCCGCCGAAGTGGCCGACCTCG
Organism: Anaerolineae bacterium; assembly: GCA_034437575.1. Lineage (GTDB taxonomy): Bacteria > Chloroflexota > Anaerolineae > Aggregatilineales > Phototrophicaceae > DAOTTY01. The sequence goes on along the minus strand of DAOTTY010000150.1, from coordinate 5,842 downwards.
TGCGCCCCGGCGATGTGATTACGGCAGATGGGCCGCTGATGGAACTGGCCGGGCGCAGGGTGGCAGGCAAAGCAATGGATGACCGCGCCTGTGTGGCTGTGGTCACGCAGTGCTTACACACGCTGCAAGGCGTCCAGCACCAATGGGATGTATACGCGGCGGCGACTGTGCAGGAGGAGTTTGGCAATTACAACGGGGCGCGAACCGCCGCCCACCTCATTGACCCGGACGTGGCAATTGCGCTGGATGTGACGTTCGCCGCGCAGCCGGGCGTCAATGGGGACGGCGCGGTTGACCTGAGCGGCGGCCCGGCGCTGGCGTTTGGCCCCAACTTCCACATCAAGTTGTTTAACGCCATCAAGGCGGCGGCGGCTGACCTGGAACTGCCGCTGCAAGACGACATTATCACCGGGCGCAGCGGCACCGACGCCTGGGGGATTCAGGTGGCGCGGGCGGGCGTGCCCACAGCCCTTATCAGTGTGCCCGTGCGGAACATGCACTCGCCTATCGAGACGATTGATCTGCGCGAGATTGAGCGGGCGGGGCGCTTGCTGGCGCACTTCATCACGCGCCTGGATGCGGACTTCCTCGCGTCAATCGACTGGAAGCAGGCCGAAGCCGCCGCCGATTAAAGCTTCCGAAAACACGGGTTCAAAGGGTGCCAACCCTTTGCAGGGGGCGGGGACAGCGTCCCCGCGATATGAAAACTTGACTTTGCAATAGCCCTAAAAGGCCAGTATGAAACGCCCTTGAAAAGCGGGAGTCATGATGTCTTCGCCTTTTCGCCGGACTGCTCGGCTATGCGAGTGCCGACGATGGCCCCCAACAGCAGCCCGATGGCACCGCCAATGAGTATCCCGGCGGCGAACGCTTCGCGCCGCGCTTCTTTGACGCCCGCCGCCCGGTCAACCAAGTCTTGCACCTGCTGCTGAAAGCGGGTCGTAATTTCGCGCAGGTCATTGTCAGGCCGGCTGGTGGCACGGCGGACTTGCTTCTTGAGTTCTGATGCCATGCTGATCTTCCTTTCATGATGCGTCAACGAAACAAGCTGCGAAAATCATAACACAACTATGCTAAGGATTTGCTAAACGATTGGCCCCGGCAAGCATGATACAGTCAAACACAGTTATGTAGAGATAGAGGCATCAATAATATGAAAAACAAGCGCATTGTTTTTATCGGGCTGCTGTTAGTGGCGTTGGCGGTTCCGCTGGCCGCAGGGCACCTGCTAGCTGATGATAGAATCACTGACATTGAGGCGGCGCTAGATGTGCCCTGGTTGGCGCTGCTGGGCGTCAGCATGGAAGAAACCGAGGGCGCAACTGTGGTCACGGTGGCGTATATGACGCAAGAAGTGAACCCAGTGGCTTACCGTGCTGAAATGATCGAGGTGTATCGCCTGGTGGCCAGCATTGACGACCCCAACGAGACTGTAACGATTGCCCTGGCACCCCATGTGAACATGGGCGACAGCGTGCAGGGTATTGAACTGGCGACGGTGAGCATGGCCAGTGTGCTAGACATGGCAACAGGCGACATAACGCGCACCACCTTCCTGGATGAGATCGAAATTACCCCACTTGAACACAGCCAGCAACAGGAGCAGAACCCGGCCTAGTGGCGGCAGCCGGTCACCTGGCGGACGCGCCAATAGTGCGCGCCCGCTGCGGGTACGCCTACCCCGTCCGCACCACTTCCCAGGCCAGGTGATTAAGTTCCGGCAAAATCAGCTTTTCCACCGCTGTCTTGACCGCGTTGGTACTGCCCGGCATAGAAAACACCACACAGTTGCGGTATACGCCGCCCGTCGCCCGCGACAGCATGGCCGCAGCGCCCACCTCATCCCAGCTTAACATGCGGAACAACTCGCCAAACCCCGGCAGTGTTTTTTCCAGCTTACGGCTAATTACGTCGTAGGTCGTGTCTCGCGGGGCGATGCCCGTGCCCCCATTGAACAGCACAATCCGCACGGTGGGGTGGCTGACCATATCTTCCAGGGCGCGTTCCACCTCGTCCGGCTCATCCCGGATGATGGTATACGCGGCAACAAAATGGCCCATATTTTCCAGGCGGGCGGCCAGATAGTGGTGATTCTCGTCGGTGTCGGGGGTGCGGGTGTCACTTACTGTGACGATGCCCACCCCAATCGGGGCGTCCCCGGCTTTTTCGCGGTGATCGTCTGCGCCCATTGTGATTTGCTCCTTCGTGCAGTTGGCAAACTATGTTTCAGTATAACGACTCAGGGACTCCGCTTGAATACCCCTAGCCCCCAAAATGAGGGATGGGGAACACCGCCAAAGGCGGCCAAACCCCTCCCTCGCGCAGCGGACGCGCCGTTGCGCGTCCCTACCGGTCACATGGGTTGTGTAAGGAGCCGCCCGGTGTGGCGGCCCACCGCCCTGCAAATCATTTCGTTGCGCCGCGCACGGCAAGGTAAATAAATACAAAATACATCCAATCCGGGGCCACTCGTGTATAATGGCCACCAGATTAATCGGCAAGTGACAGAACGAGGCATTACCGTGACGACGACGACAACACCCGTTGACACGACACACGAGCAAAACCAACTGGCACAAGCGTTCCGTTTTAACAACGACGACCTTCAACACAACCGCGACGGCACCCTCACCGATGAACAGAAGCGCCGCCTGCGACGACGGCGCGTGGTGAGCGGTGAAATGGGGCTGGCCGTTGTTGTAGGGATTCACCTGGTGGTGTTTATCATCGGCTCTACGGTGGGGGCCTATCGCACCGTAGCATTAGGGGCACCGTCGGGCGTGATTATCCCTATTATGATTATTGTGCTGTGTGTGTGGGGCCTTACGGTGTTCACACGGCCTGCCATCCGGCAGTGGCGCAACTTATCACAAGATGCCCGCGACGGGCAGGTGAAAGTGCTGCAAGGCCCGGTAGAGCGCAGGTGGCTGCTCGTGCGCCGCAACCGCTTTCCGCACATCGCCACAGACGACGGCCAGGTGCAGGTGACAGCGCGGCAGCAGGCGTTGTTCATACCGGGGCAGTGCTATGCGCTTTACGTCGTGCCCCACAGCGGCGTGCTGCTCTCCGCAGAAAAGTTAGACGAGTAGGGGCGTCAGCGCGGTTGCCACGCCCCTTGACCGTCTGCGCTAGTTGCTGGGTTCAACGCTGATGGTGTAATCCGTAGCGGCGTTGTCCCCGGCCACCGACACTTCCACAATCACCGTCTCACCGATGACATCCGCTTGCAGCGGCAGCCCCGGAATTTCTGCCGGGGCATCCCCCAGGAATTCGCCGTCTTCGGTGTACACGCGCAGCACAACCTCCACGGTTTCTTCCGCTTCAACGGCCACATCTACGCTGTTTGCCGGGCCGGTGACGGTGTGGCGCACGCGCTCACCCGCATTGAGCATACCCGCTACCGAATCACCTACCCCAAGCGGCTCCCCATCAACAGAGGGCACCGTTAGCTGCCCGTCCAGGTAGTCAAGCGCGGCTTGCAGCACCAGGTCCTCGTCACTGAAAACGGTTTCTTCTGTAATCGGCACGGCAATATCCGGCACAACGCCGATGCCTTCAATGTGGATTTCCATGTCACTGTTGAGGCCCCGGCTGGCCGTATAGCGGAAGCGCAGCCCTTCTGGCATGAAGAAGTCGTTCACACCGCCGCCAAGCCCCTGTGACGGGTACTGCCCGACGACAGCGACGTTATCCAACTGCGCCATACTGTAGCTGAAGAACTCGCACGCGCTGGCACAGGCCGGGCCAACCAGAATGGCCACTTCGCCCGCATAGCGGAACACCTCTGGCGCAGCATAAACCGTATCCGGGCGCTCTTCGCGCACGTCAAAGCGGCCCAACTCGTCGTTGTAAAAGCCGATGAACCCGACAGCCGTGTTTTCTTCATAGAAGTAACCTGCCAGCCCGTCGGCAAGCTGGCCGCTGCCGCCGCCGTTAAAGCGCATGTCGATGACAATGCCCTCAATGCCCGCGTCGTTCACCCGCGTCAAGAAGTACTCCCACTGCTGCACCGTCAGCACTTCGTTGTCGCTAAATGTGTTAATGCTCACGTAGGCGTAGCCGTTGTCGAGCTGCTCAAATTCGACGGGCTGGGTAAAGCGCGGGGCATCGGCCACAATAGACGATCGGTTGAACGTTTCCACCTCGTTGACGGTGGTGAGGGTCACGGTTTCTTCGTCGCCCGTGTCACTATCGCGGAAGGTAATTGCGACCTGCTCACCCAGCGGGCGGCGCACGATGTAGCGAAGCTGCTGGATGCGCGTCAGGTGATCTGCACTGAAGCCGTTAAAGATGAACGTGTTTGCCAGCGCTTCCTCAATGGGGGTGCCGTCCACCTCCAGGATTTCGTCACCAAGCTGCATCTGTGCGTTAGCCGCCGGGCCATCTTCCAGCAAAAAGCTGACGATGACGCGGCCATCTTCAAGCTGCGTCAGGTTCAGGCCCAGGCCGCCGCTAATGGCCTGCTGGAACAGCGCGTTAAGTTCCTGCATTCCACTGCCGAACACGGCCACATGCCCGTCAGGGATTTCGTAGCTGAAGTCACGGATGGCCAGCTTGAACTCAAAGGCGTTCCCCTCGGCTTCGGCGGCTTCAACCCGCGGGCGGTATGCCTCAACCAGTGCGTCCCAGTCAATCTCTTTGTATTCCGTGAAGGCGTATTCGCGCTCTAGCAGGTCAACCATCGCGTCGAAGGCTTCGGTGTAACTCAGGTTAGAAAAGTCGTCCAACGCCGCCGAGGTCGGCTCCAGCAGGTCAATTTCCGCCTCACGAGAGCGGTCAAACGTGAACGGGTCGGTGTCCAGGTCAACAATCGTCCAGCCCTGGGGCACTGCCACGATGGGGTCATCTTCGGTGAACAGCAGGCCATCATCACCAAAGCCAGCCGGAAAGCCCTGGCCGTCTTCCGGCGCGTAAATCACGTAGATGCCGCCGACCACTTCCGTTTCTGAGTTAACGTCCGTGCCCGCATACGCGCCAGACCAGCCGCCGCCGCTCACGTCGCGCTCCTCAAGGAACGGGTCGCCAAAGACGTTGTTCCAGTAGGCCGGGGTGTAAACCATCACGCCGGTGTCTTCGTCTTCGTCGTTGTCCACATCGCGCAGGGTGCCGCGTGGTTCAATGGGCAGGTTGATGTTGTAGTCTACCGGGGACGTGAAGAAGTCTGAGGTGAAGTTACCCAGCACTTGCGATTCTGGCGGGAAGATAAAGCCCAGGTCACGGTCTACAAACCCGGCCTGGTCTTCTAGCATGACGATGGGCTGGGCCACACCCAGCGTGAGCAGCGGGTTGGTGTAGTCCATCTGGCCACGAATGATGACCGGGCCGCCCGCGTCGTTTTCGATTTCGGCCATTGGGATGTCATCGTTTTGGGCGGCAAGGGGCACAGCGAGCAACAACATAGCAGCGGCCAGCGCCAGCCAGCGCCCGCCGTTCCACAGCGAGTAAGTCATTCGGTTGGGTTCTCCTGGATAACGGGGGGATTTGTCTTGATTAGCATAGTTGGATTGTAATAGACACGCGCAGTGAATGTGAAAATGTTGCGATTCTTCTCATGTGGGGTGGGCACAGGGGGGGTGAGGGGCAACACAGGGAGAACGCGATTGCCCTATCCCACACGGGGCACCCCATTGCGCGAACCCTCAAAAGCAAGTAAAGTTCTAACACCATGCTCAGTAGCCACCCCCCAACCCCATGACGGACGCCAAGCACCACCCGGATGACGACTCCCGTTTTGCGCCCCCCCCGGACGCAGACCCGCCCATTCCTGATACAGACGACGACACCCCACCCGCTGACGCACTCTCTGGTGTGGGCGATGACCCCTTCGCGCCCGCTGCCCCCG
>DAOTTY010000149.1:0-5282 GCA_034437575.1 Anaerolineae bacterium | reverse complement strand
AGGCTTCATAGCTGGTCTGATTCTGATGGCTTCGATTCTGCGGAACCATACATTCTAGATTCAGCCTTAGTGGATAGTTGGCGAGGCTGTGGTACTCGCCAACTATCACTTACATGCCTTTTTCCTCTAACCATGCTGCACAAGCTACCCGATAGATGTGGGCTAAGGGTTTCTTGTGGTAAACAGATCCCTCCATCTTTTGGAGTTCGCATGCGATAGCCTTGAGGTTTGGCTGGTCTTCGACCAATGGATCGTAAGAGATGGCCACACTCTTTCGGGTACGGTTCATATCTGCCTTAGGTAGGGGTGTATAAGGCAATTTAGGTGAATCCCGTCCGCCTTCATTATGATTGGTAGCGTGATTTCTCTCCCTCTCCAGTTCATCAGGTAACCACTCTGATAGGGCTATTCTTAAAACTGCTGCTGGTTTTAGACCATCGTAGGCTGCGTTCTTCGAAGCCAGTCTTTTTGCCTTTGCAATTAAATCAGGAAACTCATTGTTGTATGTAAAGCTGATGACTTCTGTTGTTGGCATGGGGATCGTCCGACGTAGAAAAGACTATGACCTGCTAGTTCAAACATTGTTGCCAAAGTTTATACAACGTTTTGATGTTGTTTGCCAGCATGTACCATATTCTGATAGAAGTTGTTTGAAGCTGTTGCCAGTCGATTTTTCGTTGCACCTTATGAAGACACGCATTCAATGCACATACACCAACACATGACGAAATTGTTGCTATGTCGAGATGACAGTTCCACCTTTTATGAGTATAGTAAAGCTGGGTGACGTTATATACAGGCGAGGGCCTGCCCGATGGCACAACTAGAATCTTTCTCAATACGCGACATTGGTGGGCGTGAACGCCTTGAAGACTATGTCACCGATGAGGTACTGCAAACCCCCAGTGGGCTTAATCTTCACATCATTGTGGCGTGCGATGGTGCGGGCGGTGGCGATGCTGGTGAGCAGGCCGCACGGTTAACCGCCCGCACAGTGATTGACTACATGCAGGTGAGTGACGCAACCGAAGTTCCCGCTTTGCTCATTCAGGCAATTGAAGAAGCCAACCGCGTTGTTTACAGCGAAATGAGCGGTACCGGCAGCGCCACAATTGCCATGATTGCCATTGACCTGGATGATAGCGAATATGGGCGGGCGTTTATCGCTAATGTGGGCAACAGCCGCATTTACCTGATGCGTGAGCGTGAACTGGTGCGCCTGAACATTGACCATACGCTCGCTAACGAATACATCTACGCCGGGCAGATGTCTGCCAATGAAGCGCAGCGCCTGGAAAATGCGAACTATCCCACCCGCGTGATTGGCCTGAACCCTGACGTACAGGTTGATATTGGCTTCTATGTAGAGAAGGGCAATCTGTTCGTCAATGCGGAGCGGGCGTTCAATATCGGTCGTAACGGAATGCGTTTGCGCGAAGGTGATACGTTGTTTGTGGCGACCGAGGGCTTGTTTCAGGCGGCAGGGAAGGGCGGCAGCGGCCCGGTGGTGCGTGATGAGGAATTCCAGCGCCATGCGATGGACGACGACGTTGAACGCGCCTCGCGTAATATTTTGCGCTACGCATCTGCGCGTTACCCAGGGGATAACACGTCGATTTCGATGTTGTTCGTACCGTCGCGCTTTCGGCGTCCGGTGCGTGTGACGGCCCGCCTCACCCCCCGTCAGATTGCTGTCTTACTTTCAACCGGGGCTATAGCGCTTTCATTAATTGCTTTCCTGGGTGTGCAAACGTGGCGTCAGCAGGAACAAATCCGTGATGTGCGCAGCCTGGCGATCCAGGCGACGGAGTTTGTGCTGCAACAGTCCGCTACGGCGACATCCACCCCAACTGCCACCCTGACTGCAACGCCAACCGCTACCGCGACGATTTCGCCCACACCCCAGGCAACGGATGTGCGGCAGGCGGCGCTTCAGTTCTTTGAGTTAAACGACCCGCAACCGATCCCGGTACTGGTGGGGCGGCGTGTTACCTCGCCAGATTCTACAAGCCTGTTGATTATCGAAGGGCCGAACTTTGACCGGGCTGTGTCTGAAAATGCCAACGCCTACTTACAGCCGCGCACGTCCATTATCTTCGACAGCATTATCAGCCAGGTCGGTGAAGAAACCATCGAAACATCCTTCGATGCTGAGTCCGAGATGTATGTTCAGGCGGGTAGCTTTATCAATGGGGGCGTGTTCATGTCCATGAACCTGTTCGATAACGTCCAGCTAGACTCGCGTTCGCGGTGTTTTGCTGTTCGGCAAATCCCGCCAGATTTGGAAAATAGAGACGACTTCGACAAGCTGGCGTTTACCTGCTTCACCGGCCAGGATGGCGACTGCACCTATACCTTTCCCGGTGAAGACCCGGTCGCCATTCCAGTCGGGCGGCGGGTGCTGCTCAACCTGGAAAGTAGTGAACTCGTCACCGATGACGAGTCACCGCTGTACGAACGCATCAAGCTGTATTACGACACGGTGGTTGACCTCAGCGGCAGCGATGCCGATGCGACTTGCCTTGCCCCCTATCTGGATGAAGACGGCGATGGCATCCTGTACCCGCAGGATATATGTGAGTTTGACGCAGGTACTGAGATCACCGAAGGCTGCCCGGATGCCGACGGCGATGCGATCCGCGATAGCCAGGACGCCTGCCCGAATGAAGCCGGGCTGGTGGACTTTGACGGCTGCCCGCCGCCAGAAGCCACTCAAATCCCCGATGTGGATGGGGATGGGTTAGTCGGCGCTGCTGATGAGTGCCCGTTTGAGCCTGGCCCGGCCAGCAACAACGGGTGTGCGCTGTTAGCAGACGAGCCGCGTTTGGATTTCGGTTATGGGGGGGGCTGATCTTGGTAATATGTATGAATTGGGAGCAGCAGGAATGAAGAACATCGACCGTGAGACATTCAGCGAAATCATTGAGTTAATCACACCCCTTGTGAATACCCAGCAAAGCCAGCAGCAGTTGGTGCAGCTTGCGTTTTATGACGCCCCTGGCCTGGAAGCGCAAATCCAGATTGGGATGCCCGCTCGCACGTTCGCCACGCTCACCCTTCGCAAAGCTATTGATTACGGTACGCTGCCCAACGGAACACCCGCCCCTGCCGCCATGCTTGATGCGATTCTTCAGGGGGAGACGGTTGGCCTGGAAAAATCCAACCGGGTGAGGGCAATTATCGCAGAAATCAAGGGTGAACCCATCAACCCCGCCCCGGCCAACGGGCAGGCCAGCCCTGTTGTTGAGTATGTCGAACTGCCCGAAGCTACGGTAGACCCCGCCCAGGAGCATATCTTCATTTCGTATTCCAGTGTGGACCGTCATGGGTTTGTGGAGCGCTACGCCAAAGACCTGAAGGACGCGGGCTATAAAGTATGGGTCGATAACCTATCCCCGGACTACGGTGGCCTGGAGATTGGGCGCAGTTGGCAGCGAGAGCTTGCCAACGCAGTGGCAAAGGCAGCAGTGGTCAATGTTGTGCTCACGCCGGAAAGTGTGCAGTCCAAGTGGGTTCACGCGGAAGTGCGCCGCGCCCGCCAACTTTCTAAGCCCGTATATCCCGTGATGGTGCGCGAAATCCGCGATAACACCGCAGAAGCCGCCCTCAAGGCAATGAATATTGATGACTTACAGCGCTTAAACCTGGCAAAAATTGGCTATGATGCGTCTTTCAATGCGCTGCTGGAGCATCTGAAACGGCGCGGCATCCCCAAGCTGGCATAGCTGTGGGCGATGGTGTCCGCGTGGTGGGCCTGTTCAAAGTCGAAATTGACCCGTGATGCACCCCACCGTGAGGGGTGTATTTCAATGTGTTAGCAGAAACAGTTGCCCTCAAGCAATCAGTTGAAATTACGCCCAATATAGACGACAATGAAACGATAAACCTTTAGGAGAAACACCATGCCATTCCGTCTCGGTCCTACAGAACTTTTCCTGATCTTTCTGATGGTTGTCATCCTGTTCGGCGGCGGTCGTATCGCCCGCGTGGGCAGCGAACTGGGTGAGGCTGTATCCAGCTTTCGCAAGGGGCTGCGTGTCGGTAACAATGCTGAGGAAGAAAACAGTGAAGAAGGCGAAGACGTTCAGGTGAAGGCCAGCGAGAACAACAAGAAGCCGGTCTAGGTCGCACCTGCGGGGCGCTCCACCTTGACTGCGCCCCATAACCCCCATTACGGATACTTCCCCCACTCGCAACGCAAAACTTCTGCTTGCGACCTTTGCGTATGGCGTTTATACTCTTCTTAAAGAAAATATCGACAGTCTTTAACATTCCATGCGTTTATTTATCCGTTTGACTGCCACTGTCAGTGTGTTCCTCACTATGTTGATTGCTGGAGCTACGCTGGTTGGTTATCTCTTTCCGTATCCGGCCCGACCTGCCAGCGTTGAGCTAGCCCTGTGTGAAGGTAGCCCCTGTGCGATGGGTTTGACAGTGGGCCAAACCGCCTGGGCTGATGTTTACATCCAGCACCCCTCCACTGACGACGACCAGGTGTTTATCCGGCTGAGCGCCACCACTTCCGTACACTTCTTCGCCAGCGGAGACGGCCAAACAGTGGGGCGGGGTTACCTCAACTTTCGCTCTGAGGAGGAGACCCTGCCCATCGGTTACATTGTGGCGTGGTATGGTGAGCCGTGTGGCCTTAGCTTCTATCCGCGCTCGCGTAATGTCGTTGTGCGCTATGCCCACACGCAAATCAACATGCGAACAACCTACGACATGCCCTTTTCGCCACATACCCCCGCTCGCAGCATCCACTGGGCCGATGGAGATGCCAGCCTGTGCGATAACGATTCCACGCGCAGTGTGATTAGCAGTGAGTGGCGCGGCTTTAACCTGCGGGCCTATGGCTTTTGACCCGGCCACGAGCCTATATATGGCGATAACTCCCCTCACCATCACGGCTTTTGCGAAGTGGCATAGCTGATGATTGAGCGCTGCCCAAACCCTTCACTTTTTGTAACGACTCAGCCCTCACCCCAGAACGGGCCTGTGGCCCTGGGAGAGGGGCTTAAACAGCGGCACCCGGTGCCTGAGCAGTTACCCATGAATTCAGATTCGCATAATTGGCCATCGGCCCCTCCCCCACGCTTGCGATGCGCTTTTGCGCTGAGTCACGTCAATGCTGGCTTAAAATGGACTTAACGGTATGATAACCCGCAGCGGAAGGCTGTTTTTGCCGTTTTGGGTGGGGTCACCGTGTAAAAGCACAGCCCCGCGCCTATACAGGTGCGGGGCTGAAACCAAAGGGGGGGAGAGATGATGCTATTTACCGTCGC
>DAOTTY010000148.1:0-12125 GCA_034437575.1 Anaerolineae bacterium | reverse complement strand
TCCACCGCCATGACGCCCATTGCGCTGCGATAGAGCAGTTGCGTGGTGCCAGGAACCCACGTTAGCGGCGTCACGGGCACAGCAGACTGACTGTCAATGATGACCGTTTCGGCAGTGTTGGCATTCGTCACGTTGATGGTGGCGTTGCCCCGGTCGTTGAAGGCCCAGTAGGCCACAAAGGGTTGGCGCGGTGCCCACAGGCCAACATTCGTCGCGCTTGTGTTGTTGCGCCCTGGCAGCGCGGTGATGCTGCCAGCCTGCGAGCGCACGGCAAAACTGCCAGCCTGATAGAAGAACATGGCATTACCCGACGGCGCTACCACATCCCCGTTGATGAACTGCCCACCCGCCACAACCACTTCAGCCTGCCGGGTGTTCAAATCCAGGCGCACCAGCCCGTCTGCTGTGCCCACTATGATGCTGCCGTCGGGCGTCCACTCGCCCCCACTGACCCGGTTCAGGCTTACCAGCGTCGTTACCGTTTGATTGTTCGCATCGGCCAGTCGCAGTTCGCTTTGGCCGCCCTGCTGCACCGCAAAAAGCACCTGTTCGCTGTCTGGCGACCAGGCCAACCCAACATCGAGGCTGAGCTGCTCGCCGGGGTTGGTGACAATCCAGCGGGCGTCTCCGTTGACGTTGATAATCACCAGTTGGCCGCTCCCGTTGACGTAGGCCAGCCGTGCGCTGCTGCCCTGGGCCATCGCTGCCGCTGCGAGTGCTACGACGGTCAGCACCACCAGCGTTATAACGTACTTAATCGCGTTTGTGTTCTTTGTGTTCTTTGTGTTCAATGGAATTCGGGTTCCCTTCTCGTCGCCTTTCGATTTATAACTATCATACGCAACGACCCAGGCAGGGATAAAGGGTTGTCCGAGCAGGGGTGCAGCGCTATTTGGCCCTCGCCCCCCCATACCCCCAAAATGAGGGCACACCGCCGAAGCCGTCGGGGTGGGTGGCAAGCTGAGTCGTTACAGCCCCGCTTTGAATCTGCACTATCACAATAAACCTTTATTTTGAAAGCACTTTATCCTCATACGTTACAGGGCTTTTGCAAAGTCAAGGTTTCACATCGCGGGGACGCTGTCCCCGCACCCCTGCAAAGGGTTAGCACCCTTTGAACCCGTGTTTTCGGACGCAAAGCGTCCGAAAAGGCAAGTTTTTGTTCACTTTTTTCAAAAAGTGACGGGTTTGGGCAGCGCCCAATGATCAGCTATGCAACTTTGCAATAGCCCTGCATACGTTACCAGAGGCAGTTCATTTGTCTCGCCGTGTGGTACAATTTGCACCCACGCGATAATAACGGCCCAAGCAACAGGAATCACAGCCCATGAGCAAATGGACGACCATTGTCGGTTTAGAAGTTCACGCAGAAATGCTGACCGAGTCGAAGATGTTTAGCGCGTGCCCCGTCGTAGACAGCGTGACCAGCCCACCCAACGCCGCCGTTGACGAACTTTCGCTGGGGATGCCCGGCACACTGCCCGTCGTCAACAAGCAGGCGATGGAATACGGGATGATGGTCGGGTTAGCGCTCAACTGCGACATCCCGCCGTTCAGCCAGTTTGCCCGCAAAAGCTATTTCTACCCGGATTTGCCCAAAGGTTACCAGATCAGCCAGTATGAGCACCCGCTGGCCGTGAACGGCTACGTGGAAATCGAACGGGAAGACGGCAGCACCAAAAGTATCCGTGTGCGCCGCGCCCACATGGAAGAAGACACCGGCAAACTCACCCATGTCGGTAACGGCTCCCTGGTGGATTACAACCGGGCGGGTGTGCCGCTGCTGGAAATCGTGTCTGAACCAGACATCCGCAGCGCGGAGGAGGCCGAAGCCTACGCCCGCAAGCTGCGCTCTATTTTGCGCTACCTGGGCGTGAATCACGGTGACATGAGTAAGGGCATCCTGCGCTTTGAGGCCAACGTGAGCGTCATGCATGAGGATGACACCGAGTTCCGCCAGCGTACAGAAATCAAGAACCTCAACAGCATCCGCAGCATGGTGCGTGGCATTGAATACGAGGTCAAGCGGCAGATCAAGCTGTACGAGAGCGGCGAAACCGTCCAGGCGGCCACCCTGGGCTGGGACGAAAACAAGCAGAAGGTCACCATCCAGCGCTACAAAGAGCGTGCCGACGAATACCGCTACTTCCCCGACCCGGACCTGCCGATTGTGGTTTACACGCCAGAAGAAGTCGAAGCGGTGCGATCAAAGCTGCCCGAACTGCCAGACGCGAAAAAGCAGCGCTTCATGGACGAACTCGGCCTGTCTGCATACGATGCAGATATTCTTGTGGGGGAGCAGGCCATCAGCGATTACTACGAACAGGCTTTAGCTGAGGGCGTTGCGCCCAAGTCTGCGGCCAACTGGATGATTACCAGCCTGTTCGGAGAGATGAACAAGGACAACGTCAGCACGGAAGACATTAGCAGCATCAAAATCAGCCCGCAGCAGTTCGCCGCGCTGGTCAAGCTGTACGACGACAACGTGGTCAACAAAAACGCGGCAGAAAAAGTCCTGAAAGAGATGTACGCCAACGGCGGCGACCCGGCGGCCATCGTGGAAGAAAAAGGGCTGGCGCAGGTGTCGGACACGTCGGTGATTGAGCCGGTGATTCAAGAGGTCATCGACAGCAACGACAAGATGGTCACGCGCTATTTCGACGGTGAAGAAAAGCTGTTTAACGCCCTGTTCGGCCAGTGCATGAAGGCGCTCAAGGGCAAGGGCGACCCACAGGTGGTGCGTCAGTTGCTCAACGATTTGCTTGAGGCCAAACGCCCGTAAGAAATGTGCACGAGGCCGTGCGCGGTTCATCTGCTTATGCTAGAATAAAAGTTCTACCCCATTGAACAAGATAGAGCGTCGTAGGTGGCGCATGTTGAGGAGGCAAGAGCATGACTTACCAGCAAATCATCGTCGTGGGCAACGTGGGCCATGACCCGGAACTGCGCTACACCCCAAGCGGCATCGCCGTAACTGATTTCTCTGTGGCCTCTAGCCGCCGCTGGACTGACCAGAACGGCCAGGCGGTGGAGCGGACGACGTGGTGGCGCGTGACCTGCTGGCGACGGCAGGCCGAAGTGGTGGCCCAGTACGTTAAAAAGGGCAGCCAGGTGATGGTCGTCGCCAACCAAATCGAAGCGAATGCCTACACGGGGCGTGATGGTGAAGCCCGCGCTTCGCTAGACATCACAGCGGATGAGGTACGCTTTTTGCAGGGCAGTAGCTCAATGGTGCCCGAAGGTGGCGACGACTATAACGCGGTTGATGGGGGCTACCCGCAAGATAATGACTTTGCGCCCCCTGATGACGCGAACGATATTCCGTTCTAATATAGAGAGCAGTTCCGCGATTCGTTTATCGGCATAGCCCTTCGGGGTAACGACTCAGGCAGGAATAAAGGGTGATCCAAGCAGGGTGTACTGTAAGGCGTGGATCACCTGTTGTCTCTGTCGGAGAGTTGTTGGATTATAGCTGCGAATATCACAGAACATCTCTGCGACGGGTTGTGTGCGGAATGTCCCCGAAATCTTCTGTTGGACTTTCATCAGGCCCACATTGTGACTACCCCGGTGGGTGACATGGCAAATTTGGATGTATTTATTCACTTATTTACCCATGAGAATTAGGTGGCAGTAACACATGACAATGCCTGATTTGCCAACCGAGCCACCCGTGATGCACCAGCGTTGGCACGACCTGTTGTTCGCGCATTGGCCTATCCCTGCGGATGACATGCAGCGCTTACTCCCGGATGCGCTCATGGTTGATACGTGGGACGGGGAAGCATGGGTGGCCGTAGTACCCTTCCGTATGACGCACATCAACCTGCGTGGACTGCCGCCCGTGCCGCTGACCCACGCCATGTTAGAGTTCAATGTGCGGACGTATGTGACATATAAGGGTGTGCCAGGGGTATGGTTCTTCAGCTTGGACGCATCGAACCGGCTGATAGTGGAAGTTGCGCGTGGGTGGTACAACTTGCCGTACTTCAATGCGGGGATGCACCTGAACCGGCACTCCGATACCGTCTACTATGCCATGCACCGCACAGACCACCGGGCGAATCCCGCGTTGTTTGCAGGGAGCTACTGGCCGACATCAGATGTGTTCTTTTCACAGCCGGGCACGTTAGAAAGCTGGCTCACAGAGCGCTACTACCTGTATGCAATTGATCGCAACAGTAGGGTCTATCGGGGACGCATTCATCACGCCCCGTGGCCGCTGCAACACGCGGGGGCTGATATGCACATCAACAGTGCAACCGCTTCACACGGTATTAACCTGCCCGCCACGCCCCCCCTGCTGCACTTTAGTCGTACAATACAGGTGAAAGCCTGGCCAATCACACTGGCGGATTAACCCACAAGGCTTGGGTCGCGTTTGTAAAGGTAGTCTGCCGCCGCGTCCAGTGTGGTAAACGTTGCAGTATCGACCCCACTAACATATGAGAACAGGTTCCCAACGAACCTGGCTTGCCTGCTGCTGCCGACAACAATCAGGCAGCCCTTCCCCAACGGTGCCCCACCGTTGATAATGAAGTTGTACAGGCTCATACTGAGCGGAAACTTCTGTTTGCCGCCGTGTTCTAGGATGAGATGCACAGGGGTTTCACCCTGTCCAATCAGCTTCATCAGGTTAACATAGGCTAGCTGCGCCTCATCAGGTGCAACGTCACCCTGGATGTTTAAGTAGGCAACTCGCCTTTCAACCAGCCACTCGACGTTGCAAGGCATACCACAAATCCCTTTTCACTTTTAAGCACAGTTTAGCATCAATTATCCATTGAATTATGATAAAACCTGTAAAGCTAATGCACAATTACACAATTACTTTATTCATTTTGTTCACGTTTGCATCCACAATGTCGGCGCAAACACCTGCTCCTGATGTCATCCTCTACGACAGCCTCAACGGGCAGGTGATTCGCACGGCTGGCGATGGCACCGGGATAGATACACTGACCCTCCCCAAAGCCGATGGCAGCACCTACGCCCAAACCCTTGCCATCTCTCCTGACGGGCAGACCTATTCCTATGTTACCTATGGCGACCCGGCAACACTGCACATACTGCGCGGTGACAGCGAGGTACGGGTGGCCTTACCCGCAGATACATCCGCCAACAGCCTGGATTTTATCGCTTCACCTGCCGTGTACAGCATAGATGGTGACGTGCTGGCGTTTGGCTATGCTCGCAGCAGCGGTGACTGGCAAGTGCAACTGCTGAACACGGTTGACGGAACCGTGACAGCCGCAATCAACCAGTCAACAGCGATACCCAACACAACCCCCCTCGAAGCGGTCGGTCGCGCCCCGATTGTCCAGCGGATAGATAACAACGGGCGTGTGATTTTCGCACTGGCTGTGCCGTTTTCCGGCTTTCAAACCAACTTTGAGGATTTGTATGCATGGGACGCCGCTGCGAACACAGTGACCAGCTTCGGCGTCCCCGCTGCGATTGATGGTGATACACTTAACAACGAACAACTCACCCTGCTGTTTGACCCGGCCTACCCCAACACCGCCGACGCTTTCCCCTACCCGCAAGCCAACACCCTTTACCTGACCACCGTTGATGGCACACGGCGCTTGCTGTTCATAACAGCAAACGTGTCTATGTTTTGGGCACGGTTTGTCAATGGAGGGCAGTCTATCCTCGTGGGCAGTTTCTCCCCGGAAAACCGCATCGCGTGGGTGTTGCTCAACCGTGATGGGACTGTGTTGGGCGACTTCCCACCATTGCAGATGACAGGCGTCACGGGCACCCGTGACGGGTTCGCTTACACCGTAGATGCAGGTGTGAATTCAGGTAGCATTCTCTACCATGTCGCTGTAACTGAGAGCGGTGCCGGGGAACCTGTCGAACTTTGGAATGGCCCGGAAGGGGTTTCGTATCGCGTGGTGTGGGCAAGGTAAGGTTTGCTCACGTCAGCCCGACTAAAGCTATGATGCAAAGGACGAGAACCTGATAAGAAGTTGTTGACACCCGTTGGCGCACGGTCTAAACTCCAGCCTATGAACGAATTTGACCCACATCGTCTCTATCGCCTCTACAACACCCGTTGTATCGCTGTGTAACTTGACATAGCGGGCTGCGGTGCCTCGTCGTTGTTATATGACACACTGTCAATCCGAATATTATCGTCAAACCCAGGTGGCCGCCATACTGGCCGCGTCGGGTGTGTGTATGTTTGCCTGTAGATCATTCAACCAAAGCGAGAGTCGAGATGAGTACCCTGAGACTGTTAAACCATCACGCAAAACCTGCTATTAGCGAATCCACCGCCATTGAAGACAGCATCGGCAACACGCCGCTCGTCGGCTTTCGGCGGATTACGGCCCACCTGCCCGAAAACGTGACCATCTACGCCAAAGCCGAGTGGCACAACCCCGGCGGCAGCATTAAAGACCGCGCCGCTATGAACATCGTCCGCACGGCAGAGCGCAACGGCGACCTGAGCGGTGATAAAGTTTTGCTAGACAGTACCAGCGGCAACACAGGTATTGCCTACGCCATGCTGGGTGCTGCTCGCGGCTACCGCGTGAAGCTGTTCATGCCAGAAAACGTCAGCCCGGAGCGCGTGTCCATCTTGCGGGCCTACGGTGCGGAGATCGAATTCACTGATGCGCTCGAAGGCAGTGACGGCGCTATCGAAGCGGTGCGGGACCTGGCCGAACGCGAACCGGACAAGTACTTCTACGCTAATCAGTACAATAACCCGGCCAACTGGCAGGCCCACTATCACACGACTGCCCCCGAAATCTGGGAGCAGACCAGCGGCACCGTCACACACTTCGTTGCAGGTTTGGGCACCAGCGGCACGATGGTTGGCACAGGTCGCCGCCTGCACGAATTAAACCCGAATATCAAAATTGTAGCGATGGAACCCGACGGCCCCTTTCACGGGCTGGAGGGGCTGAAGCACATGGATTCCGCCATTCGCCCCGGCATCTACGATGAAGCTGTGGCAGACCGGCGTGTGGCTGTGCCGACGGAGGCTGCCTATCGCATGGCACGCCGCCTTGCTCGTGAAGAGGGCTACTTGGTGGGCATCAGCGCGGCAGGCAACCTGCACGCCAGCCTGATTCTCGCAGAAGAGGTCGCCTCACGCGGGGAAGAAGCGACCATCGTCACGGTGTTTTGCGATAACGGTTACAAATACCTCAGCGACAAGTTTTGGCACGAGGCAGACTAGGCCCATACCCGATGGGGCGAACCGCGACGGCTCGCCCCTTATCATCTATCTGCGCCCTACCCGCCCAGATAGTGACCGACCACTGTCGTCCTCGCGGGTATCTGCCAAACTGCCAATCACCTCATCGACCAAACCGTAATCCTTTGCCTGGTCTGCCGTCAGATAGATGTCGCGCTCCAGGTCATCCTCAATGCGCTTACGGTTTTGCCCGGTGTGCTTGACAAACATATCATATAGGTGATCTTTGAGGCGCTGTGTTTCCTTCGCCGCAATCACAATATCTGACGCCTGCCCCTGGACACCGCCGAGCGGCTGGTGCATATGAACCGTAGCGTTGGGCAGGGCGTAGCGCTTACCCGGTTCACCTGCCATCAATACAACCGTGCCGAAGCTGGCCGCCATACCCACTGCAACGGTACTCACAGGTGCTGACACCTGCTGCATCGTATCATAGATGGCCATACCCGCATAAATAACGCCGCCGGGTGACTGTATGTAAAGCTGTATGTCCTTCTGTGAGTCTTCACGATCCAGGAACAGCAGTTGTGCAACAATCAGGTTGGCGCTTGTGTCACTCACGGCCTGATTTAACATGACAATGCGCGAGCTGAGCAGCAGTGAGTAGATGTCATAGGCGCGTTCGCCCCGGCTGCTCCGGTCAACAACCATCGGAATTGGCATACCCATATTCGGTTCTCCTGTAGGTGGTCAAACATTTACACCACCCTAACCCCCAATGACTTCAAAAGCGCGTTAGAACTTCACAAAATCGCTCCTCACAGTCGTAACGACTCAGCTTGCCCCCACCCCGGCGCTAAAGCGCCCCCCCTCCCCCACTATCGCCGCTACGCGGCGGGAGGGAGGGGTTTGTGCCGCCTTCAGCGGTGTTCCCCTTCCCTCATTTTGGGGGTAAGGGGCTAGGGGATGGGGGAATTCAGCCGAATACCTGAGTAGCTACCCACAGCCCCTCATCTGGTTTTGTACAGATGCCTACGCGGTCAGGTCAATCACCACACCCTCGTCAGCAGCCAGCCGCACCCTGCCGCTCACCGCTTCGCCAGCACGGGCCAGGCCCGTGTCAATGATGACCTCTCCGCCACCCTCAAACGTGATCGTCTTCGGCTCATCGGTGAAGTTGAGCGCAACCAGCTTAGTTTCATCATCCCAGCGGCGCAGATAGACGAACGTACCGTCGGGCGAGTCGATAGACTCATATCCGCCCGCCACCAATGCCAGCGAGTCTTTGCGCGTCCAGATAAGCGTGCGATATAACGACAGCATCGACGTGCTATCCAGCAACTGCCGGGATACATGACAGGTAAGGTAATCTCGGTTCACAGGCAGCCAGGGGTCAACCGTGCTGAACCCGGCATAGTCCGTGCCGCTCCACTGCATGGGTGTGCGGGTGCCATCACGGGTGAATTCCACACCCAGGTTGATGCCCTGTGGGTCCTGCACCATGTCCGAAGCAATGTCCCCGTCCACCATGCCAATTTCCTGCCCCATAAACAGCGTTGGCGTGCCACGCAGCGTAAGCAGCAGCACAGCGGCCACCCGTGCCTGCGCCAAACCGACGCGGGTGGCCAGGCGGGGCACATCGTGGTTATCCAGCACCCAATTGGGGACGCCGTGCGGCGGCGCAGCACCATCATAGCGGTTCACAATCTCCCGGATGACATCGGCCTGCCAGGGCGTGTTGTTGTCGAAGTCTCCCTCAGAAATGAGCGCGAAGTTGAACGGCATGTGCAGTTCGTCGTCCTGCTCACCGTAATAGCGCAGCCATTTGTCCATCGGCAGCCAGATTTCGCCAATGCCCAGTGCCCCATGCTCATTCAGGATACGGCGAATTTCCCGCATACGTTCGTGAACCCCTTCATAATCCATTGAGTAGATTTGCTGCTGGATGTTGTACAGGTCCATGTCGCCACGCACAGGCAAGTCCGTGCGTTCGGGTTGGTCGGGCATGTCCGGGTGCTTGCCGATCATATGCACCACATCCATGCGAAAGCCGTCCACGCCACGCTCCATCCAAAAGCGCAGCACGTTGTACATGGCCAGCCGCAAATCAGAGTTTTGCCAGTTCAGGTCGGGCTGCTTGGGATGAAACTGATGGAAGTAATACTGCTGGCGCGTCTCGTCCCACGTCCACGCCGGTCCGCCGAACACGGCCCCCCAGTTATTCGGGTAGCCGCCGTCAGGGGCCGGGTCGCGCCAGATATACCAGTCGCTTTTGGGATTGTCCCGGCTGCTGCGCGATTCAGTAAACCAGGGGTGCTCATCTGACGAGTGGTTGGGCACATAGTCCACGATGACTTTGATGTTGCGCTGGTGTGCTGCTTCGATTAACCGGTCGAATGTTTCCAGGTCGCCAAACATCGGGGCAACATCAGTATAGTTGGCCACATCGTAGCCAAAATCTGCCATCGGTGACGGGTAAAACGGACTGATCCAGATAGCGTCAATGCCCAGCGAGCGGCGCGTGCCGTTGTTCAGGTAGTCCAGCCGGTTGATAATGCCTTGCAAATCGCCAATGCCGTCGCCATTCGTATCCTGAAAGCTGCGTGGGTAAATCTGGTACACCACGCCGCGCTCCCACCATTTGTAATCGTTCATCGCTCTTGCTCCTGTGGTCACACTCTAAACAAAAAGGCGGATGAATGTTGATTCATCCGCCGCGATTTTGCAACTTTGCTGCTGCTTGTCTGGGATCAACCGCCCTTAACAGAGCCAGCCAGCAGGCCGCGCACGAAGTAGCGCTGCAAGCTGAAGAACACCAGCAGCGGCACAATGATCGACACGAACGCACTGCTTGTCAGGATTTCCCAGTTGTCTGCACGGGAGCCAAGCAGTTCGCGCAACTTGGACGTGAGCACAATCTGGTTGGGGTCACGGCCCAGGAAGACCAGCGCTACCAGCAGGTCATTCCACACCCACAGGAACTGGAAAATAGCAAACGACGCGAGTGCTGGGATTGACAGCGGCAGAATGAGACGAATGAAAATATCAAAATGAGAGGCCCCGTCAATCTTGGCCGATTCAATCAGTTCGCGGGGCAGGCTGCCGATGTAGTTTCGCAGCAGGTAAATGGCCAGTGGCAGGCCGAAGCCCGTATGGGCCAGCCACACACCTGGATACGACTGCGCGTTTACGTTAAACATGCTTCCCACATTGTTATACATCTGCAACAGCGGGATCAGTGACATTTGCAATGGTACCACCAACAGCCCGACCACAATAGCGAAAAGCAACTGCCGCCCAGGGAACTCCATCCAGGAGAAAGCATAAGATGCAAAGGCGGCAATCGCAATCGGAATAAGCGTGGCCGGGATTGTCACCGTGAACGTGTTGATAAATGCCTGCCCGATCCCTTCTGAGGTGAGCACTTCCCGGTAGTTTTCCAGGGTAAACGTGGGTGGGATGGCCGCCACATAGAAGAAGCGCTGACCACGATCTAACTCAAAAGGCGTTTCTGATGTGAGTTGATAAGTCCCATCTGCATTCAAGACGAATTCCGCCGTGCGGGCTTCTTCGACCAGCTCAGCATCCTCATTGGCACCCTCTGGCAGCACGTCTACGGTGTACTCGACCTGTACCGCTTCGCCCGGTTGATAGGTATCGACTTCGCCTGGGATGAAGCCACCACCACCAAAAGAGGCCACCGAACGATTAGTTCCTTCTTCAAATAAACTGCCAGACAGCACAAACATGCCGTCAATCTCTTCCTGATCTTCGGCAGTGGGCATACGGCCCTGGTTGTTCTGTGTTGTGCTGCTAAGTGCCGTCCACCAACCACTGACGATCAACTGGTCTTTGTCACGCAGTGAGCTGATAAATAAGCCCAGCGTCGGCAGCGTCCACAAAATAGTGATAAAGATCAGGGTAACGCGAGACAGCAACCCGCCTACGGTGATATTGAGTATGGGAACGTGGGTATTCATCGGCGGGCCTCCTCAGCCTGGAAGCGGCGAATATTCCAATACATAATTGGGATCACGGCCAGCATAATCATGAGGGCAATGACACTACTGCGCCCGAAGTGCCCGCCACCCCGAAACATCAAGTCATACATAAGGTTAGCGAGAACCTGTGTGTCCCATTGGCCATTGGTCATCGCCTGAACGATGTCGAAAACCTTCAGCACGATAATCGTGATCGTCGTCCACACCACAGCTATGGTGGTCATAATCTGCGGAACCATGATTTGGAAGAAAATTTGAATCTCGCTAGCGCCGTCGATGCGGGCCGCTTCCAGGGTTTCTTCAGGCACACCCCGCAGTGCTGCGCTCAGCAAAACCATTGCAAAGCCCGTCTGAATCCAGACCAGAATAATCATTAAGAAGAAGTTGTTCCAGAAGGGAATTTGCAGCCAGGTTTGCGGCTCAAACCCCAGGCTAACGACCGCCGCATTCAAAATACCTATTTGCGGGTTGTCAGCACCGCGAAAGTCGTAGATAAACTTCCAGATGACGCTGGCCCCCACAAACGAGATGGCCATTGGCATAAAGATGAGCGACTTGGCAAACGTACCCCAGGCGACGTTATCAGCCAGCACAGCCACCAGCAAACCAATTGCGGTACTCAGCAGCGGCACGAAGATGAGCCACAGAATATTATTGGCAATCGACTGGCGGAAGCCTTTATTGTTCAATGCCCATTCGTAATTTGCAAACCCAACGAACGTATCACCGCTTTCACCATAAAAGCTCAACTGGGTGGTGCGTATAACAGGGTAGATAAGGTAGATTGTTAAAATGATGAGCGCGGGCGCAATAAACAACCAGGGGCGAATAGACTCGCGCTGCTTTTCCCGGCTGATGAAGTTGCCGCTAGCATCTGTTGTGTCTACGATGGACCGATCAAGAATCCAGTTCGTACCCAAAAAGTACAGCAGCATGGCACCGACACCGAAAACAACCGCCAGCAACCCACG
>DAOTTY010000147.1:0-4143 GCA_034437575.1 Anaerolineae bacterium | reverse complement strand
TTGTTTTCGAGGGCTTGCTTGGCTTCGCGTGCTTCACGGCGGCGTTTGCGTTCTGCGGGTGTAAGGGTGTCGCCAAAGTAGTCTTTGCGCGGCGAGGTCATGGGTTGGGTCGTGTGCCTGTGATAACGATAAATGGGTTACATAGAAAAATAGGTATCGACTCAGGGGTAAGCGTACAGAACAGCGTGGAGACCCACCTTAGCCCCCACCCCCTGAATCCCAGGGGGGCATATCAGCGCGTGATTTAGCCCCCCTCCCAGTGAGTGCCAAAGGCCCGTTTGGGAGAGGGGTTGGGGTGGGAGGGCTGAGCAGTTCCACGCGGGTGTAAATGGCAGCCTTCTAGTCGCCCGCTGCCGGGCTTGGGAGCGGGGTGCCGCCCGTCAGGGAGCGGCGCGGTGGCTGTTGGCGGTCAAGACGCGCTTCAATGGCGTTAAGATACTCGACAGACTCCGCTGTGCCGTAACCATACGGGTCTTCAAAGGCGACTGGCTCATAGTCGAAGTTGTGCGCGGGCGGCGGGCTGGTGGTCGCCCATTCCAGCGTGAGCGCACGCCAGGGGTTGGCCGTTGAACGCCTGCCAACCGCCAACGTTTGGAACACGTTCCACACAAAAAACAGCGTAGAAATACCCAGCACGAACGCGCTCAGGCTGGTAATCAGGTTCACAGTAGCGAACTCTGGCGCGTACTCAGCTACCCGGCGCGGCATCCCGCGTGCGCCTGTAAAGTGCATCGGCAGGAACGTGCCCAAAAAGCCAACATACGTCAGCCAGAAGTGAACCGCGCCCAACCGCTCATTGAGCAGCTTACCCGTCATCTTGGGGAACCAGTGATACAGGCCCGCGTACACCGCGAACACCGAACCGCCATACAGCACAAAGTGGAAGTGGGCCACCACAAAGTAGGTGTCGTGCATGTGAATGTCTACCGGGACGGACGCCAGAATTACGCCGGAGATACCGCCGATCACAAACATGGACAGCAACCCGATCCCGAACAGGTTGGCCGCCGTGTAGCGAATCTTGCCGCCCCAAATCGTACCAATCCAGCTAAAGATTTTAATGCCCGTTGGCACCGCGATAATCATGGACGTAATCATGAACGGGATGCGAAGCTGCGGCGTGAGGCTGGTGAACATGTGGTGCGCCCACACCAAAAAGCCAATGATCGCAATCGCCAGCGATGACAGCGCAATCAGGCGGTAGCCGAAGATGGGCTTGCGCGAGTGAACCGACAGCACTTCGCTGAGTACGCCAAACCCCGGCAGGATCATGATGTATACAGCAGGGTGGCTGTAAAACCAGAAGATGTTCTGCCACAGCAGCACGTCACCGCCTGCTGCCGGGTCAAAGAAGGCCGTCCCCGCCACGCGATCTAGCAGCAGCAGGGTGAGCGCCCCGGCCAGGAACGGTGTAGCCATCACAACGATGATGCTGGTGGCCAGAATCGCCCATACAAACAGCGGCATCTGGAAGTAGCCCATACCTTCGGGGCGCATGTTCTTGATCGTCACGATAAAGTTGATGGCCCCTAAAATGGACGAAATCCCCAGGATGTGCAGGCCCAAAATCCACATCGTCTGGCCGTCCGGGCTGTATTCAATGCCGCTCAACGGCGGGTAGGATGTCCAGCCTGCTTCGGGTGCCCCCACAAAGTAGCTCATGAAGAACAGCAGGCCCGCCGGGGGAATCAGCCAGAAGGCGAAGGCGTTTAGCCAGGGGAAGGCCATGTCTTTCGCGCCCAGCATCAACGGGACGAGGTAGTTGCCGAAGCCCGCCCAAATCGGAATCATAAATAAGAAGATCATCGCGCTGCCGTGCAGCGTCAACACGGTGTTGTAGCCCGTGCCGCTGGCGAACAGGTCAACCGCCGGGGTCATTAGCTCCCAGCGGATGAGCATCGCCAGGAAGCCGCCCGCCAGAAAGAAGATGAACGACAGCACGATGTACTGCAAACCGATAATCTTGTGGTCAATCGTCCAGTGCAGCAGGTCGGTCCAGTGCAGGCCCTTTTTGGGGGCGGCGATTTGCCCCAACGGGGCGGTTATGGTTGCCATGAAAATAGTCCTCTTGCTCGGTTGCGTGCGAATGAATGCCAATTTTAGCGCGGCGCTTATGATGTGTTAGGGCCGCCCGGCGTGGCGGCCCACCCATACCGCGTGAATCTCCGTTAGCGGGCGGCCACCTGCCCTGCCTCATACTGGGCCAGCACATCGTCAAAGCTCGGCACCGGGCAAGACGGCTCCGGTGGTGCGACCTCGCCGGTTTCTGACTGGGTGAGCAGGTACGCGGTGATGTCGCCCACGCGCTCGTCAGACATCTGCGCTTCGCCCCACACGGGCATCACGTTTTGATAGCCGGGTACCACGTAGGCAGCAGAGTTGCGAATAGACGTGTAGATATACCCCTCGGCATCCGCATTGCCGGCGGCGGCGGCCCGCTGCACCGCCTGGTCGGCAATGCCGTTCAGGCTCGGCCCAATCTGGCCGTTCCAGCCCAGGGCGTCTAGCACATGGCAGCCAGAGCAGCCATAACCGCCCACGTTCCCTTCCAGGATGGCTTGCCCGCGAGCTGCCGGGTCTTCTGGCGGGTTTAACTTGCAGTCTACAACGGTGTCTTGCCACGCCATGTAGCTCTCTTCATCGGGATAAACCAGAATTTCCGCGTTCATGCCCCCATGACCGCCGCCACACAATTCCGTACAGACCACCGGGTAGCGCCCGGCGCGGATGGGTTCAAAGCGCACACTTGTTTCACGCCCCGGCAAAATATCCTGCTTGACGCGCATAGACGGAATCCAAAACGAGTGAATCACGTCAACCGCGTTCATCTCCAGCTTGACCGGGCGGCCTACATAGGTCCGCAGCACACGGTCATCCACAGCGGTGCCGGTGGCCTCATCCTCATATTGGAAGGCAAACGCATAGCGCTGCGCGGTCACAGTAACGATGAGTTCGTTGGCCTGGGGTGCCCGCGTTTGCACAAACACGATGTAGCTGGCGATGGTGATGATAAACACCACAATCGTCGGGACCAACGTCCACACAAACTCCAGGGCATAGTTCCCATGAACGTTTGGGCCATCGCTATCGTCCCCCTCGCGGCGGCGAAAGGCCACCACCGCCCACACAACAAGGCCCTGTACCAACAAGAAAACCACCCCGCCCACGAACATCATCATTTGCATCAGCGCGTCTACCTGACGGGCCTGCGTGGATGCCTGCACACCCATCAGCCACGGCGTCATGGCACTAATTAACGCGCCGCCGATGAGCAGCAGCACCGTAATGGCAGACACAATCGCAATGGTGCGATTGCGCTGATCTGCTGAGCTAAAATTCATACCGTTACCCTACCCTCTATATGCCCCAGTTTCTCTTCTTAAATCACGATTGCGGTGTGGAAGTGGTGTGGGATGTCATCTCGCAAGGTGATGGGTTTGACTTTGATCTCTTATTTGTGTCATTTTACACAAAAGCACCAACGCTGACAAGCAATGGCCTAATTCACATAGCTAAATTAGTGTAAGCGTTTCACAAACATAGCTGCATGTGTGCCGCCGCCGATTAGCGTGGGCGGCTGGCCTCCAGGGTCAGCCAGGGGGCACGCTGGCCCTGCGCGTTCACCGCATCAACCGACTCGTCCGCACCGTCTGGCCCGGTAAAGCCGTACATCACCAGCCGGAACTGCGGCACCTCGTCTGCCAGGTAGTCGCTCGGCACCGCCAGCCGGAACGGATTCACCACCACATCGCCCACCTGCCACTGCCGCCCCGGCAGCGCGGCCACGTCGGTCATGGCATAGCGGGTGCCCTCACTGTCAATCAACCGCAGCGAAAACACATAATCCACTGGCTGCGCCGCCACCGTAGGCCGCCACACCAGCGTGCCGCGCCAGTCCGCGCCTGCTGTGAGTGCCTGCCCTGCGTGGATGCCGTCCACCGTTACACCGGGCACAAACCCGGCGAAGGCATCCGGCACATAGCGCACATCGGCGTAATCAGCGGGCGTGACCGTCAGCGCACGGAAGGTGGGTGCATCTAACAGCGTGCGCTGCGGAACGAACGCGCCGCCACCGAATACATCCGGCAGCACCGATTGGTTGGGCAGTTCCACCAACAGCGTGCCCCCGTCATTGAGCGGGGC
>DAOTTY010000146.1:0-9051 GCA_034437575.1 Anaerolineae bacterium | reverse complement strand
TTCGGTGACGACAACATCGCACACCACTGGCGACTGCGCGTTCTGATTGTTCTCGTCCAGCCCGCGCAGCAGGATTTGCACCTGTTTGGCCGTCGTCGTGTCCTTCGACAGCGCCACTGTGTACTCAAACGGCGTGCTGCTCGAAGCGCTCACGTTGGCGATTTGTGCCACCCACGCATCTTTGCCGTTGTCGTTGTCACGCTGCACTTGCAGCTTGCCCCCGCTGGTCGTCAGCGGTGCCAGGTTGTTGCTGTTGCTGAACCAGTCACTTGTCCCGTTGCTAAAGTCCCCGTTCAGCAGCACGTTCACTCCCGGTGCCAGGTTCGTGACGCAATTGTCTGCCGTGATGCCCTTGTTCGGCTCATAGCTCAGGCTGGCGTCGTCCACCTCGATAGTCGTGGTCGTGTCGCTGTCCACGATCACCACACGCACCTGTATGCTGGCCCAATTGGCCGCGCTAAACGCTTGCAGCGTGAACGTCTGTTCCGCTTCGGTGACGACAACATCGCACACCACTGGCGACTGCGCGTTCTGATTGTTCTCGTCCAGCCCGCGCAGCAGGATTTGCACCTGTTTGGCCGTCGTCGTGTCCTTCGACAACGCTACTGTGTACTCAAACGGCGTGCTGCTTGGAGCGCTCACGTTGGCGATTTGTGCCACCCACGCATCTTTGCCGTTGTCGTTGTCACGGCGGATTTGCAGCGCTGGGTCGCCGCCGCCTGTGGTCGAAAGGTCCAGGTTGTTGCTGTTGCTGAACCAGTCACTTGTCCCGTTGCTAAAGTCCCCGTTCACCAGGGTATTTTGCCCCGCTGGCGGCAGCGGTACCGGGCAGTTGTTTGCCGTAATGCCCTTGTTCGGCTCATAGCTCACACTGGCATTATCGGCAGAAATGGTCGTTGTGGTATCGCTATCGTTGCGCTTGATGTTAACGCGCACCTGAATGCTGGCCCAGTCTGCTTCTGGAAGGGCTTGTAGGGTGAACGTCTGCCTCAGTGATGTCACCAGCACATCACAGGTGATTGCGGGTTGGGCGTTCTTGTTGTTCGGCTTCAGCCCGCGCAGCACCAGTTGGACTTCTTTAGCACCGTCAGAGTCTTGCGACAGGTCAATCTTAAACTCGATGGGGTCGCCGCTGCTAACGGGTACCTCAACAATCTGGCCCACCCAGGCGTCTTTGCCATCGTCCACATTGCGCTGAATTTGCAAGGCCGGGTTGGTGCCTGCTGTTTCTAGCGGGGCGAGATTGTTGCTGTTGCTGAACCAGTTGTCTGCATTGCTGTCAAACCCTGCATTCTGGACGAAGTTCTCGCCTTCGGGCAGCGGGGGCAGCACACAGTTGTTTCCTGTAATGCCTGCTGACGGACGATAACTCAAATCAGCATCATCGACCAGAATAGCCGTTCCCGTGTCGCTGTCTTTGATGTTGACGCGCACCTGAATGTTGGACCATGCCGTTGTGCTAACGGCCTGAACCTTAAATTCCTGCTGCGTTTGGCCAACGGTCACCTCGCATTTAATCGGTGATTCGGCGTTTTGGTTGTTGCTGTCCAACGGGCGAATCCACACCTCAACCTGTTTGGGCGCGGCGCTCGTCTTGGATAGGTTGACTGTAAACTCAAATGGGAAACTGGCTGGCGCGTTGACTTCGATATTTTGCGCGACCCACGCATCGCTGCCGTCGGCTGTATTACGCTGAACCTGCAACGCCGGGTTACCCCCTACTGTTGCCAATGGAGCCAGGTTGTTGCTGTTGCTAAACCAGTTATTGGCACCATCGCCGA
This sequence comes from Anaerolineae bacterium, assembly GCA_034437575.1. Lineage (GTDB taxonomy): Bacteria > Chloroflexota > Anaerolineae > Aggregatilineales > Phototrophicaceae > DAOTTY01. The sequence goes on along the minus strand of DAOTTY010000146.1, from coordinate 7,270 downwards.
AGTCCCCGTTTTCCAGCAGGTTGACATCGGCTTCCAGGTTCGGGTCAACACACGTTGTGGCGCTAATGCCCAGGTCGGGGTCATTAATCAACGTGATATTATCCACCACTAATTCAGAGCTTTCTTCGCCCTTCAACAAAATGCGGAACTCGAAATCATCCCAGTTGTTGCTCGTCACACCTTGAACTTCATAGGTGAGTGGCGTTGGCAAGTTGGGCGGAATGACAAACGCACATTTGATGACTTCGCTATTGGCCGTATTGACAATCTCCACGTCAATCGGTTTGCTCTCGCTACCGCTAACATCCAGGTCAAGGGCTACGGCCAAAATGCTGCCTTGTGGCACCGGGCGGTTGAGCGTTTGGGTCACACCGTCGGTATCGCTCCCGCCAGAGCGGGTCACGTTCAGGGCACCGCCTACAACCGTCTCAGTGATCGAATTCGCATATGCGTAGCCGTTCGTCCCCAACGTGTCGAAGTCACCATTAACGATGTAGTTCGTGTCCGGCTTCAAATCTGGCTGCGAACACACCGCGTCATCCGGGTCGCCTGTGGGGTCTACCTGCTGATAAACCAGATTGTCGATGAGCAGGCTTTCTGTATCGAAATCCAGCACCTCAACCACCACCTTCGAATCTTCCCAGGCGTCGTTCTCGGCAGGGTCATCTTCCTGACCAACCGAGTAATTCAGGCTGTACGTTTCCAGGGGGGACTGTGCCGGGACTAAAAAGCTGCAAGCAAAGCTGCCCGTCGCGTCACCAACCCCGCTATCCAATTCGACAACGCGAATGGTGACATTCTTCGGCTGGTTCGATGAGTTACCCAGTTGCAATTCAAAATTCGCGTTACCGCCATTCTGAATCAATTCCTCCTCAACGACCTGCTCAAACCCGGCGACGGCCCCAAAATTAGCCGAGCGCCGAATGTTCATTACACTATTGCCACCCTCATCCTCAATGGTGAAGGCCGTTGTGCCAAAGAACGTATAATTCTCGTCGGTAGTGGGGTCAACCAAATCGTCAAAGCGGCTGTTGTCTAGCAGATTAAGCGGCAAATTACCACTGATGGTAAACAGGCGCGTTGCACTGTCCTTCTGGGCATCCTGGCCCGCACCCGCAATCGCCCGAATCAACCAACTGTAAGACTCGTTCCGTAAGTCATCGTCTGGCATAACCGTACACACAGCCGCCGTAGGCGGGCACTCAACCGTTGTGATTGTCTGTGTCAGACTGTCGTCCTGGCCGGGGTTTTCCTGCTGCAAGTCCGTAATCACCAGCTCGTAACTGGTAGCATACTCAACCGGGATCCAGGAAAACTCTGGACGGCGAGTATCAGAAATATCGCTTTCACTTACTGGCCCCGTCAGTTCCACCGCTTTAACCGTAACATTGATAGTGCCGTTAAACCCGCCACTCAGCGCATTGGCCACCATAATGTAGTAGGTTTCGTTTGCTGTGACGGGAACCGTCACCTGAGCGTTCAGATCTTCCAGGGTGAGCGCCTGGTTACACAAAATCTCCGTATATACCGGGTTGGTACCGCCAAAATCCTCAATGGTATACACAGATACCAGCGGGTTCACCTCTTCTGTAACGGATTCCACGTCAAAGGTTGCTGAGTAATCAAGCGCTGGCGTGTACACGTACCAAACCGTGTTCTCGCGCTGGCCCAAACAGTTACTCTCGCCAGCGGCAGTGGGGATCGGGTCTTCCTCGTCGTTGACCGTTGCAATTAACGACGAAACATTGGCCGTGTCTTCCAACGGGTCAAGCACAGCCGTTTCCGCCGCGAAGATGATCGCGTCATTAGTCGCAAGCGACCCCAGGCTTTCCTGACAGATGCTCTGGTCACCGTCGCCCAAAAACGTATCCAAAAGCCCACGATTGGTGAGTTCAGTTTCATCCCAAATCGTGCCCAAGCTAATGCCCTGGCTAACCGCATCACCGTTAGACAGATTTTGGGGTGTCCCCGGATACGTACTATAGTCGAAAATCTGAGGCCCAAGGTCTGAACCCCACCAGATGTTATTGGCATTCACAGTCGGTGAGCCAGTCAGGTCTGGGTCAATGTAGATGCCGGAAGCCCCGAAGGACAGGTTACCGTCGATACAGGCCGTATCAATCGTAACAGAGTCCGTCGCGCTGTCGAAATCCTCCGAAATGTAAAACGCCGCCCCAAAGCTAGCCGGGTCGGCCCCATCTGGGACGCCATCAAGGTCACCATCAAACAAGATTTCGTTCTCGCGTATCAGGTTGGCCAGGAAGGTCGAGCCATTTTCAGTCAGTGTGAAGGTATCCCCGATGTAAACCGCGCTACCGTCAACAAAGGTGCCACTGGCGTTCGTTGCCGCTTCAACACTCACGCGGTAGCTGATGTTTTCACGAATTTCGGTATTGGTCATTGTGGTGGGGCCATTGGCATAAATGGCCGACCCCGTGCCAACCGGCGGCACCTGTGAGCCTGAACTCTCGCTTTGTGGCCCAACAGAATTGTTCAAAAACTGCGTATCAACCAAAGTTGCCTGCGCTGATGAGTCGTGATAGACACCACCGCCAAATGCCGAGGTCGTGTTGTCCCTGAAGAAACCACTCTCAACGCTCAAAAGCGCCCCACCGTCGCTTGCAATACCGCCGCCCCGCCCAACAACAGCGGTGGCCCCTGCGGAATTCCCACGAAATGACGTGCTAAACACCTCAAGATCAGCATTGCTGCCCGTGCTGGTGTTGTAAATCGCCCCACCATGAGCGCCGTCTACATCTTGCAAACCACTGGCCAAATTCGACGCAAACGCTGCATTCGCTAACGAAGTTGACCCCAGGTTCTGGTTTGTGATAGTCATCGCACCCGCGTTGAAGATGGCACCGCCGTTGTTGTCTGCGGCGTTGTTGGCAAAGCGAGAGTTGGTAATGGTGACAGTGGGCGCGTTGCTGCCGCCCCCCGTGGCTTCTGCGGAAAGCGCACCACCGTTAAGCGCTTCATTGTTATCAAAATTCACATTCTGAATGGTCAGGTTGGCGGTGCCCTGGGCGCGGATTACACCACCGCTGGCGCTGCCCGCATCAAAATCCTGGAACGTCACGTCAGAAATGGTCAGTGTGCCGCCAGCGTCCACCTGTGTAAAGCGGGCGAACTCGGTCGCGGCGGTATTGCGCCCAACAACCGCCCCGCGCCCGATGATCGTCACATTCACCCCAGACTGGATAGACTCAACGGCATTCACGCCCGTAGCACCCAGGTCATCGTCCCCAAACTCGTAGTCAACGTCTGTGTTGGGGTCATCCGTCAGGTAGATGGTCGTCGCTTTGGTCGGGTTGTCATTCGCAGCGATAACTGCGTTTTGCAACCCAGCCTCAGCACCCGCCTCAACAACCTCTACCAGTACCCCATCATCCTGATTGATGAGCTTTCCGTTGAGCTGGTAGGGGATGTTCCATTCTTCCAGTTGGCTGGGGGTTTCGCCCGGATCACCCATAAATTCCGCCGCGAATGCCGCGTTAATGCGCTTACCCGCATTGTAGTTGAATGACTGGTAGCTACCTGCATTGTTCTGGCTGTGGATGCCCACCAGCACAGATGTAGTACTGTTACTGACGAAGATTGGCCCACCCTGCTGGCCCGACCCCGCCTGAATGCGATAGACAATTTCATCATTAGAAAAGTCATTCGCATCAAAGGTCACACTCGGCTCAAAGATGCCAAGAATCGTGTCGTCAGTGTTTGGATTGTCCGGGTCTTCAAAAATCAGGCGCGTGCCGTCGAAAATCGAGTTTGTCGCGGTGTCGTTGGCATACCCAACAATTTCGTACTCAGTCGTCTGGTTATAGAGTGTCGCGGTACCGCGTGTCCGCAAGTCGAAGTTGACGATAGTGCTGGGTACAGAGGCTTGCAGCTTGAGCACTGCATAGTCATTGCCAGGGGCTTCGCCATCCGGGTCATAATCCGGGTCAGCCATCGGCAGGTTGAAACCCGGCGGGTTCCAATCTGGCGAGATGAAAATATCAGCATTTGGGAAGGTACCGGAATCGTTATTATCGGCCACCACGTTACCCACCGCAATTTCACCAAACGGCTGCGGGGTCGCATCCGAGGCGTCACGCCGGTTGGGAATCACCGTGATTACTTGATTGCTGTTATAAGCACTGGTGCTACCACGCGGCCACAAACAGCTTGCTGCCGTTAGCACAAATCGATTAGAAAGCAACGCACCTGTGCAGGTGCTGGTGCCATTAATTTCAATATTGACGATGCTGGTGTAGGGTACATCGCCGGGGTTGGGCACTTCTTCACGCTCATCCACACCAACCTGTGTATCCGCCTGCGCTTCGATGAGCAGTTCGTCTTCTTCATCAACCGTGAGTGATTCCTCAGTGGCGGCAGGTTCAGCCGTGGCCAGGGGTTCGTCTGTCACCTGGGCGTCCGGCTCATCAGCATCGCTGCTTTGCAACAGCCCCATCGGGTCGCTAGCATCCAGCGTTTGGCCGTCAGCACGCAGCATCCCGCCCAGCGCGACAATATGAGCAGCCGCAGCGCTGGTACCACTCACCCTGGCATAGCCGCTGCCATACGTCGTCCAGATGGCCTCACCCGGCGCATAAAGGGCAACACTGCTGCCATAATTGCTAAAGCTGCTCACATCCAGGGCGCTGTTAACCGCCCCTGCCGATGTGACATCCGGGTAGGCTGCGGGATAGTAGCTCATTTCCTGGCCAGCATTCCCCGCTGCTGCGACCATCCCCACACCTTGCGCGGCAGCATAAGCTACTGCATCTTCCATCACCGCAGACGGGTAAGCCCCCGCCAACGACAGGTTAATCAGGTCAGCGCCGTTATCAGCAGCCCACACAATCGCCGCCGCCACATCGGAATAAGTGCCGAGGTTGTCACCGTCCAGCACACGCAGCGGCATAAGCTGCACGTTGGGCGCAATGCCCGCAATCCCCACACTGTTGATATTGGCTGCTATAATCCCGGCCATCGCGCAGCCATGGCCGCTTTCGTCTTGCGGGTCGGGGTCATCCTCAACAAAATCGTACCCGGCTGTGATGCGCCCGGCCAGTTCTGGATGAGCAGAACAGATACCGCTGTCAATCAGGGCCACCGTGACGGTCTCGGCATCGCCTGGCAACTGCTGCCAGTAACCGGGCACACCAACCGCACTCAGGTTCCACTGCTGGCCGTAGTAGGTATCCGCCGGGGCAATGTCTGCCTGGGCGCTCACCTGATATTCGAGTTCTACAACAACATTGGTGGGGGCGCGGTCAGCCTCACTTGTACTGGCGGGTGCCCCGGCCTCATCAGTGATGTTCGCCATGTTTTCAACAGGCGCTTCTACAAACACCGTGTTCAGCGCCTCAATGCCGCCCACAACTTCGCCGCCCAATGCGGCCACCGTTGCCTCGCGTACTTCTTCGCTTGTGCCTGCATCAAAGCGCACCACAATTCGATCCGTCAGCGCCTCGGTGGGCACATCCGTTTGCGGCTCAATGATGGGTGCATCAACCTCGGCTATCTGCTCAACCGTGTTGGCCTGGGCACCCCCTGCGTCAGCATCAACCACTTGAGCAGGTGCGCCGTTCGCTTCTGCATCAACAACCGCCGCCCCAGCCGTTACGTCGGCACGGGCAGCCGCTTCTGCTGCGTCGGCAGCTTCCGTCGAAGCGGGTATATCCGTTGGTACAACAAAGACTGTCGGTAAGGTGCCCTGATCGGCAGTCGCGCCGCAACCCACCATTAAAACAGCAGTGGCAGTGAATAATGCCAGTAATATAATTCGTAGTTGGATATAGTGCCTACGTCCCATTGCCTAAAGCTCCTGGTCGTTTTGTATACAGAATTCCCATGTTGCATTATAGGTGAGTCTGTCGTGAGAATGAAAGTTCACAACAATCTCCTTACGTTATGTTACACATTTTATACGCTTTTATTTTCGTCGGAATTACTAAACTAGGTCAGGTGGTCGTACCCAAACGGCGCTTTGCCCGTTAGGATAGGGCGTTGTATGAATACTACAGTGCAGCAAGTCGCCCGCAGCGATTATCACTGATACAACGACAGCGCCCGTTTACCCGTAAAGGTAGTTATGAACATCACAGACCCAACACAAAACCCATCAAACACCATTCCCCCTATGTTCAAAAAGGTACAGGTGATCGCTAATCCAGCGGCGGGCGCGGGCGATACCGTCCTGGCCACGCTCAACCGCGCCTTCCGTGAACACGACGTGGACTGGGACATCCGCATTACCCACCAAGCAGGTGACGGTGCCCGACTGGCCCGCGAGGCCGCCGCAGCCGGTACCGATCTCGTCGTTTCTTACGGCGGGGACGGCACCATTGGCGACATCGTCAACGGGCTGTATGGCACTGACGTGCCGCTGGCCGTGCTGATGGGCGGTACAGGCAACGGTGCCGCCGGGGCACTGAACGTGCCGACGGATTTGTACACCGCCGCCTTACAGATTGCACAAGGGCACGGCGACCTGCGCCCGATTGACCTGGGCAAGATTGGGGAGCGGGTATTTTTGCTGCGCGTAGATATAGGCGACGCCATGCACGTCATTGGGGTGCAGGAAAGCGAAGTCAAACAGCAGTTTGGTGCCCTGGCCTACCTGTATGGCATCGCCAACGCAATGGCCCAAAGCGAGAACATCCTGTTTAAGCTAACCGTAGACGGTGAAGCCCACGAGTGCCAGGGCGTTGCCTGCATGATGGCCAACCTGAACAACATTGGCTCGTTTAACGTGAAGCTCCAGCACGGCATTGCTCCAGATGACGGCCAGATCAGTGTGTTCATCGTGAAGAACAACCTCGGCTCGGTCACATCGCTGGTGGCCAACCTGACGGGCTGGGAAGCCTTCCAGGATATGTTCTATCACTACAAGGGGCAGCGCATCACGGTAGAAACACCCAAACCCCATCCTGTGCTGGTGGACGGCGAGGCCCTGCTGGAAACGCCCGTACAGGTGGAATCGCTCCACAATGCAATTCGGGTGTTTATGCCGCACACATCATAGGAAAAACACACGCTGGCCCCCACATGCCAAAGTGAGAGGCCAGCTTTGACGGGCTGCGGCCACCGGGGGGTATAATCCACACGCGGCACAGCCCACCTGAATGCTATAATCCCCGTAGAATCGCTAGACACTTACACAAGGACACAGTCACGATGCGAGCAGCAAGACTTTACGGCCCCAAAGACATCCGCCTGGACAATGTAGATGAACCAACCGCCCCCGGCAACGGCGAGGTCATCGTCAAGATTGGTGCTGTGG
>DAOTTY010000145.1:0-7427 GCA_034437575.1 Anaerolineae bacterium | reverse complement strand
TAAGTGGGTATGCACATGCACGTTGTAAAACGTCATGTCGCGGGCCGCTCGCAGGTCTTGACGGCGAAACGGACGAATTTCTAAAGCCGGAGACGGACGCATGGCACGCATGGCTAACGGCTTTGCACCCGGTCAACGTAGGGGCGGGCAGTAATTGCAAAAATATGACACAGGCGGCTGTCCAACATCCGCGTGCGGATTTGCGGGTCAATTTCGTCAAATTCCTGAGTGGTGGTGATAATCGTCGGCAGCTTGCGGATGTAACGATGCTTGATAACTTGCAGCAGCTTTTCGCGCACCCACGCCTTGTTATGATCCACCGCGCCCAGGTCATCCAGCACCAGCAGCGGTGCCTCTTTCACCTGCTGGAACTGCTCATCAAACGTGACGTGCGACCCGGCCCCAAACGTCTTCCGCAGGTCGTCTAGCAGGTCAGGCGCGGTGGCGAACATCACATCGCCGCCGCTGCGCTGCCAGTGATTGCCAATGCCCGCCGCCAGATGGGTTTTGCCCGTGCCGCTGTTGCCAATCAGCACCAGCCAGCCACGCCCACCCTGCACAAACTCATGCGCGGTTTGCAACGCCCGTGTAAGGTTCTGCTGCTCTTGTGGATGACAGCCATGCCGCACATCGAAGTTATCCAGGGTATAAGCGTCGTACAGGTGCAAGTCAGACAGGCGCTGCTGCGCGTTAGTGTGAATGCTGCGGTAGTCCGGCGCGGTAATCCGCACATAGCTCACACGGGACATATCGAGCATCCGGCTTCGCAGGCGTGGGTCGAGTGAATCGACACTGACGTTAGTGGTGACCACAGTCGCAAGCTGTTCAATGTAGCGGTGGTTCAGCAGTTGGAACAACTTCTCACGGCTCCACTCACTGGGGTTCTCCACGCCCAAATCATCCAAAATGAGCAGATCAGCGCGGCGCACCCGGTCAAATAGTTCGTTGTAGCTCTCGTCGGCGTTGGCCGCATACCCCCCGCGCAGGTGATCGAGCAAATCTGGCGCGGTAACGAACAGCACCAGGTCGCCCGCCTCTAAGCGGCGGTTACCAATCGCCGCCGCCAGATGCGTTTTGCCGCTGCCATAAGCGCCTTCAATCACCATCCAGCGCCCCTCAGATGCCTCTGCATAGCGGATAGCTTCATTATAGGCCCGCCGCAGCGATTGATAAGCACTTTCGCTCATCACACTGCGGTTGAGGTCGAAGTTATCGAAGCTGGCCCCACTGAACGCGCCCAGGTTGCTCAGCTTGCGTAGGGTTTCCTTGCGCCGGTCATCATCAGCAAGGGGGTTGTTCGGGCAGCGAAAAACTTTGCTAAAGTCCGGGTGACCCACAGGCACATCCAGGTCATAAAAGCCGGTGCCGTTGCAATAGGTATCGTATTTGCCGCACACTTTGCACGGTGACGGTTCTGCATTAATGGTCGATGTAGTCCCCGTACCGTCCCGCGATGTACCGCCGTCCATCCCGAAGTACTTCCCCAGGTCCATGTCGCCCAGTGATTTCATGATCGCTCCGTCCTTCTTTGCGCCAACGGTCTAGCACAGCGCGAATAAACTTCAAGCTGCGGGCCTGGCGCTCCACCGCCACCTGTACGGCCTCGTGCAGCCACCCCGCCGGGAAGTCGCGCTCCAAATCCTTCAGGCTGTCGCTAATCATCGGCGTCAGCGGCCCGATCTCCTGCTCATACAGCCGGTAGATGCTGGGGCGCGGCGGCAGAATTTCCACCCGCTGCCCGTCCAGCAGCCCATAATTGCCCTGCTCAAGCGCAGCCAGCGCCTCGCGGCCTCGTTCAGTATTCATCAAGTATAACGTGACTTGTTGCCCGTCCATACCAGGGATTTGCGCGGGCAGCAGCGTTCTGCGCTTCACCGCCCGTGCCAGCCCATCGGCTAATGTGTGCTGCGGGTCGGCATCTGGGCGCACAGCCTGCAACCCGGCCAGCAGCGCTGCATCCCCGCTGAAGTCAGCATCCATCAGGTAACGATAGCGCCCCTCCCGTTGTTGCAGCGCCCACATGCAAAACAGCGTCACCTTGAGTTCGGCCAGGTCGTCTATCAATGGCAGCAGCTCGCTAAAAAACGTTTCAGGAATCTGCACCGACTTATCGCGCCCGCCAAAACCGCTGAATTCACGCACCATTACATTGCACTCAGGTCTACACTCTGACGGGTGCCATCCAAAAAGCGCGTAGCAGAGGCGTCAAAGTACATCGGCACGGTATCGGTGGGGCCGTTACGGTGTTTGGCCACAATCACATCCGCCTGATTGGGGTATTCCGTCGCCTCGTTGTAAACCACATCCCGGTACAAAAACATCACAATGTCCGCGTCCTGCTCAATGCTGTTATGCACGATGATGTCTTCGCACAGGAAGTTGCTGTGGGGCGGCACCGTCAGGTCGTACACGTCGGTAACGCCATCCGGGGTGATGGCAGCGATTTCGTCCCATATAACATCCGCTTCGCCCGTTGCCGCATGGGTGCGGGCGGCGTGTATGCCGTCCCTACCCATCGCCAACGTCATGTAGGGGCGCGACATATCGCGTCCGTTAAAAACCATTCCCGCTAGTTCCGCCTGCTGCGGCAGCGCAACATGATCGCCCCCCTGCAATTCATCCAGGCGCTTCCAACCGTCCAGCGTCAGGAACTTGTGATTCCCCGTCGCCCGGATGCCCCGCCCCAGCGCCGTTTCCAGCTTGAACACAGGCTTTGTCCCGGTGCAAAACGCATTTGTGACCGTAGCAGGTTCCAGTTTGTACGTGGCTGTGTTCAGGCTCATCACACAGAAGCCGCTTTTGCCGCTCAAGTTACGGATTTGCTCGTAACGGCCTTCGTCCGGCAGCCACACCCGCGATTCGCCCGCCAAACACCCGGACTCACGCAGGTCGCTCAACTGCGGGCGCTTGTCGGCCCGCTGCTCCACTGCCCGCGAAAGCTGCGCCGCGCTCAACAGCGGGACGTTCATCTCGCGGGCCAGTTCCTTCATGTGGCGGCTGATAAAGCTGATTTCCTGCACGCGGTTGTTAACGTACCCCGGCGCGTGCATCAACTGGAGGTAGTCCAGAATAATCAAATCCAGCCCGAACTCGTGCTTGATGCGCTGCACCTTCGTCCGCATCTGGATCGGGTTCAGCGACGGCGAATCGTCCACAAAAATGCGGTGCTGGCTCAAGCGCCCCAGCGATTCCACCAGCAAACGCTGTTCGTGCTGCTCAAACTGGCCCGTCCGCAGGCGCTGCATGTTGATGCCCGTCTCCATACTGACGAGACGCTGCACCAACTGCTCCACACCCATTTCCAGCGAGAAGATCATAATCCGCGCATCGAACTGCGCCGCTGCATTCAGCGCGAGTGACAGCATAAACGACGTTTTGCCCATACCGGGCCGCCCCGCAAAAATGAGCAGGTCGCTGCGCTGCAAGCCGCCCAGCAGCGCATCCAGCTTTTTGAAGCCCGTCGGCAGGCCCAGCCCGCGCCCCTGCTTCTGCATCATCTGCTCGATGCGCTCAAAATAGCGGCTGGTCGCCTCCCGCATAGACACCACATCCCGCTGCTGCCGCCGCTCACTCACGGCAAACAGCTTCGACTCCGCCTCTGCAATGACTTCTTCCAGCGACTTCTGACGATCCCCTGCTACCCCCCGAATGTCCTCAGCGGTCATCATCAGGCGGCGGCGCACCGCGTCCCGCTCCACAAGCTGCCCGTAATGCTCCGCGTACATGGCCGACGGCGTGCTGTTCACCAACTCAGAGAGGTACACATCCCCGCCCACCGCCTCGAACACATCCATATCGGCCAGGGTGCGGCGCACCGTCTGCCGTTCGATTGGCTCACCCTGCTCACTGATGTGGCTAAACGCCCGCCAGATGTACTGGTGGCGCAGCAAAAAAAAGTCGTCCGGCTGCAAAAACGAAGCCAGCGACAAAAACACTGAGGGATTAATCATCACCGAGCCGAGTACAGCCCGTTCCATTTCCTCGTCATATGGGGCATCAAAGCTGTTGTGCGGGGTTTTGGCGTCGTCAGTCATGGTCACTTTTGATTACAACAATAGGGTGGGGGCACGGGCGCACCTATACACAATATATGAACCAACATAACACGATGCAAATAGGCAGTTGGCCCGTATGGTCAAACCAAACAGAAAAAACTGGCACGCCCGTTCCAGCAAAGCGGGCGCGCCTGCAATGGCAAATATGAAAAGTGGAGCAGCCGAGCAAAACGCAGAGAACTGCTAAGTTTTGTCGTTGTTGTCGTCGTCTTCGTCCAGGTTCAGGTCCAACTTATCCACAAAGTCCTGGAAGGCACTCAGGCGACCCTCTTCGACCTCTTCTTCCACACTTTCTACCGGCTCGTTCTCAACGTCCTCGTCTGGCTGAATAGACGCCTTATCCATCACAGATTCGGCCACAAAAATCGGGGCCTTCACGCGCACCGCCAACGCAATCGCGTCACTGGGGCGGCTGTCGATGTCCATGCGCTTGCCGTCTACATCGACCACCACGCGGGCGTAATACACGTCGTTGCGCAGTTCGCTCACCAAAATGTGAACCACGCTGCCGCCCAGTTCCTTGATGACGTTCTTGAGCAGGTCATGGGTGAGGGGGCGCTGGGGCGGCATCTCTTGCAGTTCCGTCGTAATCGCGTCAGACTCACACGGTCCGATCCAAATTGGCAGGTAGCGTTCTGTCGTGGAGTCCTTCAACACCACAATGCGATGCTGCGACATCAGGCTCACACGGATGCTGTCAATCGTCACTTCTATCATGGAAGTTTGCTCTCGGCTTGTCACTACATTTTTCAGAATTATAGCTCAAACAAAGCAAAGAGCAATGATTACGGCTTCGCATGACCTGAACATTGGTTTAAGATTCATATTGAAACGCACTCGCTAACACGGAACCCACAACAACGATGTGGCGCGAACGCCAAACCCACTTCTCCGGGGTAGTAGCGCTGGCCCTTTTTGGCGGCACCGCCCTGATAGCCATCACCGTCAACCTGCTCACACCCACCCCCACCACCCCGGATATGCAGATCATCCGCCTTAACCGCGAATTCCGCGACGACTTCGGCCTCAACGCGGATGCGTGGCAGGGCAGTCTGTTCACCTGGGATGACACCCGCAGCACTTTAAGCGGCGTGGTTCCCGGCGGGCGCGGCTATGCAGTGGCCGTGCGCGACGGCGATCATGGCAACACGGAAATCGCCGCGCAGGTGCGTACTGCCCCGGTTGCGGGTGATAACGTCGTTAGTGTGGGCGTAGTGTGTCGTGCGGGTGCCAGCGGCAACGGCTACTACTTCCTGATTGCCAGCACCCAGCGGGCCAGCATTCAACTCGGTGCCCCCGGCAGCGATGACCTCACGCTGCTGGTGGATTGGGCCACCCACGACGCCATCCAGCCGCTAGACGCAGGCAATGTGATTCAGGCGGCGTGCGTGAATGACTACCTGACGTTTTCGGTGAACGGGGTGTTTATCGCAGAGGCCCGCGACGACACCCTATCACGCGGGCAGGTGGGCGTGGCGCTGGCTGGCACCGACCCCAACCGCCCCGCCACCGCTGAATACGACACGGTCACAGCCTGGGAAGCCGTCGCCCGCCAGTAGGCTACCCCCGAATCTCATCCACGCCGAGGTAAGGCCGCAGCACGTCGGGAATTTCGATGCTGCCGTCGGCCCGCTGGTACGTCTCCATAATGGCGATCATCACACGCGGCGTGGCCAGCCCGCTCCCATTGAGCGTATGCACAAACTCGTTCTTCTTGCTGCCTTCAGGACGATAACGGATATTCGCCCGCCGCGCCTGGAACGCCTCCGTGTTAGAGCAACTGCTCACCTCCAGCCACTCCTCACTGCCCGGTGCCCACAACTCAATGTCGTACTTCTTCGTCGCGCTAAAGCCCAGGTCACCAGAGCAAATCGCCAGCCGCCGGAACGGAATCTTCAACGCACGGGCGATGTCTGCCGCCGCCTCGGTGAGCGATTCCAGTTCGTCGTAGCTCGTTTCTGGCGTGGTGAACTTGAACATCTCCACCTTTTCAAACTGATGCACGCGCTTAATCCCGCGCACCTGGCTGCCCGCGCTCATCTGCTCCCGGCGGAAGCACGGCGTATGCGCCGTATAGTACAGCGGCAGGTCAGCTTCCTCTAAAATCTCATCTCGGTGGATGTTGGTCAGCGCGACTTCCGACGTGGGGATCATCACAAACCCGGCGTCCCGGTCTTCATACACCGTGTCCCGGAACTTGGGGAACTGGGCGCTGCCTTCTAACATCTGTGGCAGCACCATGTACGGCACGTAGAACTCCTCGAAGCCCTTCTCCCGCGCCATATCCAGGAAGAATTGAATCAGCGCCCGCTGCATCCGCGCCCCCCACCCCTTCAGGATGTACCCGCGTGAGCCGTGCATCTTCACACCGCGCTCAAAGTCAATCATGCCCAGCTCAACACCCAACTCCCAGTGCGGCTTGATCTCAAAGTCAAATTCACGGAACGCGCCCTCCGGTTCCCAGGGCACGTTGGCCTCTTCGCCCGCGCCGACGGGCGTCGTGTCGTGCGGCAAGTTCGGAATCCACAGCAGGTTTTCGTTCAGGTCGGCTTCTACGTCGCGTATTTCCGTCTGATAATCGCTGTGGCGGTCACTCATGCCCTTCAGCACGTCCACAAGGCCCTGCATCGCCGCGTTCACGTCCGGGTTTGCTTCCGGCACGACCCCAACGGCGTTGGCCGGGTCCATAAGGGTTTCGGCTTCTTCGTAGTTCCCCGCGCTGATAGCCGCCGCCGCCCGGCCCATCAGCGCTGCCTTGAGGCCGTCGTCCAGCTTTTTGTTGCCTCGCAGCGGCCCCATCCTCTTATTGAGGCGGTTGCGCGTGGCCTGGAGCGTTTCAGCGGCAGTGAGCAGGGCGCGGCGGCGTTCGTCCAGTTCCACAATCCGGTCAATGCGGGCTTTTGCGCCCTCATCACCCAGCTTGTCCATCTGCGCTTTGACGGTATCCGGTTCGGTACGGATCAGGTTAATGTCAATCACGAGGATTTGTTCCTTTGGTGGGTAGGGTTCGTCATATCAGGTAAGCGATGGCGTCGGTCGCGGCACGCGCTGCGTGGATTCGTCAGGGCTATTCGGCTGGCGGGTGCGGGCGCGTGTCGTCTATATCTGTGAGTGTGTCGCCCTCACCCGCCCGGCTAGATCGCTGATAAGGATCATCTTCACGGGGCGGCAGCGGACGGCTGAAGTCCTGGTAGATGCGAAACAGCGCGGCGATGACGCCCACACCAAAAACGATGAAGACAAGCGCATCGAAAAACTGGCGGTCGAAGAATTCAAAATACATCGCGTAGGGTTGGCCGTTCTGCGTATGTCGATAACAAGGCACCAGTTTAGGCGGATTGGCACCGCCTGAAAAGATACCGCTTCCCGGCC
>DAOTTY010000144.1:0-5862 GCA_034437575.1 Anaerolineae bacterium | reverse complement strand
ACAATTTATTACACATATTCACAACTATATTGTGATTTGTGCCATAAAAGTCCATAAATGTTCACTAAGGTCATCACAACTACCCTGTGATACCCTGCCTGAGTAGTTACGCCTTGAGCGCTTTTGTGATGCTGATGCCCGCCATCGTCGTCATTGACCGCCACAGCCAAGTGGGCAATGAGGCAGTGTCGCACATCGAGGACGTGCTGCACGCGACACCACAGCTACTATTGATTATCATTGAACTAGGCACGCCGGACTGTGTGGCACGATACGGGGCGGTTGTTCGCCTGGGTGCGGCAGCAAATGATTCGCCGACTCGCATTTTGACTCGGTTATAGTGGCTGGGAACTACCAGCGCGATACTAAGGGCTGCTCTAATCGTCAGGTTATTCGCGGCGACCTGCTGATCGTTTAGAAGTAAACCAGGCAGCCGCGTTTCTCAAGCTGCTGTGCCCATGTGGCAGGCATCGTCAAGTTCGGATTCCAGCGCAGATCGAGCTTTTCCAGGCTTTCCAGCGCGAGAATGGATTCAGGTAGCTGCTCAAGGCGATTAGCACGCAAATCCAGATGTCGCAGGGCAGTTAGTTTCTGGATGGCGTCCGGCAGGGTGGTAAACCGGCACCCGCGCAGCGACACAGTCCACAGCGACAGTAGCCCGCCGATAGCATCCGGCAGTGTACTGATGTGCGTGTTATCCAGATGCAGCTCGCGCAAATGCGCCAGCTCCCCAATCGAATCTGGCAAGGTATCTAGCGGATTGTCATAAAGGCGTAGTTCAACCAGGACCCCCATACGCCCGATAGCATCTGGCAATGTCGCCAGTTGATTGTGGCTCACATTCAAATAACGCAGCCGTGTTAGCCGGGGCAGGGCGTCCGGTAGTGTGTTCAGGTGGTTGTGGCTGAGGTAGAGAAAATCGCTGAGTGCAAGCAAGTCCCCGATGGCTTCCGGCAGGGTCGTTAGCTGATTATGCCCCAGATCAAGCATCCGTAGATTGTGCAGCTTCCCAACATGCCCAGGGAGCGATGTCAGGCGGTTATGGGACAGATTCAGCGTTTCCAGGTGTTCAATTGTCCACAACCAATCGGGCAGGGAGATGATTTCGTTGTCATACAGACTGAGATGCCGTAAATCCGCAGCGCCACGCACCCACTGCGGAATTGTTTTGAGTCGTTGCCCATCGAGCCGTATGGTGTTGTGCTTCATGGATCCGTTTTCCTATGAGTACGCAGCCCAAGCCACTGAAGGATAGACAGTGGCTCCTTGATTTACGCCTGACTACTGCACCTGCGGCACCTCATCCAGGCTGTAGACCGGGATACCGCGTTCTTGCGCCAGTCGCACATCGTTTCCGGACACAGTACGTGTGTAGCCCGACCACACCTCTTTCCACAATTGAATGACTCAGTTTAGGCTATTCCAGCGAAATGTCAGAGCAAAGTAACCCACATTCTGAAGTTTTAGGAAAGACCTTTAAAATTTTTAAGGGGTCACTAAGTACCCTAAAAACCTCCTTTCGGAGTAGAATCGCAGGTTAGGCCCCGAAAAGGCCAGACGCATTGACCTCTATAACCCATTCTGGCCCGTTATAAATCCCCCGAAGAGAGAAATTATCTGCGGAATGTGGGTCATCGCCAACAATCTGAAAGGCACCCTACGGCTGGTTACTTTATGGGGACAGCGTGCAGGCTTCCCTGTCCCTCTGTGATGTCAACGGTTTCGGGCGTCACGCTGCTTCCCACACCATCATTCTGTATACATGGAATATGCTGAGAAGCGGCTACGTTCCAAACGGTTGCCGGCATGATGTCACAGTTGACGTCAAACGTGGTAGCGAAGTTTAGCATCTTTGCCTGATCGGTGTAGAACAGGCTGCTATCGGGCAGCCCGCTCAGTTCGTGGATGACGGCAATCCCGATGAGAGCATCAACATC
Organism: Anaerolineae bacterium; assembly: GCA_034437575.1. Classification (GTDB taxonomy): domain Bacteria; phylum Chloroflexota; class Anaerolineae; order Aggregatilineales; family Phototrophicaceae; genus DAOTTY01. Next base: position 3,925 of record DAOTTY010000144.1, on the reverse strand, counting down.
GAAACGGTCGCGTTGATGGGCTGTGGTGAAAGCCTCAAGCGCGTCGCTGGATTGCTGTTGGGCTGTGAAGACCCATCCCCGCAAAATAAGCAGGTCATTCTGTTGGTGTGGCGTGTAGAGGTAAGGTGCCTGCTCCAGCAGTGTGGCTGCCGCCTCAATATGCCCTACCGCGTCCTCCAGTTGCCCCTGCTGGAAGGCAATGTATGCAAAGTCACGCTGGATAAGAGCGAGGCGTGAGTCGCCGGCTTGTTCGGCGGCCAGCAAATGCTTAGTCGCTTGTTCCCAATTGCGATTGACAAGAGCAATTTGCGCCATGCCGTAGTTGGCCTGGGGATTATTAATGTCCAGGGCGAGCATTTCGCTGTAATAGCGCTGCGCGGTTTCGATATTGCCTACGGCCATGTTGTCCTGCGCTCGTGTGAGCAGCAGCGGCATTGGGTTACGCAGGGCAGCTTCAACGAGAGCCTCATCGTCTGGCTCGCGCTGGGCGCTGGTCACAGGGCCAAACACCCCCGTGTACGTTCCCGTCTGGGTGGCGCTAATGAGGGGGCGAAAATTCATGTAATGCAGGGGCTGTTCTAAGTAACTGAACTGCTGCGGAAAGCTGTAGGGGCCAGGAACATCAATGTCCGCATATGCTAGTAGATCACGAATGTACAGGGTATGCTGCTGCCACTCTTCCAATGGGGATTGGATGACGACATAGCGTGACCCATTTGGCCCGTTACCCAGGGTGCCAGGGGGTAAGTTGTTGTTGAAAATGACCCAAAGCGGCTGCTCCCCGGGTGTTGGGCGCAGCTCGAAGCCGTAATACGCTGTGAGGGGCGGGGATTGATTGGCCCAGGCTGGCAGATGCACCCACACGTTGTAGGGAACGTTCGGGATGGGCACCCAAATGTCTAACATCATTTGATGAGATGATGGTTCGGCTGGCTGTGGGCTGGCTGTCATAGACATGGCCAGTTGATAGTCGAAAGCCGGGTGCTCTACAGGCTGGAGGCTCACGAGCGGGCGATCTTGGGGTTGGGCCACCAGGCCCCAACGTGTGGGCAGCGGAATGTCTTGGTTATTCTGGCGCGTCCAGAACTCGAAGCGTCCATTAGGGATATTATCCACGTACTGAAGATCACGCATCCCATGTAGGACGTCGGTGCCGCGCAAGCCGAAATCGGTCGTATCGGTGACTGTAACGAGTCCCCCCTGGCGCACCCATATCCATTTGTCGGTATTGTTGGTGAAAACCGAGTAGATAGCGGTTTCATCAGGCGGCAAAGGCCCTGGTGGGGCATCGAACTGCCAAAAATAAGGTTGCTGCGGGCTTTGTATACTGATGCGCGGGATAAGCGTCCGATTGCTGTTGTTGGTCACGCGGACGCGCAGTTGCTGGACGTGTTCACCCGTGATGGCAACCGGGTAGAGAACTTCAACGTCAAGCGGGTCAGGTTGGGTGGCATAAAAAGCGACGGTTCCGGCGATCATAATGAACAACCCCGCCCCCACCCCATAGACGCCACGCCAGTAGATGCGCGGTTGGGGTAGGTGCGGCATAACATGCTGATAGGGATACGTTAGCACTGCCAGGGCGAGGGGGATGGCATAATAATACCAGTAGGACATGAGGCTGCGATGCCCGAACCATAAGATGATCGCCGGGGCGATCCAGGCCAAGTGTTTGACATGCCACCACTTTACCCAATACATAAACAGCAAAAAGAACAAAACGCCATAGCGCATCAGGCTGTACACGTCTGCCGGGATGATTACCAATCCCTGTAACGTCAGTACAGACAAGCCCTGACCAAAGAAGATCATGTCAGCCATAAATGGTGTCAATACGTTGGTCAGCCACGCCTCAAAGTCCCAGATCATAAAGGGTAGGTTGGTAACCAAGAAGACACTCGCGGCGATTAACCCGAACCGAACCCCGGCCCACAGCGCCTGGGGTAACGCCATGCGATGAATGTAGCGGGCTTCCTGGATAACAAACATGAACAAGAACGGCGCTGTAATCCAGGGCTGCTGCTTGTAGGCGACCGTCATCCCAAACCAGAAAGCGGCCCAGGGTTTGTGATGCCAGAAAATAATGACAAGACACAGAAAAAAGGCCCAACCGATGTCGGTAACACCGCCCAGGGCATAGCGCATGTAGCGAAAATCGAGAAACAGAATAAACAGCGCCGTAAATATCCGCAGCGATGGAGGGGTGGCCCAGTACAGAAGGAACAGCGTGCCCAGGAAAAACAAAAAGTAGATTTGGAAGGCGGGGATTTGGAGCATTTGCAACGGCACAAGGACCAAAAACGAGAGAGAAGGGTACGACACTGCGCCTGTGTAGTCTCCATTGAGCAAAGGTGTATAAAAAGTTTTCGGCATACTATGGATGTTAAACGCCGCCGACATATCGTGGCCGTATGGATTTTCACCGCTCAACAGCAGGCGTGATGCATAATCCTGAAAAGCGTAGGAATCGGTCGTTGCATAATTGGTGGTTTGAACTTCAACTGTGGTACGCAGCCACAAGCCAAATGTAATCAGTAAAATCATGCTAAAGGCAATGTGATACAGACGAGGACGAAGTTGGGGCGTGCTCACAGCGAATAGCAGCGCCGCACCGGACGTTGCATACATGGCCAAGCTTGCCATAACCATACCGGGGTACCGAATAAACCCTCCCCCTTCCCACAAACCTGCCGCCGCATTCCAACCTAAAATGGCGATGCCGATCATGCCCAGGCGAAACAAGAGCAGTTTTTGCTTTTCTGTCAGGTCACGCTCAAACAAGTGATAGCGAGCGGGTGTAAGCCTTGATTTGCCCACGAGTTAAAAGTCCTCAAATAGATTGTGAGTTCAGTTTGGCCAGCATCGTGTGAAGGGTTGCATTCAAGCACCTGCCGTGTAGGCACTGTCAATAGTCGCACAATATGAGCCGCGTTACCAGCCAAGGGCAGATCATTACATGGTTTTTCTCGATAGTCACCCGTCTTAAGAACCCCTGTGTGTCACAATGGCTGAGACAACTTCGCCCAAAAATTTAATGTAAAATAGTAGGGTGAAGAACAGGAACCCAGAACCACGACCTGTGCAAGACCATATATCTCTATAGCGAGGGAGTGCGCCGTATGGCGGCATAAGTGATTACACATAATGTGAAGCAGGTTGGAGAAAAATACCTGCGAGGTCAACCGACTTACCCAACCGCGGAAACGCGGCGGAACAATAGCATGTCGGAAAAGGGATAAACCGCGAAGCCGTTTAGCGGGTGTGAATTCCAAGACCTGGGTGATTCCGTATATCCCTTCTGGGCGATCAGTTCGCGCCGCACTGCCGCCGCACTCAAGCGACAGTACAACCGGGTGCTTTGAAAGGTCGGATCCGTCTGACTGGCATCATCAACGATAGCGCGGATGTCGGTCAACAAGTTGGGTAACTTCTCTTCGGCCTTCTTACGTCCTCGCGCTGAAAAGTTATCGGCTATGGGTACACCACTTTCCAATTCACGCATCCCTTTGGCAATGGTGTTACGACCCCAATGAAACGCCCGCGCCGCATAGCTTTGTCCACCGTAGCCCAGGCCTTTCACGATCCGCGCCATAAACTGACGACGATCACTTCCTTTCAACACTCTGGCTGTTTCAATATACGTTTGCTTCAACGCTTCGCTAACTTCTGGCATGGTGCCCTCCATTCAGACACGTATTGAGAGTTTACCAGCTTTCTGCTTTGTCTTTTACCTGGAATAGCCTAAGGGATAATCGAGAGGAAAATACAATGCAACGTCTGTTCATTCTGTTGGGAATACTCCTGCTGCCTGTACTGTCGCTGCACGCGCAGGATGATGAGGCCATGCAACCGATGACACTGCATTTTGCCGCGATGGTCGGCGATGAAATGGCGCTGTGTGGTGAGACGTATGCCGGTATCGGCG
>DAOTTY010000143.1:0-6829 GCA_034437575.1 Anaerolineae bacterium | reverse complement strand
GCCCCTGGACATGCGTGACCCCATCGCGCGGGCCAGGGAGTCCGAGGCTCGTGCAGGTGACGAAGGATCAACACAGGTGATCCGTCAGTATCGCGGCCTCCTGGAACGTACAGCCCAAGGCGAGCTGTACGCCAACGAGCACTATATGGTGCTCTGGATGGGACAGATGGAAGCGATGGCGGTCGCCCAGGGTCTCAGCAGCATGGGCCTCTATGCCCGGCTGCGTCCGGGCCTGCCCCCGATGATCGCCGGACGCTACAACGACGCTTGGAACCAACTTGAGCCACAAGGAAATCAGGGGCCGTTTCTGAGGGTCCTGACCTCGTACCAATTCCTCGGCACTTGGGATTGGAGCGTCCTGGCGCGGCTTTTGTATCGAGGCTTCCCTGTCACGGTGTCATTGGACATCGAATCCATGTCACAGAACGCAGCACGAAAAAACTTGAATATGGCCAAGAACGCCATTCAGGCGTCCATAGACGACCTGGGGCAAGACGTGAACTTGACAGAGCGATGGCACGCCTTGCAGCAAGGCATTCAGGCCATTCAACAGGGCAGCCAGACCTTGCACCTGGTGGTAGCGTCCATCTTGGTGCCGGGCAGGACTGTAAAAGAGCTGAACGAGCGTGTCTCAAGCGTCGAAACGTTAATGGGGCCATACATGGCTTTGCGCGACTACCGACCCCAGGCGCAGATGTTCCGTTCACTCTTTACGACGGATGAGAGGGGACCGGCCGCAGGGGTCATCTCCAAGCGACTACGGCACAACGTGCTCTCGGCGGGCACAGCCGTGGCGATGGGCGTGCTAGGTGCGCGCCGGCGTGGGGACACCGATGGTGTGCTGTGGGGCTTTGCAGATAACGGCGCGCCCGTGTTTTGGGACGGTTTTGGGGAGGACCTCAACGAACCTAACCACGGCGTCATCCTGGGCATGACGGGATCGGGCAAGACGTTCTCCACGCACATGTTGCTGCTGCGCGAGGCGCTCTTGCGGGGCACTCAGGTCATTGAGCTAGAGCCGATGGGGCATGGTCGCCTGCTGGCCGAGGCGGTCGGCAAGGATCGTTCGTCGTACAACGCGCTGGACTTTGCCTCAATGACGGTCAATCCCCTAGAGATCGTCTACGACACGCCCCAGGACCAGCACGCCCACGTGATGACCCAGATCGGGTTGCTATTGGACCGGCCTCTCAACAACTTTGAGGAAGCTTTGATCGAGATGGCGTGCCGGGACATCTATGCCGGGCTTGCACCTGATTCTCCCTCCTCTGTTCATCCACGCCTGGAAAACCTGGTCATGGCGCTGCGGCGCGAGGGAGACGACGCGAAGCACCTGGCCAAAGAGATCGCTGGTATCTATGTTGACGGGACGCTGGGCAAGGTGTTCAACGCCCCGACCAACCTCGACTTTGCCTTGAGCAAGGACGTGGTGGTCTTTGACTTTAACCGCATCCCGGATCGCTTCAAGACCTTGCTCTACGGCCTGGTGCTCACGGCACTGCAACGCGAGTGCCTGCGCCGGCGCCGAGATCGACGACGGCTCATCTTTGTGGACGAGTTCAAGCGGATGAGCGAGGAACCCTTGCTCGCCCGCACCGTGGCCATGATGTTCAAGACCTTCCGCACGGCGGGGGCCGGGGTGTGGGTGGCCGAGCAGAACCTCTTTACGCTGACGGGCCAGGGGTTGAGCGGTGGCGGGCTAGGGAATAGCAACCTGGATGTGGCCTCCGGGCTGTACGTGCTGGAAAACGCCCGCTTTTACGTGTTCTTGGCACAGCAGCCGGCAGGGATCGAGGCCATTCAGGCGCGTTTCCCTGATGTGACTAACGAGCACCTGCAGGTGCTCAGGAGTGCCTTGGTGACCCAAGAGAGGGGGCACGGGGTCGTCAAACTGCCTGACGGAAACTTTACCATCAACTTTGTGCCCACGCAGGCAGAAAAAGCTCTATTGGGAGGATCGTAATGGCATTAGGCGATATGTTCAGCCGGTTAATGACGGCGTTGGGACAACTGACGGGCAAGACGCAGCAAGGAGAGCTAGGAGGAGGGGCGGGAGCCGGGGCCGACCTGATGCCCGAAGTAATGACGATGCAGGGGCACTGGCGCGCATTTCTGCGTGAGAAGCAGGAAGGCGCACAGGTCGGCGGCATGGGATCGACAATGCCGTCTGCCCCGGTGGACACTGCTTCTATGACCGACCTGGACGCGCTGTTAGAGTCGCCTGATGACGGGGGGAGTGTGCCGCCTGCAGGGCCTGGTGGCGGTGGCGATGATCAGGGAGACCTGGACGCGCTGGACTTTTCCGACCTGGACGCACTGGTAAGGTCGCCAGATGGTGGTGGGGAAGCGCCTGCAGGGCCTGGCGACGGTGATGATCAGGGAGACCTGGACTGGCTAGAGTCCCCAGACGATGGGGACGGCGATGATGACTTGGCCGACATAGATGCACTGTTTGGTTAGTTAAAGGGGTTTGATATGTTTCGTGTGCGCTACGATGATCAGGGGCGCGAGCTGAATCTGGCTCCCCTGAACGTGCTAAAGAAAGATTTAACGCTGACTTGGGTTTCCTCCCAGGGCCACCTGGTGCTCTTTGCGGATGCCGGGAACAAGGCCCTTTTGCGGCGCGCGCTGGAAGAACTGCCCCTGGTGCGTCTGTCAGAGGTCAAGTTTGACGTTACCGAACTGGGTGAAGCAGTGCCGATCACGTTCAGCGAATTTCCCCCACATCAGGCGCATAGCCTGGCGTTAGCCCTGTGGCGCGGGGCGGTGCGCTTGACATGGCGCGACGGCTTGATGAGCTGCGAGGTGTTCACCGAAACCCCTGAGCAATTCCTAGAAATGCTGGAAACGTGGCCCGACACCAAGGCCGTGACCGGCTGGCGTGGGAAACTCAAGGCTTTGTTTGCGGAGCAAGGCGTTGAGATTGCGCCGGGTCGCCTGGCCTTGCCGGATGTCGAGACGTACCCTACCCTGGCCTCCCGCAACAAAGAGTTGCTTGGCATGTCAACGCCTCCAAGCCAAGGCTTACCCTTTGCCGTCCAGGAAGCGGACGGTCAAATGGTTCACTTGATAGAGCCGGTTGAAGCCGTGTGGGTCGGTTTCACCCCCTCGGTGCCCTCTACCCTGCAGCGGCTGATTGGGGAATGGCTGTCAGTTGAGGGGCGGCGGGTTATCGTGATGGACCGGCGCGGGTGGAGCGTGAACTGGGAGACTGATCGTACGGTTTCCTGGGTCCACCCTGGACAGGGGCAGAGGATTAACCCCCTGGCGCCGCTCAACGTGCGGGACGCCGATGACTATGCCGACCTGGTGATGGAGTGGCTCACCACTGCGTTGGGTGTCACCGAGGCGATGGTGGGGAAAAGCACCTATCGTTTCATGAGGCTCATACTGAAAATATGGGGGCACAGCAGCGTGAACGATGAAAGCAACTTCCTTTCTCCCCCTATCATCAGTTCTCTGTTGGGCAAACCGGCATTGACCGAGCAGATACCCTATCTTCCCCCTCTCACAGAAGAAGAAAAGATGATGTGGGATACCCGCAACTGGACCTCCGTCGAGGCTAACTTGATGCCGGTCGCCGCGCGTCTGAAATCCCTACTCGACCAGCCCCAAATGAGCGTGTTGTGGTTCCCTCCCTTTACGGATGCTCTCGACTTTGAGAGCATGAGTGTATTAGCACCCGGTTCGAGCAAGATGCTCAAGGCATTCGCGGCTTCGTGCTGGTTGCCACTCCGACACACTCTTTCCCCCTCTACGCTGGTTGTGGGGTTGGGTGTGGGGGATCTGGGCCAGAAGATATTGGCCGAGGCCAAAGAGCGGGGCGGGTCAGTGCTGCTATGGGGCGAGACAGTCCAAGAGGCAGCGGGTGCCGGGGTAGATCTCGACCAGGTAGACCTCTTGGTGTCCCGTTCGTCCGATGCCCCGATGCTGGTCGGTCCGTTGAAAGATGCGGTCTCTTTTCAGCACATACTGGCCCAGGATGACGACCAGGTGATCTTGAGGACAGCGGACGGGGTGGCGGCGCTGAGTTTGCGAATGCAGGCGCGGGTCGAGCCGGTGATGACGACGCCCCAACCTCAAGGGGGGGTCGAGCCGGTGACGACGGTGCCTCAACCTCAAGGGGGTGATGGCCACCCGGACAGCCCGGCAGATCCTCGACAGGCCGAGGGGGCTACATTACCAACGCCTCAGGTGGTGCCGTGGAGCGCGTTGACAGGCCCTTTGGTGGTCATCGGTCCCCAAGAACGCGCCTTTGGTTTGTTCAAGGCACTGGCCGGCCGGTGCCTGAGAGATGGGGCCGAACCGCTGGTGTTGAGCGGCAATGGGTCCACGCCAGCCCCTACTGGTCTTTCCGAGCAAGAGCTGCCCGCTATCAATCCCCTGTATCCTCGCAGCCTGTCCCGTTGGCTGTGGTGGGCTGGCGGGGTCGGCCTGACCGAGGAACTGATGCGCCGAGGATGGGCAGCGGGTGCCCAGGGCCTGCGGGACCTGGCAGAGATAGCATACCGGCCCGACCAGGTACGTCTGGCACAGATACACCAAACTGGGTACTTTGATGACCGCGTGAAAGACGCCCCCCTAAAGGGGTCGGCGGCGGTCAGGTCTCACGAACCCGCCGCGACCTATGCCCTCGTAGCGGATAGCCTGGAAGCAGGTCGGCGGGTGTTTCTATGGTATCCGCAGGTCGCGCTGTCAAAAGCCGTGTTAGAGCGATTGCAAGCCGTGGTCTATCAGCCGGGTATGGACGTTGACGGTCTCCCCCTGCTCATCTTGGGAGACAGCCCGTTTGTGTCCGAGGAACTTGGCCCGCAGGCAGCCCGCCTACAGAAAGGAGAGGCATTGTGGATCAGGCCAGACGGCACGATGCTGCACGTAAAAAACTCGTAAATTCGCTGAGAAAAATCAAAAAACCCCCTCCCTTCATGTGTCTATATAGTAGAGGGGTTTGGAACCTCAAAATATGGATAGCGGCATTGTCATCCGGCCTGGTGGCTAGTGTGGTTACTGGGGCCTTGATGCCGCGTGCTTTGTGGGGCGTTTTTATGGGTTACGGGATCGGGGTCGTGTTGGGCGGCTGGCAGTTGGCTTTGATGATCTCCACTGCCGGGACGATGTTGGCGATGTCTCACTGGGGATGGACCGTGGCGCTGGCTTTGTTGGGCAACTGGTTTTCCTGGCACGAGGGGCTGATAGCACAAGGGGCGGCCCTGGCGACCTGGATCGCGTTAGGAGAGATGACTTGGGCAAATTCGACTGAAGGAACAATTATCGCACTGTGCAACGTTGGTGTGTTTGCCAACATGACAAAAATCTTTATCCAATTGAGGACCTATTAAAAGGAGGTTGTTATGCGACATTTTGATTTTATCCGTAGTAGTGTTGTAGCCCTGGCGCTGGTGTCGCTCCTATGCTATTCGGCAGGGGTGGCCCTGGCGCAAGAGGGTGACGACGCCCCTGATCCCCAACCCGGTGACATAATTTTCGTTGAGGGGTTCGAGGGCTTTGAGACCGCCAATGACCGCGTTATGGATGGTTGGCAGACCTGGTACTTTGGCAACGGGCCTGAGTACAAGCAAGCCAACCCCGAAGTGGCTCCCTTCCATCGGCCTTACCCGGACCGAGTACACAGCGGGAACAACGCTCAGCAGTATTTCAGCGTCTTTCGCGTCCACGATGCCGGCCTTTATCGCCGCATCGAGGTGCCGCCCTATGCCGTGGTCGAAGTGACGGCTTGGGGGTCGGCCTGGTCGAGCGGAGAGGACGATCCTAAACATTCGGATGCCGCGCAAATGATGAACATGCGCGTTGGTGTAGCTTCAGAAGGAGGCAGTGACCCGAACGCGGCGACGTGGGGCGACACATTCAGCCCGTTGGACACCTGGCAGCCCGCGCCGGCGGTGCGGGTCACGGCGGGAGAATCGGGCATAATCGCTGTGTTTCTGCGCTCAAGCCCTTACTATCCCGTCAAGCACAATGACGTGTACTGGGACGATGTGACGGTGATGCTGGTCGAACCTGGCCAGGCTCCGGCGCCCTCTATCGCACCCGCGTCGGGTGCTTCGCCGGGAGGGGGCGGGATACGGCTAGCCGCACCCCCGCAAGACCCTATTCTGAGTGGATTGACGGCGGAACAAATGACGGCTCAGTCTGGCGGCGTCGAGACGTGGCTGCCGGCGGTAACAGTGTTGGTGAGTTTGGTAGCTGGCCTATGGGTCAGACGAAAGATGATTGGGAGGAAAGCATGACTGGAAATGGTAACACACCGGAAGAACTTATTCGGGCGGAGATCGGAAAGATAGACACGGCCCTGACACAGGCGGAAGCAGCCAGGGCACAGGTAGAGGTAGCTATGCAGGCTGTCGTCGCAGAGGCCGGGCTGGTGCCCGGTGACGTTGTAGAGGGCCTGGCAGACATCGCAAGTAGCAACGGGAAGCAGGCGGAACCGAAACGCAAGGCCAAGTCTGCCTCACCTCCGGCAAAACCTGAGCCTGAGCCGCAACCTGTCGCCGAGGTCGAGACAGAGGCCGAAGCGGAAGCGGAAGTGCCAGCCGGCGTTGGTGATGACGGCCTTGACGAACTTTTCGACCAGGCAGATGACCTTGAGCAAGAGCTACGCGAGCGTCTGGATGAACCAGAGGAAGAAGCGGCAGATCCCCCCGCCGACGACGGCGATGACTTTTGGTCGTCTATCCTCGAAGAAGAAGGTGACAGCCCTTTATAGGCTCGCTGGCGGGATATGCTCTTTTCGTGATGTCTTTGGTAATGGTGGTCAACATGTACTTTCAAGCGCAGGCTCCAACCCCGGCTTTGCCGGTGGCACAGGTGG
>DAOTTY010000142.1:0-9033 GCA_034437575.1 Anaerolineae bacterium | reverse complement strand
TGGGATGATGTGATGCCGCAGCAGGCGGAACTGCGCCTGATTTCGGAAGAAGTATGTTTCACCAATGGCCAGTTCACGAATGAGGGCCTGCCAGATGGGCGCGGATTCTGGCGCTTTGTGCAAGCGGCGCTGGTATGTGGCCGGGTCGCCATTGGCAAAACGGTCAATAAGCGGCAGCAGATCAACCTGGGGACGCATCTCGATGTCCAGGCCGAGGCGCTGTTCGATGAGCGGGCGTAGGGCACGTCTTGGGGGCGGGGTCAGGTTAGGCTCCATAGCCATTAAGTGTACCGCCAAACGCAAGATTGGGGGATATTGGCTGCAATATGTCAGCATCCTTGCTAGAATGTTGGCAGCATCTTAGAGGCTCGGTTATTTACGGTAAAAATGGTGGCTGGTATGATTCTTTGGCGTTGGTTGATAGCGCTATGCTTGCTGGTTGTGTGTGGCGCTGCTGTGCCCACCAGCCAGGCACAGGTGATTACAGTAGCTGAGCGGGGGATGCCACCGATTGGGTCGCTGATTTCGGTTTCTGCCCCAGATGAGGCGGGACAGGTGACTATCACAGGTGCTGCTGGGTCTGTGTTCCCTGGCGCACAGGTGGCCGTTCGCAATCTGTACACTGCGGAAACGGTCTATACGCCTGCCAGTATTACCGGGACATTTACGGCAACTTTGTTTGGCCCTGGCAATACGCCTTTTCTGATTAGCCCTGCACCGACAATTCCTAGCGATGTGCGTGGCCAACCCGGCGCACTACCAGGCGGGCCAGCGACTATTGTGCGCGGGTCATTCCCCGAAGGCGGCACGTCAACAGACCGACCCATTACGCAGCTCATCGTTGATGGCCTTTTGGAAGATTGGCAGGGATACCCAACAGCCGCAGTTGGGCCGGGGTTCGTGCTGCAAAACCAGGATTCCGTTTACATTGGGTTGGAGCCGTCCGTCGTATATGATCGCCTTCAGATTGAAATCAACGCTGATGGTGCGTTGCTTGTACTTGACGTGAACCCGAACGGTGCAGAACCCGCGACACTACGGGCGCTCACAACCCCACCCCGCGACCTGGGAACGCTTGCTGTGGCTGTTGCCGCAGGGGAAAACGCAGTTGAACTGCGTATCCCTGCAACGCCTGTCCAGAATGAGTTGCTCAACCCAAACGCCATGCTGTCTGTTGTGCAGGTGGCCTATCTAGATGCGGAGGGCAACAGCGTAGATGCACAAACCTTCCCTGATGTGGCTGTGCCCACTGTTGAAGAGGTTGATGGCATTGTTTATTTGGGTGATGAGCTTGAAGGCGATGTCACGCGCTTTAGCTTTTCGGGCACTGTTGCACAGGGGAGTTCAAACTGGCAGGTGCGGGGGCGTACAACCCGCCTGGACTATGCTCCCGGTGATGCCGTCCGAATGCAGTTAGATGTGCGCTTGTCTGCACCTGATTTGCCCCCTAGCCTGACCGGGTTAGCAATGATTGGGCAAATTCACCTGTTACCTGTGACGGACAGCAGCGGTGAAGCCGTTGTAGGTGCGGTGGGCGCTAGCAACGGCTGGTCAAGCGTGTTGACGCCCACAGGGTTTGCGCTTGAGAACCTGCGTTCAGAGTTTACATTGGGCGAAGTTGTCATTCCGCCCGCTCAGGTTATCCGGCGTGGGGATGATTTGCTATTTGGGTTCGACGTAGACTTGACAGTCCCGGCAGATTTGCCAGCCGCAACCTATGTGCCTGTTTTCCAGGGCCTTGCACAGGTGGGGGATGGGGAACGCACGTTATGGGGCGAGAATAGTGTGCTGGGCGAGGGTGAACAGGCATACCCACCTACACCCACGCGAATGCCACTGGTGTTCAACGTGGGCATGGAACCCGACACACCCAGGCGGCTGCCGTTCGCACTGTTTTACGACGACCCTAGCAACGGCAGCCGGGGCATTTTATCGGTTGAAGATCAACAGCGCCTTCGGCTTTCTAACCGGGTGCGTTACAACAGCCCCACGTACATTTTGCAGCCGTCTACGCGCTATGATGGGCAAACCATAACGTATGCCATTGAGCCATACATCATGAACCTGTTGCCCAACGATTACAATACGACCGCTGTGCCACTGCTGCCGCTGCTGTTCCCAAGTGGGCGGCTGACGGCGTCTATTCAGTTTCCAGATGGCAGCAGTGATAACCTGACGGCAGCGCCTATTGTGCAGAGCGCAATTTCTACCCAGGCGTTTGATGAGCGCGACCGCTTTGGGGAGCAGTCTCAGGTGGATGTGTACCGCTTTACCACGCTTAATAACACCTATATCAACCAGACGTTTGACCAGTACGGTGACTATACCGTCACCCTGGAAGGCTTCGTTGAGGACGTGTGGGGCAATCGCTACGTGGGCGGGGGCAATTACACATTCCTGGTGGCAGAGCAGCTCGATATGCAGCCATTTGTGCTGTCTGGCACGCCGTTTGAGGTGGGGGATTTCCTCCACACGGGTGTGCATATTTCGCCGGGAGTCGCTGCTGATGTGACGGTTACGGTGCGGATTCTTCCGTTAGAGGGTGCCCCCACTGAACAGGTGATTACTGGTACGGCCAATGCCTATGGTGTTTTCACACCCGATTCGCCAATCATGCTGGGGGCGGCAGGTGAATACGTGGTGGGCTACGAAGCACGATATACAGATGAAGCGGGGCGGTTGTGGGCAGCCAGCCTGCGGAGTGCCGGGGTTATCGGTGCTGAAACATCAAACATGGTTTTGCGTGGGCAGCGGGGCCTGGCCAATGCGGAATTGAGTTATGAGCCAGCGCGTTACATTGTTGAGCGGTACACGGGTGACGATGCGAGTGACGCCATACTCTATGCGCCGTATATCGGTGGTGATGTTTTGTGGCTGGCTGACAGCCCGCTCAACACCATGTTTCCGCGTCTGCGACTTCAGGATGTTAGCGGACGTTATGCGGCGTGGTTGAGGACAACACATCCCGATTATACTGCCCCCGATGGTACGCCCATTGACCGGTTGGCCGTCGAAGGGGCACTCCCCGCCGCCACCCTCGGCGACAATGCGGACAACGACGCGCTGGTACCCTTCGATGCCGACGCCATCAGCAATGGTGCCTATGTGTATACCAACATGGTCAGCCCTGGCAAAATAATGCGTCAGTTTGTGGTAGGTGGCGAGCAAGGTGGCCTGCCGCTGGTGTGGTCGCTAGATGACCCGTTGAACCAGCAGATTGGTGCCGGGTACGCCGGTGCCCGCCCAGGCGATTACGCATTTGTGTTTGGGGGGGCGGTCGTCCGCAATGAGGCAGCGGGTGTGAACACAACCGCCATTTATGCCGCAACAGCCATTGTAATTGAGGGAGATGATGACCTCGGCGCACGAGTACTGCCGCCCTTCCGAGATGTGACCGGGAACCCGGCAGAAAATGCGCTGCTCACGCTGGCTGATGACGACCCTGTGCAGATGTTCTTTCATCCCTCTGGCACGCAGCCGGGGGATGTGCTGCACATGGGTGACCCGCTCGACATCGTAGGTCAGGTTGCCCCTACCATCCCGTCACAGGTGAATGTGGCCGTTACGGCACCGTCTGGTGAAACCCGTCAGGTAAGTGGGCAGACGAACGCCATCGGCTACTTCTACGCCCCATCTGCCGGGGTCATGGTGGATGAGCCGGGGGTGTGGCAGGTAAACGTGGCTGTGCGCCCTGACAACGGTTTAGCCAGTGGTTTATCGGATGTGCTGCAACCGGTTGGCAGTGTGCTTGGCGCACCAGACAACACCTTTTCGGTTTATGTGGTGCTGTCGCAAAATGACAAATTTGCCTGGGATCAAGCAGACGGCGGCGACGCTGCGATTCCTGCCGGGTTCCCGTTTAACTTCACATTTGCCCCGCCGGAGGGCTGGACAGATGTAACCCCCTATCTAACGGTCAGGCTGCCGCAGGTCGTGATTGAGGACGGGCCAACACCTTTGCAGGGCAGTGTGCTACCGTATCAATATAACCCGACTGCACTGAACACCGCCTATCCATTTTTTGAGGGTAATGATGGTCGTGTTGACGGTGCGGCGAGTTCTGACCCGCTAACTTTAACTGTCGCGTTTACAGGCACCAATCCTGACGGTGCGCCTGATATTGTTGCCCGGCAGTTTGTTATTCGTCATGACCGGCTGCTGTCTCTGGATTAAACGCAACTCAATCACTGTATATAGAGGAAACCCGTGGCTAATCACCCCAGATCGACCCCCCAGGTCCGCTTGCGTCGTGTACGTTTGGCAGCAGGCATCAGCCTGTGCAGCTTGTTGCTGGCTACCACTGGCTTGTTGCAGCAGCCATTGCCTGCACGGGCACAAGCGCAGCCAACGCCCCGCCCCTTGTACGCTTTGCCAGATGCTCGCACCAACCCTGTTTTCACGAGCAGTTCACTGGCTTTTGATAGCAACTCCCGGCTGTTGTTCATTGCCAATATGATGAGCGATACCGTCTCGGTGGTGGCCCCTGTGGCCGGGGAAGTGCAGAACGAAATTGCGGTGGGTGACGATCCGCGCTCGGTGGCTGTCACGGCAGATGGCACACGTATTCTGGTTGCAAACCGGGGCGACAACACGCTGTCCATCGTGGATTTAACAGCAGACAGCGCCACGTCGTCTGTTCAACTGGATGGCGTGTGGCCGTATGGCGTGGTCACGTCGAACAACGAGGTTGCGTATGTGTCCATGCAGGGCAGCAGCGCGGTGGTTGTGCTTGATATTGGCACAGGGGAGGTTCAGGCGCGTATTCCGACACCGCCCCATCCAACCGGTTTGGCCCTGTGGGGGGATTTTTTATATGTGACGCATCTGTGGAGTGGAAGCCTGAGCCTGATTTACCTGCCACAGCAGCGGGTGATGAGTACCGTTAACACCGGGGCCAGCCTATCCCCGGCCATTGATATTGACATCACACGCGGGCTGGCCTACCTGCCACAAACCCGCGCCAATCCCGACAATCCTGCTGTCACCTACGATACGATTGTCAGCCCTATCGTCAATGTGTTTCAACTGAGCGGCCTGGAACTTGCCGGGGCCGCGCAGATTGCCCTGGACACTGCCGACCGCCCGGTGAATATGCCCTTTGCCGTGCAGGTAGACCCGTTCCGGCGGCGGGTGTATGCTGCCAATGCGGGTAGTGACAGCGTATCTGTCATCAACATTGAGGGAGAACGCGCCGAAGCGCATATTGAAGTTGGCAAGAACCCGCGCAGCCTGCTGCTCAATACGGACAATACCCGCCTTTTCGTCCACAATGCGATTGACGGCACCGTGACGATTCTGGATACCTCCACGTTTGCCACGTTGGATACAATCCCGGTAACTACTGAGTTGACGATACCGATAGATGTGTTGATTGGGGCAGAGTGGTTCCACAGTGCGGCGGACCCGCGCATGGCGACGGATGGCTGGGTAAGCTGCGCGAACTGTCATCTGGATGGCATGACGGACGGTAGCGTGTGGGCCGGTGTTGGTGATGGACCGCGTAACACGCCTGTGCTGTTTGGCTTGAACCGGACGGCCCCCTATAACTGGACAGGGTCGTGGGATGAACTAACGGATGTGGAATTGAAAATCCGCCAGTTGCAAGCGGGCACGGGCCTGTTGCCAGACGACCAACTGAACGCGCCACTGGGGGAGCCGCACGGCGGTCTTTCGCTGGACCTGGATGCGCTGGCGCTGTACATGGAGTCGATACAGGCCCCGCTTAGCCCCATCACACCGGAAGACGCGCTTGTTGCACGGGGGCGGGCTGTCTTCGAGGAACAATCCTGTGCAGATTGCCACGCCTTGCCTACAGGCACAAACAACCTGCCTTATGATGTGGGCACCGGTGGCGAGTTCGACACGCCCACCGTGAATTGGCTGTGGCTGAGTGCGCCTTATTATCACGATGGCCGGGCAGCAACCTTACGCGAGGTGTTTGCCCTGCCGGGTACCCACCAACTGCAAATGAGCGTTCCTCAAGAAGACATCGACGCGCTGGTTGCTTATTTGTTGACCCTGCCTTCCGACGAAAGTTTTACGGGCTAAACTCATATTTTAACCTTGTGCAACAATCCGTCTTTCCGCTATCATTTATGCTAATCACGGTAATCAAAATAAACACAGCCACATTGGAACTGCTACATGAGTGGGGCGAACTACAAACAGCAAGAGTACTTGGCCGAAGTTTACCGGATTGCTTACTATCAGGATAGTAATCCTTACGTTTCGACATCGGCCATTGCAGAGGAGATGGGGGTTTCCGCCCCGGCGGTGACGCGCATGGTGCAGCGCCTGCGCGACGGCGGGTTTGTTGAACACGAACCCTATCGTGGCATCGTCCTGACACCCAGCGGCGAACGTGAAGCCTTGCAGGGCATCCGGCGGCACCGCATTGTAGAGCGCTTTTTGGTGGATGTAATGCGGTTCGGCTGGCATGAGGTGCATGACGCCGCCGACGAGCTGGGTGCAGCCGTGACAGACAACGTCGTTAACCGTATGGACGAAATGACGGGCTTCCCAAGGCGCTGCCCGCACGGTGAACCTATCCCCACAGTGAATGGCAAAATGCCCCGCATTATTGATGAGCCACTCCATACAGCAATCACCGGGGCAACGTGGACGGTGAGCCGGGTTCACACCCATGATGACACGATGCTGCATTACCTGTCCACGTTGGGGCTAAACCCGGGTGTATCCTTTGAACTGTTGGAAAAGGCACCTTTTAACGGGCCACTGAAGATTATCGTCGCGGGTGAAAACCAGTTCGTTGGCTACGAGATTGCCCGCGTACTCTACGTTTGCAAGCCGGAGTTGTTCGCGCTGGACTAGGCCGCGCCGTAGCGCCAGGCGCTCAGGGCTGTGAGTACCCAACCCGCCAGGAAAGATAAACCGCCCAGCGGAGCAACAGCGCCCATCGCTGAGATTTGAAACACAGCCAGGATGTACAAACTGCCGCAGAACAGCAAAATCCCGACGATAAACAGCCATCCGGCCATTTTGGCAACCCGGCCCTGAGCGTGGCCATCTAGCCAGGCAATGGCAATCAACCCCACCACATGGAACATCTGATACTGAACAGCCGTCTCGTAAGTGGGTTCTCGATTGGGGTTAGCCGTAAAGTGTGCTTCTAGGGCGTGGGTACCAAATGCCCCCAACCCTACAGCAATAAAGCCGAAAACTGCTGCTAGCGTCAAAAATGTTCGATTCATTCAAGTTCCTCTTTAACAAAACTCAACCGGCATCAATAAGGATACTGCTAACGACCTGGCTTGCCCCCCACCCCTTCCCGCATTTTGGGGGTAAGGGGGTAGGGGTATTTAAGCGAGTACCTGAGTCGTTATTGATATGACTAACATGGGTGGCTGCTTTAGCAAAGTGCTTCAAACATCCGTTTGCCCACCGTCTTGCAGTCATGCAATGGCGTAAGCTGATTTGTTTGGCTACACTTGCTTGCACAAATTCGATGATCCAACCTGGAGGACCCTCCATGCTTAAACGCTCCCGAAGGGCAATGCTACACTTAACCACAGCGGCGGCGGCACTGGTGTTGGCCGTCACTGCCGCCGCACAGGGCGGCCCACGCGAGTTGACGCCAGGGCTTTCTGCCGATGGCACCATTAGCGATGATACCATTACTCAGGTTTACACCTACAACGGAACAAACGGCCAATCCATCAAACTCACGCTTATTTCTGGCGATGGACTGGCCCTTGGTGTGGTCTTTACAGACGCTAACGGTGAGCAACTGGCCCAGGGAACCGATGACCAGGGCAACGGCTTCCTCGTTCTGGATAATATCACGCTGGCGGCTGATGGCACCTACTTCATCACCGTGTTTCCGTTGCCCGTGACTGACCTTCCCACACGAGGTGACTTCTCGATTTCGTTGGCGTTGGCCAGTGGCACCCCTGCCGATGTAGCGGAAGCCGCAGAAGCCACTGAGGAAGAACCCACAGTCGCTGCAACGGAAGAGGCAACTGACACCGAAGTTGTAGAGGTCGCAACAGAAGAGGCTACCGAAGCGGTAGTCGATGAAAGCGTCTCGCCCGACCTGCCGGGTGACATTGACGTGCAAACTGTGCAGGTCGATGGCATCCAGGTGGGGTTGACGTGGAACGCAACCGCAGATTTTAACCTGGAAGTGCGCGACCCGGTGGGTGGGACGCTGTTCTGGGACAGTGTGCTAACCGAAAGTGGCGGCACATTTGAAACGGGCAACGTGAATGGCGATTGCGAGGGCTTCACTGCCGATAGTCCAACAGAAAGCGCCAGTTGGACGACCAGCGAACTCCCTGCTGGGACATATGAGATTCTCGTGTTCTACGTTCAGGACTGTGAGAACAACGGGGCGGTGTCCTTTACGGTAGACGCAACGGTTGACCAGCAAGCCCTTTCCCCTATCAACGGGACGATCTTGCCCGGCCAGACGTTCCTGGCAAGTTTTGTGGTAGAACCCAATGGCGCTGTTACCGTCCGCAATGGTGGCATTGACCAGCAGGCACTCCCGGCCCCCTCGGCTGATCTAATCGCCTCTGCTGAGGCTATCTCTCCCGGCAATCCCGTCAATGGTGTGATCGCCAATGAGCAGGTTGTGCAGTCTTACTCGTTTACTGCTGCTGCGGGTGACGTGATTACAGCCTCACTTGAGGCGGCATCCGGCAGCCTTGATCCATACTTGTTCCTCCTCAATGAAAGCGGGCAGGTTGTCACCCAGAGCGATGACGCCGACGATACCAGCCTGAATTCACAAATCGTGAACCAGGTGCTTGACCTGAGCGGCACGTATACGCTGGTTGCTACCCGCTATGGGCAGGCGATTGGGGGCACCGAGGGTGAGTTCGTGCTAACCCTTTCTGGCGCGACGGCCACAGGAACCGACTCCGCTGCCATTGTCGGTCAAACGGTGCCGGATGGCATCATTGAGGTGAGCCTGGTGTGGGAAACCAATGCGGATTTGCAGCTCCTTGTGCGTGACCCGGTGGGCGAAGCCGTTTTTGATGATGAGCCGTCAATCGGTAGCGGTGGCCAGCT
>DAOTTY010000141.1:0-4156 GCA_034437575.1 Anaerolineae bacterium | reverse complement strand
TGTGCGACTGCACCCTGTTTGAAACTATCCAGCTGTTAAGATGCCACATTGTGCTAACGCTGAGGCTATTCTCCTTCTGACGTTTAGCGCACAATCATATTAAGTGTATTGTACCATGTAAGGCGCTTGTGTGCAACACCGTCGCGCCACAGGCGCAGGTCGGCGGGCGTCATGCCAATCGCGGCGTATGCGTCGGTCCAGGTCATCGGTCCTCCTGTTGCCTCCCGTTGCTGTATTCCTTTTTGGCGCGGTGCGCTGTAGACCTGCTGACATCCAGCTTTGCGGCAAGGTCACGCACCGACAATTCGGCATCCTGAGAGCAGCGCCCCAGGTGTCCCACAACCCTGTCGATTGGATCACTTTGATGCAGATCGGCGCGTGGTGGGACAAAATCCCCCCGTACCGGAGCGTTCGCAAGTGTCCCATCTGTCCCACGCGGTGGGACACCATCCCCGCCCTCAAACCACTGGTTAGCGTTCATTTCGCGCCACACGAGCCGCCGCCAGTCGTCGTCCGTCATGCCGCGCACGATGTCGCGGCGAGCGGATAATCCGCGACCGGTCCCCTGGGCGGTGTTGGCGTTCAGCAGCGCCGTGCGCAGAGCGGACGCATAGACGCCGCGCCACGCCAGGTCGTCTTCTGGTGCGCGCGTGGCGTCAAGCCAGGCAGCGCGCGCCTGCTGGTAGGCCACCTCATTGGCGTGACGACGCTGTACTGCCGACGCCAGTGTGCCTTCGAGCAGCAGCGCGACAACCAGGACCGCAATCGGCGGCGTGAAGGTCTCAAGAATGCCCCACGCTGCCGCCCACGACCACGCCAGTTCGGGGCGGGTGATCACCGCGTTGCCGACAAACGCCATTGCCAGTCCCAAAAGAGTCGTAATGGTTGTTACCCACTTTTTACCTTCGGGGACGTGCGCGCGCATACTGGCGGACACGATCACCATTGCCTCAGCCATGATGAACGCCGCCAGCCCCACGACATCTGCGCGCGTGCTACCGCCCAACGTTTCGAGGTAGTGCTGCCGTCCGGCGGCGGTGATCCGGAAGTAGGACACCAGCGCAGCAGCCACGAGCAGGACGCCAGCAAAACCGATCACCAGCCGCGACACCCACGTCGGCCACTCGTTCGCCGCGTGGTGTTCAAACTCGTGCCGCTGGGGTTCGGCCCCCTGCCGCGCGACGATGTTTTGCCGCGCAACATTGCGCGCGTCGATGCGCTGTGCCTCGGTCAGGCCGTAAAGTTGCTCGAATGTGTTTTCCATGATATACTCCATTCGCCCCTTAATTCTTTGCACAGGCCCCGCCCCTGGCGGGGTTTGTGTTTATTTCAAACAGGCTCCCAGTCGGGTAGTTGCTCAAGCTCAGCAACCGTCATCCGCCTGGCCCCAACTGAAAAGAGTGTGTTGTCGTCTAAGAACTGCCAATAACGCCCTTCAGCCTCACGCCCTGCTGTGATTTCCTCTTGGAGTGCCTGATAGGTTTCAGCCTCTTGTTTAACCGCCTCTTTCCAGGAGATCAGGCCGTTTTGTGTCGATTTGCTGCTATTGGCCGATTGTTCTGATAAGCCTTCTGTGTAGCTAAGAACGTCATAAAGAATACCGCTTTCAATATCGTGCGCCAGGTCTTTAGAGTCAACCAGGATCAGCGGCGGTTGCCCGGGGATATTGACCTGGAGAACCATGAGCGAAGCATCACGGATAGCGTTAACACCCCATTCAGTGGCCTTGTAAAAATGATAGCCACCCAAACACTTGTCCTCGATTATGTATTTACGTTCCAGAAGATCGGCAACTTCTGGTTGGTGGGCCAAAATATGGCAAACGTATCTTCCTTGTTTGGCTTGATACAGAATTGCTTTTTGCTTATTTGTTAATGACATGGCGCTTCCTCCTCATTTGTGTGTGCCCGCCTATTTCTCATGCTGGCACGATTCGCAGATCATACTCCGAATAGCGGTACAAAAACAATTTGCGCTTCAGGCGGAAGACGGTGGTTTGAACGCCCTTAACGTCCTCGGCGATCATTTGCCCGCTCTCTTGGTATTCAAAGTCGGCCTCGTAGAAAATGCCGCGATGGCGTTTGCCCCTGCCATCGGTAAACGCCGCCTGCAACTCATAGCGCGGATGAATGCGCAGCCCAGCGATGTAGCCCTGTGCGCACAACAGCTTGAGTTCGCCATAACGGCGCGCTTCGGCCTTCGAGTCGAACCGCACACCGTCGACCGTGCGCGCCTGGGCGTTGTATTTGTTGCGGCGGTTGGCACGCTTCATTTCCTGATATTCCTTCAACGTCATTTCGTCGGTCACCACGAACGCTCCTTATTCCTCTGCGCCGCCTGTGCGATCATTTTTTTGGCCATCTCAAGCGCGAGTGCCTCGATGGTTTCCATTGCCAGCACGGCCTTGCCCCAGTCCGGTGTGCCTTTGGGGGGCTGCCAAATACTGCGCGGATCAATCTGCAACGTGTGGCATAAACGCATAGCGGTATCAAAGGATGCATCATTTTGCGAGTTCTCTACATGGCTCACGGTGGACGAACTCACCCCTGCCCGCCGGGCCAGTTCGCGCCCCGTCCATCCGCGTCGCTCGCGTTCGGCGCGGATGATCACCGCGAGCTTTTGGCGTCTCTCATTCATCCAGCACCTCCGGCTCCACCTCAAGCACGCGCACCCGTTCAAGCACTTCAAGCGGCACGTCATGCCGCTGTCCCACACCATCCCATACCACGCAGGCGCGGCGGCGGTAGGTGTCCGCCCATAGGACTATCCCCACCGTGCCCGCCGGGAGCTTATAAGACCAGCGGTGTATAGCGCGGCGAGTGCGGACGGGTTGTCCGATCCATCGAAGTGTATCGCTCATGCGCCCGTGCTCCCAAAACCGTCCGCGCCGCGTTCGGTCTGTTCCAGCGCCTCGGTCTGCTTCCACATCACGGTCGGCACCGGCAGGATCACCAGTTGCGCGATTTTGTCACCGGCGTTAACCACGCGCGTGACCGGCCCCACGTTGCCCAGCATCACGATGATCTCGCCCGTGTAGCCCGCGTCGATTACGCCGCCAATGACGACAAGTCCCCTCGCCGCCATGCTGGAACGTGTCAGTAGTTGCCCGTACCATCCAAGCGGGATGTAGACGTGTAGGCCGGTACTGACCGACGCGATAGCGTTGCCTTTGCTGGTGACGCCTTCACGCGCGCGAATATCCCACGCCGCGTCCGTACTGCGCGCCTTCTCAGGCGGATAGGCGCCGTCGTCAACTGTAAGCGGTATGGGAACAACGACGCTCTTACTGCTCGGCACTATTATTTCGGTCCACATTTTCAAAACGGCACATCTCCCTTTGTCTCTGGCGCGACTTGGCGTTCCCCGCGCTGGCCCAAAAATTGAATGTCGAGCGCGGTCAGCTCCAGGCTGGCACGCGGTTCCCCGTCCTGGCTCATGTAGGCATCGGCGGCCACGCGCCCGGCGACCATTACCTGCATCCCCTTGTGGACGTACTCATTGACCGTCTCGGCCAGTCCACGCCATGCTGATACCCGGAACCAGGTTGTTTCTTCGCGGCGTTCGTTGGTTTCCCGGTCGGTCCATGTGCGATTAACGGCCACGCTAAACCCACACACCGCCACGCCGTTTTGGGTATAGCGCAGTTCCGGATCGCGCCCTACATTGCCGATGATTATGATATATTGATAACCTGCCATCAGTCCGTTTCCTCTCGTAGTTCTTCAAGGTCCTGTTGATTTACCATACCCACACACTGCACGGCAAACTCGTACAACTGCCGCGTGCTTTCCCACTCCGGCAAACTATGCCGCCATGCGTGCGGCGCTAACTCGCGTTGTGCCCATGTGGGCATGTCCTCCAGGCGCGGATCGTTCTCCAAACGTTCGACGGCGGGACGTTGCTCACTCATGGCTACGCGCCTCGTCGCGGCCCACAAATACTGCCGCCAGAATGAACAGCAGCGCAACCTGGATGACCACCGTTGCCGCCGCGCCGAACATAACCCCTGCTGCGAAGGGGGAAATCATAGGCTGTTGCGCCAGGGGACACCCTGCTTTAGCGGGGTGAGGTATGGCGCGTCTCCTTTCTCACTAATCTTCGGTCGAAGGGGGCACTTCGAGTTACCTCAAGGCGTGCCCCGGCCTTCTCGGCGTAA
>DAOTTY010000140.1:0-20668 GCA_034437575.1 Anaerolineae bacterium | reverse complement strand
CTTTCCAGGTAGCCGGTCAGCGCCGCCCGCTGATCGCTGAGTAGCACATTGGCAATGAACCTGGGGAACGTCTCCGCAATCCGCGTGACCGGGTGGCGCATATCCGCCGGGAAGGTTGTGTCTACGATGAGCAGGAACAACGCGCCGCCCTCATAGGGTGCGCGGTAGTAGGCATTGGCCTTGTACACGCCGCTGGCAACCATCGCCAGATTGTGACCGTTGTACAGGTTGTCCAGGGTAAGCTGTGGCGTGGCGAGTGTAGGCACATTGTTCTGCTCACCATATGCCTTCACGGTTTGAGCGGCGGCCAAAAGCTGCGGCGGAATCTGGCTGGCGGTGTTGGCCCACGCCCACAACCACGTCCCAGAGTTATGGCCTTCGGTGCCGAGGAGTTGCATGTCAAATGCGATGTCATCACCAAACCGGACGCTGCCTGCTGTAAGGTCATAGAACCAGTTGCGCTCACCGATCACCCCGCCCAGGAACAACTGCTTTTCGTAGGCGTAAGCAGCGTGCTTCAGCAGCAGCGTCTCGAATGGGGTAGAAACGGCCATTGTACAGCTCGCTTTCAGTGAACAGATGTCAGTTTAGTCTACCATAAGGCGCTGTTGGTAGGCACATTTTGCGTGATATGCTGGTGCCAAATGGTGACTTAACGGCGAGTGGCCGATGACTAAATTCAGCATATTTGTAACTGGGCTGGTGTTTGTGCTGTGGGCGTGCGTGGCCGGGATTCAAGCAGCGGCACCATACCTGCCGGGGGCCGGGATGATGACGTACCTCACACAAACACGAGACGGGTTTTTTCGCTTTCACCTGCTGGACCCAAACACGGCGGAGACGTTTGATGTGGCGGGCAACCTGGATTTTGACCTGTACCTGGACACGTCACCAGATGGCCGCCGCATCGTGACGCAGGCGGTGGCTGACAGGCAATCGGTGCTGCGCGTGTTTGACCTGTACACTGGCGCTGCCCACGATATACCGCGCAGCCACCCGCCGTTTTACCGGGTGTATTGGGGCCAGGGTGACGTGATTTTGCTCAGCACGATCAACGCAGAAATTTATAAGGTTGACTTGCAAACGGGTGAACCGCAACTGCTGCACAACGCTTTTGCTGACGCGATGGCTCTGTCACCGGATGGGCGCTGGCTGGCCTACACACAGCGCGATCATCTGGCGGTTGTGGATTTGGGCGCGGGGGTGGAAACAACGCTCATCAATGTGGCAGATAACACCGCATCCTTCCCAACCTTACCTGCGTTCTCGCCAGATAGCACCCGGCTCACTTACCTGAGTGGTGCCCACGACCGCGACCGTTTTGGCATCTACACCGTTGACCTGGCAACGTTTGAGACGCGCAAAATGAGCGACCGTATTTTCAACGGGATCAACTTTCCCACTTGGTCGCCAAACGGACGGCGCATCGGGTTTGTGGCTATCAACGGCACACAAAGCGATGTTTTCGTTATCAACGTGGCAACTGGCAATTGGCGTCAGATCACGGACACGCCGGGCTATGAACAGCAGCTTGTATGGTCGAGGTAGCAAAATGCGAAACCTAATTTTTCGGATGGTGGCCGCTACAGTCGTCACCCTGTTTATGACTGTGATTGCGGTGCGCCTGTCTGCGCCGCTGACGGGCAGTGAAATGATCGGGTACTTATCCAACCGGGATGATGTGCGCGGTCAGTTTGGCATCTACCTGCACGACCTGCGGACGCGCCGCGAGCAGATCGCCTACACCACACCCTACATGCCGTCCACGTTTGATTTTTCCCCATCGTGTGATTCAGTGGTGTTTATTCATAGCCGGGGGCGCGGCGGCGACCTCTACCTGTCGCGTTTCGGCTCTTCGGATGTGGAAGTGCTGGCAACGGTGAACTCCGGGGGGTATGCGCTGCCCAAGTGGTCGCCAGATGGCCGGTCAATTCTGCTCACGCGCTATCATCACAGTGGCGGTAATGGTGTGGACATTGTGCTGCTGAACCCGATAAACGGCGCAATAGAAACGCTGCTGGCCGATCTTGCCGGCGGTGTGTTTGTTACCTGGGTACCCGATGGCAGCGGCTTCACTTACACGCTCTCCGGGTCTGACGCGATTTTTGTGTATGACATGGCCACGGGCGATACCCGCGAAATTCCGTCGGGTCGCGGCAGCGAGAACGCCATCGCCTACTCGCCAGATGGCCGCCAGATTGCCTTCACCCGCAACTACCGCAGTGCCAGCACCATTTACGTGCTAAACCTGGAAACCGGCGAAGAACAGCGCATCACCGACGGCAGCTTTGAGACGTTCTTCGTCACTTGGTCGCCGGATGGCGAGCGCATTGCCTACTCGCAGGGGTTTAACATCTTCGGGGATTTTGACCTGTACATCCACGACTTACAGACAGGCACCAGCCGCGCCATCACCTCGGATACCGTCCCCAATCTGTTCCCGGTATGGGCGCACTGCCCCTAGCCCATTTGGGATAAATCCCCCTCCCCCACCGGCTCCCCCGCGTTTGAATTTGCGGCGAAAGTCTTAGAATAATGCTTGCACGGTTTGCGAACGTGTATGGGACGGCGGGGGCAATTTGGGATATACTCTAAGCGATGGGTTAAACAGATATAGGATAGGTATGCGATGAGAACAATAGCCGTGGCCAATCGCAAGGGCGGGGTGGGTAAGTCTACCATCTCTGTGCATATTGCGGCGGGCCTAGCCACGCGGGGCTACAACGTCCTGCTGATAGACACCGACCCCCAGGGTCACGCGGGGTACTCGCTGGGGGTAGACCCGGAGCCAGGACTGTTCACGCTGATGGTAGACCGTAAGAAGTTTCAGGAAGTAGTCAAGCCGATTCCTCCGTCACGCTTTGCTGTGCCCGATAATCCCGCCAACGGGCGGCTGTTCATCCTGCCCAGCGATGAGCGAACGACGGTGGTTCCGCTGCTGGAAAAAAGCCCATTCGCGTTCCATGCTCGCTTACAAGAAGTGCAGGACATTTTCGATTACGTCATCCTGGACACAGCCCCCACTGCCACCATGTTTGACGGGTCTGTGTATATGGCAGCGGGCGCGTTTTTATATGTGACGGAACTGGAGGCGCTCAGCTTTGATGGACTGAACCAGGGCATTGAGCAAATCCGTGAGTTTAGCCAGCCGCGTGCCGCCCAAAACCTTCCGGCTAATTACTTGCTGGGCATTTTGCCAAACCGCTACCGGCGCGGCACCGAGAACCACGAGAACAACCTGAAGATGTTGCAGCAGACATTCGGTGAAACGGTGTGGAATCCGATTCCGCTGCGGACGCTGATTAGCGAGTCGGCCAATTTTCGGCGGGCGCTTTATTCCTATGCGCCCACCAGCCGAGAGGCTAACATGATGTGGAATTTGACATTGACATTTGAAAAGGCGGTGGCGAAATGGCAAGGCGAGGCGTAAACCCGGACGAGTGGGCAAATCCCTTTAACAACAAACCGAAAGAGGAAACGTCGGCTACTGAGCCGAAGACCTATACCGAAGACCTGACCCACGAAGAACTGTTTGAGGTGTTTAGCAAGCACAGTGTTGTGAGTGCAGCCAACCTCAAGCACTTCAACGTTGGCTATCAAGATATTGACGCCATCCGACCAGACCCCATCCAACCCCGCCGCACCGTGCCGCACAGCGTCCGGGGCGACGTGACCCTCACTGCTGAAACGCTGCCCACGATTTTTGAGCGCTGGTTACAGGCCGCTGAGCAAGAGCGGGGTGAAGCGCTTGATCTGAAATCTTATTTGCGCTCGATGGACTCCGCCCGTAGTGACCGGATTATTGAGGCCATTAAAGCCAGCGATGATGCCCGTGACGCCGACACACCTGACCCCGGCCCGTTGGAAGCGTCTCTAATGCATCTGGTCGAACTGGCCGCCAGCATCCGCAAAGAGGGGCTGCTCAACCCGATTACCGTCAGTGCGAATGGGTCCGGTTATCTAATCGAGACGGGTGAACGTCGTTGGCTGGCTTACCATCTGCTGCGCTGGCATTTTGGCGTGGAGGAAGAAATCCAGGGGCGGGGTAAATTCCGTTGGGACAAGATGCCCGCTACCATTGTGGATGAGCCGGACGTGTGGCGGCAGGCTGTGGAAAACAACGCCCGCGATGACCTCAACGCGATTGGCAAGGCGCGGCAGTTGGCGCTGCTGCTGATGCACATCCACCGGGAAGACCAAGAGTTTCAGCCGTTTGACGCTTTCGAGCATGAGCAGGGTTTTTACGCCCAGGTGGCCGATGGCTTCAAGTATCGCATCCCCGGTGGCAAGGCAGAGCAGCTCGCCCACGCGCTGCGCTTCAGCAGTACCAAGCAACTGCGCGACTACCGCCGCCTGCTCAAGCTGCCAGCCGACCTGTGGGACAAGGCCGACGACGAAAATCTGCCAGAGGGTACCATCCGTGAAATAGCCAAAGACTGGGGAAGTGTACCAAATGGTACACTCCTCACAGAGCGACCCAACGGCAGTGGTACACTGCACTCCAGCGCAAGTGTACCAAATGGTACACTCCTCAAGCCGATCTACAGCCTGCGGAAGAAATACGTCAAAAAGCTGGATACCTACACCCCGCAAGAACGCGAAGCGATCATTGACGAAGTTAACGCGCTGCTCAAAGACCTGAAGCGGCTAAATAGGCAATTGGACAGCGGTGATTAACCTAGAACGTCGCGGGCCTGAGCGGGCGGCCAGAAGGCCGCCCGCACACATCCAAGTGGCGCTGTTGGGGCCGTCGGTGCTAATCTAGGGGCATGGGCAAACCACGCTGACCGGACTGGCTTAACTATGAGCATCCTAAACGGTTTCTTCCGCTTTATCACACGCTTCGTCCAAATGATCCAAACGCCGTTTACGCAAGCACGGGGATTCATGGCCAACAACCCGGCCACCCGCTCCGCGCAGGTGCTCAAATCGCAGGGTCAGCAGCTTCGCTTTTTAACCAGTATGCCGCAGCAGATGGGTAAGCGGCTGGTGCCTAAGCGCTTTCGCACGGTTAGCCGGGGCAAGGTCGCCGCCGAAGACATCCCCGAAGATGACCCACAGCGGGCTGCCGAGTTCGACCGGGCACGCAAACGCCGTCGGGTGCGCGGGGTCGCTCGTAAAGCCGCCTTCACCCAAATTCACATTACCCCACGCGGTGCCCCTGGGCGCACCGTGCTGCACATTGGCAGTGCTACCGGCGAGAGCTTCACCGAGTACATTTACCAGTATGGCACACCCCAGGCAGTTCAGTTGCAGTTCTGGCTGGCCGATGAAACCGTCAAGGGGGCACCGCTGCTGCTGCGTGTGGGCCGCGTCCCCGGTGAAGTGACCATCTCAGTAGATAACAAACTGCTTGACGGCGACATGCCCATCCGTAACGGCAGCGTGCTGGATGTAGACGGCACCCTGTTTGACATCCGGTTGGTGGCCTATGGCGATTTGCCCGCCGTCACCCGCGTGGATGCCGTATGGGAAACCAACGTCGGCCCCGCTATGGAAATCAACCAGGATGCGCTGGGCATCTACCAGCACCCCAAAGCCTATATGTTTAACATTGCGGATGGCGTGGGCGGCGGTTATGCCGGTGAGGAAGTGAGCGCGTTTTCGGTTAAGTACCTGCTGACGGTGTTCAAGCGCAATATTAAATACACGCACTTTAGCTGGTACGACGTGTACGCAAAGGCGTTTGCATATACCAATGCGGAGGTGCGTAACTTCGTGCAGGCTGCGCCCAGTGCCGCTGGAACCACGCTCACATCGGTTTTCATCCGCGACTGGACGGCGTATATCGCGCATGTGGGTGACACGCGGATTTACCATCTGCGTGGCATCAACATGCGCCAGATCACCACCGACCACAACGAAACGGTCGAAATCGAAACACGCAACCGCCAGGGCCTGCCCGTCAAAAAGCGCCGCGACATTCTCTATAAAGCGATTGGCCGTGCTGATAGTATCGACGCGGATATTCAAACGCTGGCCCTTCAGCCCGATGACATATTGCTGCTGGTAACGGACGGTATCACCAAGCTGGTGACGGACGCTGAAATCTACGCGGTGCTGACCACGCAGCGTTTTACGGCTATCCCTGAAGAACTGGTAGAGTTGGCCAACAGTCGCAACAACACGGATAACGCCTCTACGATTGCGATTCGGGTGCTGCCCCAGGCTTATGACCGTGATGTGTGGGTGGCTGACCCGTCTGACCGGGTTTGGGTGGGCGGGCCAACCTACCCGCTCAAGCTGCGCGGCCCGGCCAGCATCAACACGGCGTATTCCATTGTGACGGGAACGGGCTGCTTTTTAATCATGCTGGCGCTGTTCATCTTTGGCTTGATCTGGTCGGTTGGGCAGGTGCGGCAAGCGGTGCAGGCGTTTCGTGGCCCGCCCACCGATGTGATCGCAGTGGAAGCCATCAACGCAGACGCCGCCCAGGTCACGTTCACAGTGGCACCTGACGTGACGGCCACCAGCATCCATACCAACACGCCTGCTGTTACGCCTACCGCATCCCTTACGCCGCTGCCCACGATGACGCCGCGCCCGACAAGCACGCTAACCCAAACGCCGACGCTCACACCGACGGTTACACCTATCCCGCCGACAAGTACCCAGCGCCCGCGCTGATGATTTATCGGAAACGCTGACATTGGTGAAATCACAATGATGAAAAGAATTTTAGCTGTGCTTGCTGTAGGCTGGTTAGGTGTTATCGCCGCGCTGGCCCAGGATTTACCCGAACCCGATAACGCTGTCACGATGGTGGCCTACCAGTGCCGCTTCAACAGTGACGACTTTAGCGCCAACATTCGGGCCACACTGCAAGGTATTGACGGCCTGCCCATCCCGCTTGAGCGCTACACAGTGGAAGTCCGCAATGTGGATACGGGCGAAGCTGTGCCACCTGATTTGGTAGCTGTTACACCGCTGCCCCAGCGCCCGCCGCTGCAAATGATTTTGCTGCTGGATGTGACGGATACCATGCCGCTACAGCCCATCATCAATGCGGTTTCGGATAACCTGCTGCCCCAATTACAAGTTGAAGACCGGGTAGCACTCGTCACATTTACGGATGCAGCCTCGCCGCGCACCCAGTTCTACACCGACAAAAACCGCCTCATCAACGAGTACATCCTGGATTTAAGCGTGCGTGAGGGCGATAACCGCATCTACGATGTGTTGTACGACGCTGTGCTGGAGTTTTCGCTGGGTGTGGATGACCGGCAGGTGATTGTGGTGGTGACAGACAGTGGCCGCCGCTTCGACGACCAGCGCACCGTAGACGAAATCGTGGAGCGAGCCGACCGCGAAAACGTGCAGGTATATGGGGTGGGCTT
Source organism: Anaerolineae bacterium (assembly GCA_034437575.1). GTDB lineage: Bacteria > Chloroflexota > Anaerolineae > Aggregatilineales > Phototrophicaceae > DAOTTY01. The sequence continues at coordinate 13,331 of DAOTTY010000140.1, read as the reverse complement.
TAACTCCGGGGCTGATGTGCCCGATGTGAGCGACCTGACTGAAATTGCCAACCGCACCGGGGGGTATATATGGGTATGGGATAGCAACATCATCAGCCGGGACGCCATCGAAGCCGGTGTGGGCGATAACTTCACGCAGTTCGTGCAAACGCTCAACAGCGAAATCCTGATTAATATTGACCTGGAAGGCCAACAGCCCGATGCCAGTGGCTTTATCACCTTCCGTGTGCAAATTGTCACGGACGACGAGGAAGTCATCACGGATCGCATTGCCTGCCCCGTCGAAGCGCTTCAGCACAGCATCGCCTTCCGCGATGATGTGGCGGACGGCACAATACGCGGCCCGGTGGATATTCTGGTAGAGTTCGACACTGACCTGGCTAATGATGAAGTGGTGCCGGTTTTCCTGGTCAACGGCGACGTTGTGCAGGACAACGGCGACACAGTATTCCGCTTTAACGACCCCGGCGCGATGCCCGGTTACTACACGGTGGGGGCACAGCTCCGCAGCCGTGATGGTCAACTGCTGGCCACCACCGACCGGGCGATTGACTTTTATGTGCAGGGCAATATTGACCTATCGCCTGTGGTAGCCCGTAATGATGGAGCAGCGTTGGCCCCCGGCGAACGCCGCTTCGAGGTCACCACAGACGCTAATTTTGACCTGCCCCCGGTGCGGTTTTTGGTAGCGCAGGCCAGCAATCCGACGGATCAGCGCCGCCTGGGGGATGCAGAGCCGTTTGTGAATGGGGTGGCGCTCAAAGTGGTGCCAGATGCCCGCGCCGCTGTCAATGAGTTGTTTCCCGGTAACCAGGTGGAGAATTTCATCGTCACGGCCCAGGTGGATGGTGTTTCACCCGGTGACCCTGACCAGGCCGTGAGCAACAGCTTTGAGGTGTTTATTCCGCTGCCGGAACCTGAACCTACTGTCGGTGAGGAGCGCCAGGGCAGGCTGGCGGTGCTGCCCATCAATGCGTTGAACTTCAGCGTGATTCCCTGGGGGCTGACGCTTGTCTTCTTGCTCGTGAATGTGATGCTGTTTCGCTCGGTTGGGCGCAGCCGCGTGCGTCGCCTCATCAACCGCCCGGATAACTGGGAACTGCCCGCCCAACTCATGATGCTCACCATTCGCCGTGAGGGCCTCAAGCATCAGCACACACTCACCAAAAAGACGATTAATCTGGGGCGCGGCACATCCAATGACATTAACCTGGGCGATGACCCCAACATCTCGCGCAATCACGGCGTTATCATGTACCGTGAGGGTGAATGGTGGTATAGCAATTGCAAACGCCGTGCGGTGGTTCGCATCAACGGCAAGCGCAAAATGGGTTATGTGTGGCAGCACCTTACCCCCATCACCGAGATTGAAATCGGCAACACGCTGTTGGTGTTCCATTCCAGCGCCCAAAAAGACGTGAGCGAACTGGTAAAAACGAATTTGTAGGGGTTGCATCTGGTGATAGTGGCAAAGGCAGCCCTTACCCTAAATCCCGCTCCCAACCGCTGCTGCGCGGCTGTGAGCGGGAGCCGGGGTGTGAGGGTACCTGCCACAATATTGAAATGCTCCCCTGTTTCATCCAAGCCCCACCCGAACATATCGGTTAATATAACGTAATGTCCCTGCGCCTCGTTACCGCCTTCAGCTACTCCAGCCGCCAGATGCAAACCGGCCTCAGCCGCCGCCTGACTGTCGCGGATTTAGCCCGTTACCTGGGCACCGTCGAAGCCGACATTAGCACGCGCACGTTAGAATGGGCGCGGCCCGTGCTGCCAGAACAACGCCTGGGAGACTTGAATCTGCTGGGTGGGGATCGTCTATTGGTGTTCGTGCGCCCGCCTAGAACAAATGATCTACCGCTGCCTGTGGGCGAAAATGACATGCTGCTGGAATTACGGGCAAAACAATTCACAGTGCGCTCGGCAGGTAAACGGCAGATGCTTGCCGGTAAACCAGACGACGCCCAGGGCGTCATCCCGGATGTGGATTTGCGCTATGCCGTCGCCCCAGAACACCTGGATTATGTGTCGCGTTCGGCCATGTGGCTGCACTACGACGCCCCTACCTGGTACGTGCAGCGCACCGGGCAAAACCGCGTACTTCTGGACGAATACGAAGTGCAAAACGAGCGCGTCCCGCTCAACAACGGGCAGCGTTTGCGGCTTTACCGCCGCACTGATGACCCGCTCCATACCTACCCGCTGTGCGAGTTCACCGCCACGCTGCAACGCGCCCGCCCTGAAGATATTGCCAGCGGCACCGGGCTGGAACGCGGCCAGGAACAGGTTCGCTTGCGCCTGGGTACAGAGCGCCCCCCGCAAACGGTGCGCGTGTCGGCCTCTATGCTGCTAGAGACGGTCATGGCTGCGCTGATGCACCACAACGGCGGCGGCCCTGTCCCCGCCGATGCCCAGGCATATGTGATGCGCCTCGTCGCGCCAGATACGCGCATCACCGCGCTGGATATGCAGGCGAATGAGTTCTTGTATGCGCCGCTCAAAGCACAAGTGGCCCACAGCACGCTCATTCTGCGGGATGTGCGCCAGGTCACGCACATTTATAAGCTGGCGGCTGGTACCGAAACGGTTGAAAAGCTGGTGGGGGTGCGTTTGCAGCCCGGTGCCTACGTCGAAGCGCTGGACGCTGACCTGTACGACACGTTCACGGCCAACGGCCACCCGCCGCACCGCTACCGGCTGCACTCGCCGTTTTTGGTGCTGTTGACCTACCGCGCCACAGAGGGCGTATGGTGGGTGCGTCCGGCAGAACGGGCGCAGGTGCCGGTCTACCTCAACACAGTTCGCCTTACCGGGCAGGCTGCGCCCATCGCCGCCGGGGATGTGCTGACGTTCGGCCCCAGCACGGTAGACTACTACGCCCGCCTTGAGGTGGACATCACGGCAGAGTAAGAGCCAGTGACGAATGCTATAAACCTTACGCTGTATAACTAAATTGTTATAACTTTTTAGCTGCGGGCGCGTTGTGTTGCACGAATTTACGGTTTAGTCTACTATGAGATTGTTGTTAGATAAATATTGCTGCGAGCCGCCTGTATAAGGTTTTTGTCCGTGAATTTCTCTAGTCTGCGCCATCTGCAAACCTCGCTCTCACGAATCGATCATTTGATTCGGCGGGCGGTTGCGTTTGTTGAAAACAGCGACCAGAACCCCGGTGATGCCCTGCGCGGGCTTGTTGTTTCGTGGGATGAAATTCACGCGCTGGTTGAAGATGACCCGATGGCGGGCTTGTGGGAACCGGGCGGTGAATTCGACTTTTCCCTTGAACTGGATGACGATGAACCCGACCTGCCCTTCCTACGCCTGGTCGATAGCTTCGGCCTGGATACCCTGGACGCTTACATTTTGCTGGCCTGCCTGGCCCCGGAACTTGACCGGCGCTACGAGCGGCTGTACGCCTTTTTGCAAGATGATATATCTGTGCGGCGCATTACCGTTAACCTGCTGATGAGCCTGTTAGGTGGCACGCTTGAACAGCGCTACATTGTTTGGGAGCGGGTGCAGCCCCGCGCTAAGCTGATACGCCACCGCCTGATTACAGTAGACCCCAACGCAGAAAAGCCCAGCGCCGCCGGGTTATCGCACCGCCTGGGGGCCGATGCCCGCGTGGTGCAGCACTTGCTCGGCCTTACAGACCCGGACGAGCGCATCCGGGCTGTATTGGGCACTCCTCCGTCAGATGCCATCCCCGCGCTGCCCCAGGACGAGTACGACCGCTTATGCGAGGGCCTCGCCGCAGCGCCGCTGGTTTACTTCAAAGGGCCGCCCGGTGTTGGGCAGGTCAACACGGCCCTGGCGCTGTGCTATGCTTTCAATGCCCCGCTGACGATTATCGACGGGGGCAAGCTCGCCAAACTGGAACTGACCTTCGCTGAAGCGTGGCGATTGGCCCTGCGCGAAGCCTATCTGACGGAATCTGCTGTGTTGGTAGATGGCTGGGCGGATTTGCTGGGCAACGACAAACAGCCTGATGCTGACCTGTGGGCGGCCCTCTATGACTATGAGCGGCCTGTGTTCTTGTGTGGCACAGATGATTGGGAACCTACCCACCCCCACCGCCAGCGCCGAATGCTGCGGGCTGCCTTCGATGTGCCCGATGTGCCCGCCCGCATGGAAACGTGGCAAACCGTCACGGCTGAGGCCGGGCTGGATATTGGCCCGGATGTGCTGGGCGAAATCAGCAACAAGTTCCGCATCCCGCGTGACAGCATCCGGCGGGCCGTGAACACCGCCCTGGATATTGCCGCTACCACGCGGCAGCCCGTTAACCGCAATGACCTGTACACGGGTATTCAAGCGCACATTAGCTTGCAGCTTGGCCAACTGGCAGACCGTATCACGCCGCGTTTCACCTGGGAAAACCTCATTCTGCCACCAGAGCAGATGGAACAGCTTCATGAAATCACTGACCGCGCCCGCTTTGCCTATCGCGTGCAGCACGAGTGGGGCTTCATGAAGCGTATTGCCAATGCCAACGGGGTAAGTGCGCTGTTTGCTGGTGAGAGCGGCACCGGTAAAACGCTGGCCGTCCAGGTCATTGCCAATGAACTGGGGCTGGCCCTCTATCGCATTGACCTGAGCGCAGTGGTGAGCAAGTACATTGGTGAAACGGAAAAGAACCTCAGCCGCATCTTCACCGAAGCGCGGTCGAGCAATGCCATTCTCTTCTTTGATGAGGCGGACGCTATCTTCGGTAAGCGCAGCGAGGTGAAAGACGCCCGTGACCGCTACGCCAACATTGAAGTTGCCTATCTGCTCCAGCAAATTGAGGACTATGACGGTGTGGCCATCATGGCGACGAACCTGCGCCAGAACTTAGATGAGGCGTTCACCCGCCGCATTGACTTCATGGTTGATTTCCCTTTCCCGGATGGCGAATACCGTGAAAAGCTGTGGCAGGCGCACTTCCCGCCAGAAGCCCCGCTAGACCCGGCGGTAAATCTGGCCGATATTGCCGAGCGCTATCATCTGGCTGGGGGTAACATCCGTAATGCGGCCCTGGCGTCGGCGTATCTGGCCGCTGCCGACGGCAGCATCATTCACCTGGGTCACATCCGCAGCGCCATCCGCCGCGAACACCAGAAGATGGGGCGGTTGATCTATGATTAGTGGTTGGCCACGGCTTGTGGGGACGCGCTCCAGCGCGCCCGGTATGATGCAATTGGTGTGTAGGGGGTTGATGCATCAAACCCCTACCGCAGCGCAATTATTGGACGGATAAATGAGGGCACATCATGCTCCATGATGTAGACAAAACGCTAGAAAAGATGCTGCGCGAGCGCGGCGGCATTAGCAAAAAAGACATCGACGTTGCCTTCGATCAGCCAACAGGGGAGTGGGCCGCCACGCTCAACCGACCCACGCTGAACCTGTTCTGTTTTGATATGCGCGAAAACCTCAAGCTGCGCCGCCCAGGGTTAGAGCGCGAAATCGTTGATAATCAGCGGGCGTGGATGCACACGCGCAACAGCCGCATGGACCTGTCTTATTTGGTAACAGCCTGGGCACGCAAGGTAGAAGACGAACACCAACTGCTGTGGCGGGCGCTGGGCACCTTTAAAAAAATTCCGATTATTACCCCGCAAGAAAGCGAAGGCGACTTACGCTCTCAATCGTGGGAGATGCCCCTGTGGGTGGCGGATATGTCTGTTGTGGGGCAGCGCTACAACGTCACCGACATTTGGAGTGTGCTAGACAATCAGATTCGGCTTGGCTTTCTGGTCGTGACAACCATCGAGTTGGATACACAGGTTGGTTTCGAGTCGCCGCTCGTCTTCGAGAGCAGCATTAGCATCGACCAGATTACCGGCAGCCCCACCGACGAGCCGGAAGAAGAACCGCGTGAGGCTATCACCGAGCGCCAAGATGGCGGGGCAAATAATCGTCCCGGTCGGGCAACCGACATTAGAATTGTTCACCGATCAGTGAAGACGCCGAGCGACGATGAGGACTAGCTCACCCCACCGGGCGGTGTGTGGCTCGGCAGACCCAATCGCTGCACAGTTACAGGTAGCGATTGGCTCTGTTGAGCCACACAACCTTGCGGGTGACCTGGACTTGGCTTAGCACGATGTTTAATCTGGTTTAGGCGTTTACTTTTATATAGAGAGGAAGTTTTTCATGCCTAACTATCTATCCCCTGGTGTGTATATGGAAGAAGTTGATCGCGGGTCTAAACCCATTGAAGCGGTCGGCACAGCGGTAGCCGCTTTTATCGGCTACACCGAACGCGCCCAGGAAGAACGCGATGGCGAGGTTCGTTCTCTGGTTGGCAAGCCGTCCCTGGTTACCAACTGGAGCCAGTATGTTCAAAGGTTCGGCGGCTTCATTGATGGGGCCTACCTGCCGGACGCCGTTTATGGGTACTTCGCCAACGGTGGCGGCATCTGCTACATCGTCAGCGTGAAGACGCTTGGCACCTCCGATGACCCGGACAAGACCAAAGCCGCTGAAGTTGTCGCCCAGAGCGATGAAGACAAGCCCACCAACCTTGTCAAGTTTATGGCCAAAGAGGGCGGCCCGATTGGTAACGGCATCGAAGTTGAGTTGAAGCCCACCTCCCCCGAACTGCCGTCCGGCGAAGGCGACGACGACAAGAAGGCTGCTGCTTCCAAGCCGACCGAATTCAACGTGTTGGTCAAAGTGGGTGGCCGCACCGTTGAGCGCTACGACGGCCTGACCACCGGCAAGGGCGACAACAATGTGGCCACTGTCTTGCAGGAAAACAGCACTGTTGTCACCGCTGAAGTTGTTAGCAACAAGGCCAATGTCATCCCGGCACCGGGCAGCTATGTGCTGGAAGGCGGCGCGGTTGAAACCAGGGCGATCACCCTGGCCGACTATCAGGGCAGTGTGAGCGAGCGTGTGGGCCTGGGCGGTTTGGAGCCGATTGACGATGTAACCATGATTAGCGCCCCGGACCTGATGAGTGCCTACGAAGTTGGCGAGCTGGACATGAAGGGCGTTCAGTCCGTGCAGCAGGCCATCATTGATTACTGCGAACTGGTGCGCTACTGCTTCGCCATCCTGGACTGCCCGCCCAAGATGATGCCGCAGGAAATGAAGGAATGGCGCTTCGAGGTCAACTACGACACCACCCGCGCCGCTGTTTACTACCCCTGGCTTGAAGTGGCTGATATGACCGGCAAGACCAGCCGCACCCGCATGATCCCGCCCAGCGGCCACATGGCAGGCGTTTACGCCCGCACCGATAACACACGCGGCGTTCACAAGGCCCCGGCCAACGAACTCGTTCGCGCCACCGTCGGCCTGGAAGTGAACGTCACCAAAGGTGAGCATGACCTGCTTAACCCCATCGGCGTTAACGTGATTCGCTCTTTCCCCGGTCGTGGCATTCGCATCTGGGGTGCCCGCACCCTCTCCAGCGACCCGGCCTGGCGTTACATCAACGTCCGCCGTCTGTTCAACATGATCGAAGAGTCCATTGAGCGCGGGACGCAGTGGGTCGTCTTCGAGCCGAACGACCAGTTCCTGTGGGGCCGCGTCCGCCGCGACGTTAGCGCCTTCTTGACGAACGTGTGGCGCACGGGCGCTCTGTTTGGCACCACCCCGGCCCAGGCGTTCTACGTCAAGTGTGACGATGAAACCAACCCACCGGAGCAGCGTGACCTGGGTCAGCTTGTGGTTGAAATCGGTATTGCGCCGGTTAAGCCTGCTGAGTTCGTGATCTTCCGCGTCAGCCAGTGGTCGCCGGAATAAGCCGATAATTTTTGGGGTCGGGCACACAAACGCCCGGCCCTGTATAATCATTCTTGTCAGGCAGCATAGTTTATTCAGGAGGTAGTTCATGCCTGTAGGTGATCGTTTAGGAACCGACGTACTCCAGACCCAACATTTCATGTTTGAGGCGGGCGGCAAGATGACCGGCTTCTTCATGAAGTGTACCGGCCTCAACAGTGAAAATGATGTCATCGAAGAAAAGCGCATGTCTCAGGGCTTCCAGGAAGTTGTCTTCAAGCAGCCAGGGCGTTTGAAGTGGGGCGCTATGACCCTTGAGCGCGGCATTACGGACAACATGGATATGTGGATGTGGCGTGATGAGGTGATTACGGGCGGGGTGACCTCTGCTCGTGTGAACTGCACGCTGACGCTGCTGACGATGGCGGGCCAACCCGCCGCCCAGTGGGACATCACCAATGCGTGGCCCAGCAAGCTGGACGGCCCGTCTTTCAAGACTGATGACAACAACATCGGTATTGAAACCGTCACTCTCGTATACGAAGCATACGAACGCACCGTTTAGCCGAAAGGAGCCGATAGATCATGGTCGATCAGTATCGTTCAACAGCAACTTTTCAGTTTATGTTCGAGGCCGCCGGTCAGATTGATGAGAGCGAAGTGCTTGAAATCAGCGGCCTGACCGACGAAAGTGATGTCGTCGAACACAAAGTTATCACGGGTGGTTTTAAAGAATCTATCGAAAAGGTACCGGGCCGTCGGACGGGTTCCGGCCAGTTCACCATCAAGCGGGCCATCATCCCAGGCCGCAAAGACTACTGGACGTGGCGTCAGATGGTGGTTGATGGGGCCGTTGATGGTGCCCGCACATCCTGCACTATCACCGCCCTGGACGTGACCAATGCGCCCATCGCCGCCTGGACGTTCGAGAACGCCTGGCCCAGCAAAGTTGAAGGACCAGAGTTTGACACGCAGAACTCTCAGTTTGTAACTGAAACACTGACGGTTGTGTACGAGTACTATAAGCGCGACGTTTAAGCCCACGCCTTCGTGGCGATTGGCCATCGGGGTGCAGACCTGTACTGTGCCCCGATTGATGAATGACGCAGCCACACGATTAAGGAACCACTATGGCGCTGCAAACGGAATTCGACTTTGTTTTGCCGAAGGGGTACATCGACGACAGCGGGGAAGTTCATGCCGAAGGCACCATGCGGATGTCAACCGCGCTGGACGAAATCATGCCCCTGCAAGACCCGCGTGTTCGCAACAATGAGGCATACCTCGTCATTGTGCTGCTGGCCCGCGTCATTACGCGGCTGGGCACGCTGGAACGGGTGACGCCTAGCATGATTGAGCGCATGTTCAGTGCAGATATTGCCTTTTTGCAAGACCTGTACCAGCAAATTAACGAGCTAGACGACCGGACCGTCGCGGTGGGGTGCCCCAACTGCGGCCATGAATTTGAGGTAAACGTCCCCTTTATGGGGGAATTGTAAGCTACCCCGTTGATCGCTTGCGCGAGGAGGTAGCGTTTGTTGCCGTTGGCTTGGGCTGGAGCTACGCCGAGATCATGAGTATGACCCACCGCGAGCGCGGTTCCTGGGTGCGCGTACTCAACCAGATCAACGCCCGCTCTGCACAGCGTTAACTACGGCGCATTGCAAGCACTGTTCTGACCGTCAGAACGCGATATATGCTATCTTTACAGGCTGCTGCCGCGCTATGTTGTACAATACCTGTAAGCGTAGCCTATGGCGCGTTTAACACATCTCAACTTCTATAGTAAACGTTAGGTCATTATGCGAGTGTGACCCATGCCGAAAAACGATACGTCAAACCAGAGCAAATTCACCCCCCCACTCAGTAAAGAGGACTACGAAAAACTGGTAGATCGTGTTGCGGAGCGGGTTTATGAGATGTGGCGCGAGGAACTGAAAAAAGAAAAAGAGCGAGTTGGCGCTCAGCCTGGGCGTCGCGGGAGGAATAACTAATGGTTGGCAATTTTATTGGCCTGGGGCAAACGATTACCGGTGCCCGCCTGGATGCAATTTCAAACTTTCGCTTTCATGTGACGGTAGACGACATCTGGTTTGCCAGCTTTAACGAGCTAACCCTGCCCACCCTCACGGTAGACACCGGCAGCCCCATCATTGAGGGCGGCCAGAATACCTATAAGCACAAGCTGCCCTACCGCATCGACGTGGGCACGGTATCGCTCAAGCATGGGCTAACGTGGAACATGCATCTGATGACGTGGTACTTTGACATGCTGGACTTTAACGCCAACCCGGTTTGGGCCAAGCGCACCGTGTTGATTAACATCTTCAACGTGGCCCGCCTGCCCCTGACGACGATCATCCTGTCAGAAGCCTACCCCATCAAATACACTGGCCCCGCACTCAAATCTGACGGTACGGAAGTCTCGGTCGAACAGATCGAACTGGCTTTCTCCGAGTTTACGGCGTACTAACGCAATGACTGACAACACACCCAACCGCCGCCGCTTCACTACCCTGGGTGCCCGGATGCTGCGCTTTGGTCGTCAGGTCATGCGGACGTATGCCGATGAGGTGCCTGCTGTGCCGCCGTCGGCCACGCCTATTGCCCGGTGGCGCTCCCAGATGAATGAACCGCTCAACTGGCGCAACGCCGCCCCCCCACCGGATTATGCCGAACCCAACGACGGCAATTACACCGACTACACCGACGACATCCAGGCAGACGCGCCAACGGGCCGAACGCAGCCGCGTGACCGCGCTCCCATCCAGCGCCGCCCGGACGCTCAACCGCCGCCGCGCCGCCAGCCGCCACGCCCGCGTCAGCAGCGCCGCATCCAGCGTGATGACCTGCCCAGCGTGCCCTATCAACAAGCGCCTGAACCCGCCCCCGCCGACCCGGCAGAACGTGCCGCCTGGGAACAGCAAAAGCTGGTGGAGGCCATGCAGCAGTTCACCACCCGCCGCGACAGCCACAACGCCGAAGTGCAGCGCAAGCTCCAACGCTCCGCTGATGCTGACCCGATGGCCCCTGGCGAAGGCCGCCGCCGCTCTCGACGGCGCGGTAACATGGGCGTGGACTATGTGCAAACCGAATCACTCGTCTCTAAGGAAGACCGCGAGAAAGTCCAGCGCAAGCCGGATAAATCGCTGCCGTCAGGGGCCGAGCAGCAGCTAGCACAACCGTCCCCGGCTCAACAGGACACTGCCCCAACCAACATCCAGCGGGACACTGACCCTGAAGCCGTTGATGCCTTTGAAGCGCAGGACTGGGATGGGAGCGACTTCGATGATACGAGCGTGGGCGATGTGATCGACGCCGAATACGTCGAGCATTTCCCGCAGGACCCCGCCACCTTCAACCCGCCCGCCGAACGCAACCAACAGCCACCCATCCAGCGGGCGATGGATGAAAACCGCCCTGCCAACATGGGCGACGACTCCGGTTATGATGATTATGACGACGATGACGCCGCCGCGCCCACTGACACGGGCTACGATGATCCGCCGCCGTCACCGCCGTCTAACCCACTACCCGATGCGCCGCTCCAGCGCAACCCACTGGACAGTGCCCTCAACGATCCGGCCCCGGCACAGCGGCAAACAGGCGAGTCGGAGCCATCCGGCCAGCCCAATGCACGCCGCGTGCAGCGTCGCCCTGATGACTCGCCCTCTACGGAAAGCAACCACTCCGGCCTGCCTGCTGATGCCTTTGGCCCCGGTGCTGAGTCCAGTATGGATTACATGGCCTCACTCGATCAGGCTGCATATCAGGATTGGAGCGGCGATTTCGATGACGCCGACGCAGGCGACTCCGGCTATGCCGTGCCCATCCAGCGGGAAGACGACATGGGCGCATACGGATACGATACGCCCGCCGATTACACGGACGCGCCGCGTAACCCGGATACGCCCGTCCAGCGGGACGATGACGACGACATGGGCGCATACGGGTACGACACGCCTGCTGATTACATGGACGCGCCGCGTAACCTGGATACGCCCGTTCAGCGGGAAGACGACATGGGCGCATACGGGTACGATACGCCTGCTGATTACACGGACGCGCCGCGTAACCCGGATACGCCCGTCCAGCGGGAAGACGACATGGGCGCATACGGGTACGATGCGCCTGCCGATTACACAGACGCGCCGCGTAACCTGGATGCGCCCGTCCAGCGGGAAGACGACATGGGCGCATACGGGTACGATACGCCTGCCGATTACATGGACGCGCCGCATAACCCGGATATGCCCGTTCAGTGGGACGACGACGACATGGGCGCATATGAGGACGATACGCCTGCCGATTACACGGACGCGCCGCGTAACCCGGATACGCCCATCCAGCGGGAAGACGACATGGGCGCATACGGGTACGATACGCCTGCCGATTACACAGACGCGCCACGTAACCTGGATACGCCCGTTCAGTGGGAAAACGACGACATGAGCGCATATGAGGACGATACGCCCGCTGATTACACGGACGCGCCGCATAACCTGGATACGCCCGTCCAGCGGGAAGACGACATGGGCGCATATGGGTACGATACGCCTGTTGATTACATGGACGCGCCGCGTAACCTGGATACGCCCGTCCAGCGGGATGATGACATGGGCGCATACGGGTACGATGCGCCTGCCGATTACACAGACGCGCCGCATAACCTGGATACGCCCATCCAGCGGGATGATGACATGGGCGCATACGGGTACGATGCGCCTGCCGATTACACAGACGCGCCGCATAACCCGGATACGCCCGTCCAGCGGGACGACGACATGGGCGCATACGGGTACGATACGCCTGCCGATTACACAGACGCGCCGCGTAACATGGATGCGCCCGTCCAGCGGGAAGCCGACGACATGGGCGCATACGAGGACGATACGCCCGCCGATTACACGGACGCGCCGCGTAACCCGGATACGCCCATCCAGCGGGAAGACGACATGGGCGCATACGGGTACGATACGCCTGCTGATTACATGGACGCGCCGCGTAACCCGGATACGCCCGTCCAGCGGGACAATGACGACGACATGGGCGCATATGAGGACGATGTGCTTGCCGATTACACAGACGCGCCGCGTAACCCGGATACGCCCATCCAGCGGGACGACGACATGGGCGCATACGGGTACGATACGCCTGCCGATTACATGGACGCGCCGCGTAACCTGGATACGCCCATCCAGCGGGAAGACGACATGGGCGCATACGGGTACAATGCGCCTGCTGATTACACAGACGCGCCGAGTAACCCGGATACGCCCATCCAGCGGGACGACGACATGGGCGCATACGGGTACGATACGCCTGCCGATTACATGGACGCGCCGCATAACCCGGATATGCCCGTCCAGCGGGAAGACGACATGGGCACATACGGGTACGATACGCCTGCCGATTACACAGACGCGCCGCATAACCTGGATACGCCCGTCCAGCGGGACGACGACATGGGCGCATACGGGTACGATACGCCTGCCGATTACACGGACGCGCCCATCCAGCGCGAAACCGACACTTCGTCACCCACATTTGACGCGCCCCGCCAACGGGATACCAGCCCCGATCTTGACGCTATCTTCGATGATGTGTACTCACAG
>DAOTTY010000139.1:0-1874 GCA_034437575.1 Anaerolineae bacterium | reverse complement strand
GACTCATCCTGCACCCGACGCCGATAAGCACCGAATCCCGGAATCAGCCGCTTGCTACCTGGCTGTATTGGCACCAGGTCAACACCCAAGCCTAGCCACCAAACCGCTGTACCAAGAACGCTTGACATAAACAAGATCACCGTCTATAATATTATCAGCCTGCACAAACACAAACGGCCCCTCGATGATTACACCGAGGAGCCGCTTGACCAGGCACCGCTAATTGATATAATTAGCTTTGAAACAAAACAAGCTAGAGACCGCTTTGTTTGTTTCAATCCCGGCCCGCCGCCCCCGCGGTGGGCTTTTCTTTTGCCCCACGGTGTGGTAGATTGCACCCCGTAGGGCAAGTCGCTTCATCAGGATACTCAAAGATCGTCATTGCGTCCGCCAGATTCCTCACCCGTAGGGAATAGATAGATCCACAACGGATCACGATACTCTGACGAAGCAAGGGAATTGTAACATACCCCATCAAATCACACAACCTACCCACAACTTCAGTGTGGTGACAAAACCACCCAAAACCACCCAAACCTAACACAATTGTGTCACCACATACAATCATCATACCACAATGAACAGCGTTCACCTACACCTTTTTGGGTACACCCCCCCCCAATTCCCCAAACAATGAACGCCCGTTCATTGCCCTTGTGCACTTGCAATCCTCACCCAACCACTGCACAACAGCCGCTTGCAACCACGCTGATAATACTGCAAAGCGTTTGTACCCTGAAACGCCACTTTCAAGACACACCTTCACCGCTGTAAACCGCAGCAGCAGCCACAGCACAAGCACGGCACACCGGCCGCAGCTTGTAAGCACCGGCATCACTCGGATCAGAGTCGATATAAGCAGCCATTGCCGGCCGCCCGCAGATTTCCCCTTTCGGCCCCTTCCAAATCCCACAGGGCAACGGATTCGACAACTTCACTACCCGCCCTTGCTCGCTATTGATCTGCATTGTGTACCCCCTTGCGCATAAATAACCGGCCGCCCTACCCCGACTCGAGTGGTTGACCGGTTTAACCGGCCCCCGTCAACCAACCACCACCAACCACCACCACTAACCAGCCAAATATTGCCGTAAAAACGCACGACCGGCCGCCGTCAATTCGTTGCCATTGCCAGTATCAAACAAAAGACCGCCGTCAAGCATTGCGCTGTAAACCGCGCTGTACTGCGATTGAGACAACAAATCAGACAGCCCGCGCCGCGAAAACCTCTCCCGTCGCTCCAGCACGGCCCGCGCCAATCGCTCCAATTCCCGATCCGACAACGGCACGTCAACATAACGGATCCGCCGACTCCCGTTGTGTCGCTCGTCTACCTCTACTCGTGTAACCTGTGGTTGCAAATCCGACTCGACCGTCACCGGATCACCGGCCACCCCGTCACCGTCAACATCCGCGCCTATGATCCTCTCCACCTCCCAGAGGAGCCGCCTATGCTCTCCCAGCAGCACCCCCCAGGTCACGGCCAACACACCAGAGCCTGCCCCGACACCGATCAACACCGGCCGCGGCACACTGGCCACCACAGCCACCACACTGGCCACCACACCGATCACCAGTCCAGAGATAGCAGATTGCAACACTGGAGTCACCACGTCAGACTCCACAGCCGCTGAACGCACTGGCCGCCGTCGCTCCCACTCCACACCCGCCGGTATAGCGGATACAGACCCGACACCGAACGCTGAGAACGTCCGACGCTCCCAGCCAGCCCACGCCGTCGAGTCACCAGAGCCACAGCGTGCTAGCCTACGCTCCCAATCGAGAGGAGCACCACAGCACACACACCGCTTGTTATCCATTGCCCACCCCCACACGACGGATCGCACTATGCCCCGACCGAGGGCGCATCACAG
>DAOTTY010000138.1:0-7094 GCA_034437575.1 Anaerolineae bacterium | reverse complement strand
AGCCCATCTCGCGGGCCGGGCAACCAACGGCGCAAACAACATCCCGATGGCGTTACCCAAGGTCCGCAAGGCCGCGCATGAAGCAGGCATCAACCTGACCGACCTGGGCATCTTCGGACGGCCCATTACGTTCGCAGACCTCGACGCGCACCGCCCGCCAACCCCTGGGCCGTTGACCGCACCGGCCCCAGCAGCATCAAAACAACCCACCGCCAACCGTGACGACGCCAGCGCCACACCGCTTAGCCGAATGCGACAGACCATCGGACGGCGACTGGTGGCAAGTAAACAGCAGGCACCGCATTTTTACGTCACAGGTGAGTTCGACCTGACAGACGCGCTCGACCAACTGACCGAGCGTAAGGCCAAAGTCAATGACCTGCTTCAATACCTGACGGTGCAGGCACTCCTTGAGGTTCCCGAACTTAATGCAACGTTTGAGGCAGACACGGTCTACACCCACGACAATATCAATCTGGCCATTGCTGTTGCGCTAGACGCTGGCCTGATGACGCCCGTGCTTCACAAAGCCGACCACTATTCGCTCAGCGGGTTAGCAGAACACACGCGAGACCTTGTAAAGCGCACGCGGGCGGGCAAACTGCTCCCGGAAGAACTGCGTGGCGGCACATTTACAATTAGCAATCTGGGTATCATTCCCCAGGTTAAGCACTTTACAGCGATTATCAACCCGCCCCAGGTCGGCATTCTGGCCGTAGGAACCGTCAAACAGCGCCCGGTGGTGATGAATGGTGGCTTCCACGCCCGGCACACCGTCCACATGACGCTGAGCGGGGATCATCGCGTTGTAGATGGGATGCATCTGGGGCGCTTTATGGCAGCCTATCAGGCCGCCCTCGATCACTTTACCCGTTAATCGAAGAGAGCTTATTCATGACAACAACAACACCCGCCCTACCCGTGACGACACGGCGCAAAGCCCTGCAAAGCATGATACAAATTCGTCAGGCAGAGGAAGCCATTCAGGGGCTTTTCCTGGCGAACCTCGTTCGGGGCACCACTCACCTGGCTGTTGGGCAGGAGGCTTGCGCCGTCGGTACGGCTGCTGCGCTGCGCCCCGGCGACACTGTTACCTGCACCTATCGGGGTCATCATCACGCGCTGGCCCTGGGCATGTCTGTCAAGGCGTTGATGGCCGAAATGCTGGGGCGGGCCAGCGGCGCTTGCAAGGGCAAGGGCGGCTCCATGCACATGACAGATGCCTCTCTGGGATTGTTAGGGGCCAATGCCATCGTCGGCGGTCAAATTCCGATTGCGTTAGGGGCGGCTTTTACATCCCAAATCAAGCAGACGGGCAATGTCGCGGGCACGTTCTTCGGGGATGGTGCCACCAATATCGGGGCTTTTCATGAGTCGATGAATATGGCGGCTATCTGGAAGCTGCCTGTGCTGTTTTTGTGCGAGAACAACCAGTATGGCGAGTACACGCCGCTGCACAAAAGCACCCCGGTCGCAGACCTTGCCATGCGTGCGGCTGCTTATGGTATGCCGGGTGAAATCATCGACGGGCAGGACGTTGAGGCGGTTCATGCTGCGGTCAGCACCGCCGCTGACCGCGCACGGGCGGGCGACGGGCCAACCTTTATCGAGTTCAAAACCTATCGCTTTCGCGGGCACTCGCGTACAGACACCGGCCCCTACCGGCCAGAAGGCGAGCTTGAGGCATGGATGAAGCGCGACCCGATTGTCATCCTCAAAGAACGTATGGTGGCCGCTGGCCAGCTTGATGAAACGGAATACGCCGAACTTCAAGACGCCATTGAGCGCGAAGTCCATACGGCAATTGAGTGGGCCAAGGCAGAGCCGTTCCCCACGCTGGACGAATTAACAACCGACATCTATTTTGAAGGGGCCTGATGACCATGACTGAAATGACCTACCGCGAAGCCGTTAAAAAGGCGCTGGCCGACGAACTGCGCAGCGACCCGGATGTTGTGTTTTTTGGCGAGGATGTCGCTGAGGCGGGTGGGGCCTTCAAAGTCACGCCGGGGCTGTGGGAGGAATTTGGGCCAGTTCGGGTACGCGATACGCCAATTAGCGAGCAAGCCATTGTTGGCACAGCGCTTGGGGCCGCCATCACCGGGCTGCGACCGGTGGCAGAACTCATGTTTGCGGATTTCATCCCCGTTGCGATGGACCAGATTGTCAATCAGGTGGCCAAGTACCGCTACATGAGCGGCGGGCAGTTTAAGGTGCCCCTTACCATCCGGTCTGCCCAGGGCGGCGGGGCTGGCTTCGGGACGCAGCACTCGCAGTGTGCAGAATCATGGCTGATGAACTTTCCGGGTATCAAGGTTGTCGTGCCGTCAACCCCTGTTGATGCCTATGGCCTGCTGCGCGGTGCCATCCGCGAGGACAACCCGGTTTACGTGCTGGAGCATAAGGCCCTGTACAACCTGAAAGGCGATGTGCCCGATGACCTCGGCCCCATGGCGCTAGGTGAAGCAAAGGTGGTGCGTGAAGGTACTGACGTGACGATTGTTGCCGTTCAAGTAATGACCCATCGCTCACTGGAAGCGGCAGACACGCTCGCTGCCGAGGGCATTTCATGTGAGGTGATTGATCTACGGTGCATGGCCCCCCTCGATACAGCGACGATCTTCAACTCGATCCAGAAGACAAACCGGCTGGTCATCGTAGAAGAAAACCCGCACTCCGGGGGGTGGGGCGGCGATATTGTTTCCCTCGCCGCTGATGAAGCCATCTACTACCTGGAAGCACCCATCAAGCGGGTCAACCTGGGTGGGTCGCTTATTCCATACAGCCCCCCCTTAGAAGATGCTGCTATTCCAACCGCACAGCGCATCGCTGATGCGGTGCGCGGAATTGTACCAGCCCAACCCCACTAACCTTCCCGGTCAGGTGATGTTCTGCAACAGCACCGTTTGCCGGGCGAGAGCGGACATGACGCGGTGCATATCAAGCTGTTTTGTACTCGTATCCACACATTACCCATGTGGGTGAAAAGCAGCACCGCAGCCTGAGCAGCACTTTAAACTCGGTAAAAAAGTTGTATGCTTGCTATCAATCAAATAAAGTGTTGTTGCAAGTAGTTTTTTAATCCCCATCACAACCACAGCAGCGCCCAGTCCCCAAAATAGGACCGGGCGCTTTGGTTTTGTGCAGCCGCACCCACCTGATACACCACAAACCTTAACGTGCAGCGGTTATAATGTTATCGTTTTGATGAAAACGACCACATAACAGGACGACACCCTGACAATGACACAAACACAAAACAACATTCGTAACGTGGCGATTATCGCTCACGTCGATCACGGCAAGACGACCCTTGTAGACGGGATGCTCAAACAGGCGAAGGTGTTTCGCGAGGGCGCGGAAGTCGAAGACCGCGTGCTAGATTCTAACGACCTGGAGCGCGAACGTGGCATCACGATCCTTTCCAAGAACACAGCCATCACCTACAACGGTGTGAAAATCAACATCGTAGACACCCCCGGCCACGCCGACTTCGGCGGTGAGGTGGAGCGCGTGCTGAACATGGTGGACGGGGCGCTGCTGCTCATCGACAGCGTGGAGGGGCCAATGCCGCAAACGCGCTTTGTGCTGCGAAAGGCGCTGGAACTGGGCCTGCGGTTGCCAGTGGTGATTAACAAAATCGACCGGCCCAACGCCCGCATTGAAGAAGTGCTGAACGAAACGTTCGACCTGTTCATCGAACTGGGTGCCGACGACCACCAGGCCGACTTCCCGGTGATCTATGCGATTGGCCTGCACGGGCGGGCCGGTGACGACCCGGACAGCCTGGCAGATGACCTGCACCCGCTGTTCGACATGATCCTGCGGGAAGTGCCGCCGCCCACCGTCAGCCCGGACGACCCGGCCAGTATGCTCGTCACCACGCTGGAGTATGACCAGTACAAGGGGCAGTTGGCGATTGGGCGTGTGCGCTCCGGTACGATGAAGCAGGGGATGCCGCTGGTGCGCCTGACGCCGGGCGGCGAGCGCATCACCGGGCGCATGGAGTACCTGTTCACATTTCATAACCTGGGCCGCGAAGAAGCCGAAACCGCCATCGCGGGGGACATCGTGGCGGTGGGCGGCTTTACAGACATTAACATCAGCGACACGATTGCCAGCCCGGCAGTCACCGAGCCACTGCCCGCTATCCGTGTGGAAGAACCCACCGTGCGGATGACCTTTGGCGTGAACACATCGCCGTTTTCTGGGCGTGAGGGCAAAACAGGCTGGGGTACATCGCGGCGGCTGCGTGAGCGCCTGTTCAACGAGACGCGCCACAACGTCGCGCTGCGTGTGGAGGACGGCGAAAGCCCGGAGAAGTTTACGGTGAGCGGGCGCGGCGAGCTTCACCTGGGCATCCTGATTGAGACGATGCGCCGCGAGGGCTACGAGTTTGAGGTGAGCAAGCCAGAGGTGATTTTCATCACCAATGACGACGGCAAAACGCTGGAACCCGTCGAAGAGGTCGAAATTGAAGTGGCTGACAGCATGGGCGGCACCATCATGGAGCTGCTGGGTGAGCGGCGCGGGCAGATGCAAAACATGCGGACGGCCAACGGCACCACCTTCATGGACTATCTGGTGCCCACACGCGGCCTGCTCGGTTTCCAAAGCCACTTTATGCGGGCAACATCTGGCATGGGGCAGGTGAGCAGTATATTTCACAGCTATCAGCCCCTTGCCGGGGCGGTGCCGGGGCGTCGTTTTGGGTCATTGGTGGCGATGGAGATGGGTCCCGCGACCACCTACGCTATCCAGAATGTGCAGCAGCGCGGGGTGTTCTTCGTGGGGCCGGGCGATGAAGTATACGAGGGCATGGTTGTGGGTGAACACATCCGGCCAGAGGACCTGTCTGTGAACGTATGCAAGGCCAAGCACGTCACCAATCACCGGGGCAAACCGAAGGAAGACGACGATGGCCTCGCGCCGCCGCGCCGCATGAGCCTGGACGATTACGTGGAGTTCCTGGCCGACGACGAACTGCTCGAAGTCACGCCGACCAGCCTACGCATTCGCAAGCGCATCCTGGATACGCAAATCCGGCAGCGCGAAACCAAGCGCATGAAGCAGAAGATCGGCGGTTAGTTTCGCGCTATCTATGTGGGTGGGGGCACAGTGTGCTGTGCCCTGGGCGTAGCAGCGCTACGCCGCCCCACGCATTGTCACAAATAGGTGAACAACGACGCCAGATTAAGCGAACGTCTCCGGGTAGAGTTCCTTCGCCAGCGCTTCTTCCTGCTCAATAAGCCGCTCCACCACTTCCACCCCCTTATTCCAGAATCCGGGGTCGTTCAGGTTTACCCCGGCGCTGGCTAGAATCCTGTCCGGGTAGTCGTTGCCGCCCATGCTCAGCACGTCGATGTACCTGGGCACGAAGTCCGCGCCCTGCTCTTTGTAAAGCTCGTACAGGGCCAGCACCAGCAGTTCGCCAAAGGCATAGGCATACACATAGCCGGGCACATGCAAAAAGTGCGGGATGTAGCTCCACCACAGGCCGTAGTTGTCGGTTATGGTAACGCTGCCCTTGAACATATCGTTTTGGGTTGCCAGCCACAGGTCACTCAGGCGCTCGGTGGGCAGTTCGCCCTCACTGCGATAGGCAGTGTGCATGGCGTCTTCAAAGCGGTTCATGCTCGTCTGCCGGAAGACGGTGGCGAACGTGTCTTCGATCTTTTCGACCAGCATGGCAAGCTGCGCGGCCTTGTCGTTCTCGCGTTCCATCAAATCGCTGAACACGAGCATCTCCCCGAATACAGACGCCATCTCGGACGTGGTTAGGGGCGTATCTGCCCCGAATAGGCCCTGGTTTTGCGCGGCGAGGTACTGGTGTACGCCGTGACCGAGTTCGTGCGCCAATGTCGATACATCGCGCTGCTTGCCCAAAAAGTTGACCATCACGAACGGGTTCGCGGACGGGGTGGTGGGCGCAGCGAACGCACCGCCGCGCTTGTTGGGCAGCACCGGCGCGTGAATCCAGTTTTGCTCGAAGAAGTAACCGGCCACTTCCGACAGGCGCGGGCTGAACGCCTCAAAGGCGGTTAGCACAATGTTGCGGGCTTCGTCCCACTGGTAGGTTTTGCCCCCGGCTGCGTCCGTCAGTTGAAGCGGGGCATAGCGGTCATAGTCGTACAGTTCATCGTAGCCCAGCAGCTTGCGCTTGAGCGTGTAGTGACGGGCGACGAGATCATAGTTGGCCGTGACCGTCTCCACCAGCGCGTTAACCACTTCATCCGGGGCTTTGTTGGCCATATTGCGCGATGTCACCCAGGTCGGGTAGCTGCGTGCCTTGTCCTTGATGGCCTTGTCACTGGCCAGCACATTGAAGATGTACGTCAGTTCCATGCTTTTTTCCTGCAAGCCCGCCGTCACCGATTCGGCAGCGGCGCTGCGAACGTCGCGGTCGGTGTCGTACAGCTTCACCAGGATTTCCGACTGCGTGACCTGCTCACCCTGCCAATCGTAGCGCATGGCCCCGGTCAACTGGGTGAAGAAGCGCGTCCAGGCGCTGCGCCCGCTCACGTCCAGCGCGATCATCAGCTGTTCTTCCGGCTCACTGAGCGTAAACGGCTTGTAGCGAAGTTCGGCTTCAAGCTGGTGGTGGTACTTCTCGATAGCGGGGTCGGCCAGTACCGCCTCGACGTGGGCGGCGTCGGCTTCCTGCCACTCCAAATCGAAGAAGACAAGCTGCTGCTGAAGCTGGGCGCTGAACTGGGTCGTTTTTTGCACGAACGCACCCAACTGCGGGTCACTGCTGTCAATGGCATATTGCAACTGGGCAAACGCGCCAATGCGAATCAGCCGGTCGGTAAGTTGTTCGCGCTCGGCCATCGCTTTGGCCAGTTCAGCCGCGCTGAGGGTGGCCACCTTGCCCCGGTAACGCTCGGCAAAGGCGGCGGTGTCGGCTTCGAGGGACTGCATGTCCGCGTCAATACGTGGGTCGTCGGCGCTGTCATAAAATACCGACAAATCCCAGACCACATTTTCGGCACCTGTTTGGCGCTCTGGTACGGCTTCCGCCATCGTCAATTCCTCGTCGTATGTTGATAAATTGAGAGTATTATCATAAGGGCTGGCTGCGTTGATGGCAATGA
>DAOTTY010000137.1:0-6779 GCA_034437575.1 Anaerolineae bacterium | reverse complement strand
TGGCGGCGGCAACTCACCCCCTGACGGTGATGAGACGCTGGTGGATGAGATACTCATCACGCCGGGGGACGCTGACTTTGCACGCGGAACCTATACCACCGACGAACAGTTTCGGGCGTATGTGCAGCGTATGGGTTGGCAGGTCTACTATACGCAAACGGAACCGCGCCAAAGCAGTGTGTGGGCGATGTGGACACCGAAAGTGGAAATTTCCGGCGAGTATGCAATAGATGTATACATACACAAGCCGTTTAGCACAACGAACAATGCCCGCTATCGGGTGTACGGCGTTCGGGGCGAAGATGAGGAAGTGCTGGTATCCGTTAATCAGAGCAATAACACTGATGGCTGGCATCGGCTGGGTGTGTTTGACTTCGATAGCAACCTGCCTAATGCGGGGCGTGTGTTCCTCAATAACGCGACGGGTGAACAGAGTCGCTACATCACGTTTGACGCGATTCGCTGGCGGCGGGCCGTTACATTAGACCCTGACGGTGATGTACCCAACGCAACCGAAAACGGCATGATAATCAAAGACGGCGTGGTTTACTGTGATGGGTTCGACTCACCTGTAGGCAATCAGCGCAATTCCGGGGATCGCACTGAGAAACGGGTTTGGCCGGTCGGCTGGCGCGATGCCTCACCGTATGCTGAGCCATACCTGTTCAGCAGCTACCTGGGGCGTTACACGTCCGTTCACACCGGGGCAGACTTGAATTGGGGCAGCGGCGCATACGATGACGTGGGCCAGGAAATCTACTCGATTGCAAGTGGCATTGTCGTCTTTTCCAACTTTCGCCCGTCGTGGGGTAACCTGGTTGTGATTCAGCATGACCCCTATATTCGTGATGGGCGGCGTGTCGCCAGCCGCTACGCCCACATGATTCGTGTGGATGTGAAGGTCGGGGATCGTGTGGGGCGTGGGGAGGTGATTGGGACGCTGGGCGGCACGCCAAACTGGGTGCCGCATCTTCACGTTGATGTGATGCCCGCATCGACCATGGAGCGTAACGTGGAAGATTGGCCCGCCGGACGCTACATGGACGGCAAGACGGTTTCTACGATGACCAACGCGGAGTATCAAACGTGGGTTAACAGCGCCACGGCAGATATTTTGAAAAATTACTTTGATCCGAAGCTGTTTATTCAGAATAACCGACCCAATCGCGGCCAGTGATGAATGGGTAGGGTGGGTGCGAGGCTGCGCCCACCTTAAACATGCTGTGCCCTAGAACAGGCCCCAGTCGTCGGCGGCCCCGCCCTCCATCATGGACGGGTCCCACATTTCCAAGCCCATCTCGATTGTCGTCGGGCGGCTCAGGTAATCCTGAGCGGTGCGGCGCGTTTGCTCAAGAAGCTGGGGGGCATAGGGGCAAAAAGGCGTGGTCATAATCATGATGACGTGCCCCTTGTCGTCTTCGATTTCCACATCACGCACAAGCCCCAATTCGATGATGTTCATGCCAATTTCTGGGTCGATGACTGCACGCAGAGCTTCGTACAGCCCTTCTTCTGATACTTGAATATTTTCAGTCATGGTCTTTAACCTGTTATTAAGCCGTTAACCTCAATGCAATGGTAGCATACCATCACTTAGGCGTCAATTTTTATGATAGTCATCATCAATATTGACACGCTGGTACTCCACTGTTACACTGTAATCAATTCAGTGCAGTAGGGTACACACGAAACTTAACACCGATTAACCATCGAGGAGGATTCCCCCGCAATGGGTGCGAAGATCGAAATCAAGAATCTACATGCCGTCGTTGAAGAACAGCCCGATACTCTCATTCTTCGCGGTGTGAACCTGACCATCAACCAGGGCGAAGTTCATGCCCTGATGGGGCCGAATGGCTCTGGCAAGAGTACACTGGCTAATGTGCTTGCTGGCAACCCTGCCTACAAAGTCACAGAAGGCGAAGTGCTTTACGGGGGTGAAGACCTGCTGGAAATGGAACCCGACGAGCGCAGCCGTGCGGGTGTTTTCCTGGCTTTCCAGTACCCAATTTCTATCTCCGGCGTGACGCTGGCAAACTTCTTGCGCCAGGCGATCAATGCGCGTGTGAAGTCAGAAGACCCGGAAAGTAAGGGAATCTCGATTCCCAAGTTCCGCCGCCTGATGATCGAAAAGATGGATTACCTGGGCATTGACCACAAGTTTGCAGGCCGCTACTTGAACGAGGGCTTTAGCGGGGGTGAAAAGAAGCGGGCTGAGGTGCTGCAAATGGCTGTGCTGGAACCGCGTTTCGCTATTCTCGACGAAACGGACTCCGGTTTGGATATTGATGCGCTGCGAACGGTGGCTGAGGGTGTCAACAAGTTGGTTGGCCCAGACCTGGGCGTACTGGTGATTACACATTACCAGCGCATTCTGGACTATATCAAGCCAGATCACGTCCACATTATTTTTGATGGTCGTATCGTGGAAAGCGCTGGTTCTGAGCTTGCCCTTCGCCTCGAAGACGAGGGTTACGACTGGGTGCGCGATAAACACGCCCCCGTTGTTGAGTAAGCTAACTGAAGCTGAACACGTCTATTATTTTCAATAACACAGTTCCATTTAAGGAGAAAACACATGGTTCAGGAATACATTCCGAGCGACAAGGCACTTAGCGAAGACGAGTCTAAGTTATACGACGTGCGCGGAGCCTATGACGAGCAGTATGGCTTCCACATGCCGGAAAACTACTCGTTCAAGAGCGAGAAGGGCCTCACCGAAGAAATGGTTCGCACCATCAGCCGGATGAAGAGCGAACCGCAGTGGATGACTGACATTCGGGTTGAGGCTTACCACATCTTCGAGGATAAGCCGACCCCGCAGTGGGGGGGTGGCGGCATGCTAGACGAGATCGACTATGCCGACATTCACTACTTCGTGCGTGCATCTGACCAGCAGGGACGCACCTGGGATGATGTGTCGAGCGAAGTCAAGGAAACCTTCGACCGTCTGGGTATCCCGGAGGCAGAAGCGAAGTTCTTGCAGGGCGTGAGCGCCCAGTACGAATCTGAGGTGGTTTATCACAGCATCCGTAAAGACCTGGAAGACAAGGGCGTGTTGTTCACTGACATGGACTCCGCGCTGCGCGATCACCCGGAGCTTGTAAGAGAGGTTTTCGGCACGATCATTCCGTCGGATGACAACAAGTTTGCAGCACTGAACACGGCTGTGTGGTCGGGCGGTTCTTTCATCTACGTGCCGCCAGGCGTACACGTTGAGATGCCGCTTCAGGCTTACTTCCGCATTAACACGGAGAGCATGGGCCAGTTTGAGCGCACAATCATCATTGTTGATGAAGGCGCTTACGTTCACTATGTAGAGGGCTGCACCGCCCCGACGTACAGCCGCGACAGCCTGCACAGCGCCGTTGTAGAAATCGTTGTGAGGGAAGGGGGCCGCTGCCGCTACACGACCATCCAGAACTGGTCTAACAACGTGTATAACCTTGTGACTAAGCGTGCTGCTGCCTACAAGAATGCCACGATGGAGTGGGTTGACGGCAACCTGGGTTCCAAGCTAACGATGAAGTACCCGGCAGTGCTGCTGATGGAAGAGGGCGCACACGGTGAAGTGCTGTCCATTGCGTTCGCAGGCAAGGGCCAGCATCAGGACGCAGGCGCTAAGATCACGCACCTGGCACCCAATACCACCAGCCAGATTATCTCCAAGTCTATTGGTAAGGACGGCGGGCGCGGTAGCTATCGCGGTCTGCTGAAGATCGTAGAGGGTGCTGACAACTGCAAGAGCAACGTGGTGTGTGACGCGCTGCTGCTGGACGAACACAGCCGTTCTGACACGTACCCCTACATCGAGATTGACGCCAAGAACATCACGATGGGGCACGAGGCATCGGTCAGTAAGGTGGGCGAGGAGCAGTTGTTTTATGCCATGAGCCGCGGCCTGAGCGAAGCTGAAGCCAACGCTATGATCGTAAACGGCTTCCTGGAACCGCTCGTGAAGGAACTTCCGATGGAATACGCAATGGAAATGAATCGGCTGATCCAGATTCAGCTTGAAGGCTCCATCGGCTAAACGCGCAATCCTCAAACTTCACCGGGGCGGCCTGTCAGGTCGTCCCGATTTTTCATCTAACCAACTGACAGAACAAAGGAGAGTGAATCGTGGTTGTTGTCAGACGACGCTCTGAACGTGTTGATGCGCCAGTTTACACTCGCGCTGATGTGGAGGCGCTTAGCAGCGCGAACAACGAACCCGACTGGTTGGCGCAGTCGCGCCTGTCGTCATGGGATGTTTACGAGAGCCTGCCCATGCCCACACTGAATGACGAGGCATGGCGTCGCACAGATTACCGTCATATCAAGTGGGATCAAGCGAGCCAACAGGTCACGCCGAACGGGGCAAGTATAGATGTCGTCCCGGCAGAGAATTTGGAACCGCTTGTGAGTGAGGCGGCGGGCGCACTCATGGTGTTTGTAGATGGTAAGCTGGTGCATCTGGATGTACCGGAAGAACTGACCAGCAAGGGTGTGATCTTCAAGGACTTGCTGACGGCTGCTAAAGAAGACGCGGACCTCGTCAAAGCGAACCTGATGACGAAAGCCGTACTACCGACTGATGGCAAGTTCGCGGCGCTGCACGGTGCGCTGTGGAACTTAGGCTGGTTCGTCTATGTGCCGCGCAGCGTCGCTGCGGAAGTGCCGATGCATGTTGTGGTGTATAACACGCATGACGGCGGCCAGATGGGGCACTCGCTAGTGGTGATGGAAGAAAACGCCCAGGCAACCATCGTAGTGGACTACCGTTCGGCACCGGGCACGGCCCACTCAGCCTACATTGGCGCGACGGAACTGCTCGTCGCGGATGCGGCCAACCTGCGCTATGTCGCGCTACAAGACTGGAACCGTCAGACGTATGAGTTCAGTCACCAGCGGGCGCGTGTGGGCGCTCAGGGTAGCTTAGACTGGATTATCGGCGTGTTGGGCACTCAGCTCACCAAAGCGTTTATTGAGCTGGAACTGGACGGTAAGGGCGCGAATGGCCGCGTGTCAGGCTTCTTCTTTGCGGACAAAGATCAACTTTTTGACCTGGACACACAGCAGAACCACAACGCCCCCATGACCAACAGCGACCTGTTGTTCAAAGGCGCTGGCAAAGACTTCGCCCGGACGGTGTGGCAGGGTATGATTAAGTCGCTGCCGCAGATGCAGAAGATCGACGGCTTCCAGGCCAGCCGCAACCTGATTTTGGATCACACCGTGCGTATGGATGGCATTCCAGGGTTGGAAATTGAAGCGGATGACGTGGTCTGCTCTCATGCGGCGACGTTTGGTGCGCTGGAAGAAGAGCCGGTTCACTACCTGATGAGCCGGGGTATCCCGCGCAATCAGGCAGAGTTGATGCTGATTGAGGGCTTCTTTGACGAGTTGCTCCAGCGGATGCCGTTTGAGCGTGTGGTTGAGCGCCTGGAACAGTCGGTCGAAGCGAAGATTCTGGGTTAGTTTGGCCCAGCAATAATGGCTATGCTTGTGGAGGGTCGCACAGCGCGGCACCTCCATATTTTGTTTTGTGACACTGAGGACGAGTAAACATGGCTTTTGAAACAGTCGCAGTGACGGATGATATTAACTCGGGTGAAGTGCTGCTGGTGGAATATGGGCGCTACTGGGTGCTGCTGTTCAACGTGGACGGTGAATACTACGCTATAGAAGACCGCTGCTCTCATGCAGATGTGAACCTGAGCGATGGTGAGATCAACCTGGAAGCCTGCACCGTTAAGTGCCCTAAGCACGGCTCTCGCTTCGACTTTAAAACAGGTGAAGCCCTGGACCCGCCCGCCATTATGCCAGTGATTCAGTTCGACGTGCGCCTGGAAGGTAACGAGATTCAGATCGCACGGCGCGTTTACAACAAATCCTGAGCGGGTTTGCATGGCGGCATACCTGGATCATTTCTACAACGTGGGCCGCCCGCTGGTATTTGCCCACCGGGGCGCGATGGCCTATGCCCCGATGAATACGCTGGCGGCGTTTGCGCTCGCAGTTGAGCAGGGCGCAGATGGCATCGAACTGGATGTGTGGCTGTCGCAGGATGATGTGCCAGTGGTGATACACGATTTCGAGTTGGATCACACCACAGACGGCAAGGGAACGGTTGGCAGCACGCCTCTCGTTGCGCTCAAGGAATTGGATGCGGGTGGTTGGTTTGACGAATCGTATGCCGGGCAGCGCATTCCGACGCTGGGCGAGGTCTTTGAGGCCGTCGGCGGGCAGACGTTTGTTAACGTGGAAATCAAATCCGTTGTGCTGGATAACAAGAACATCGTGTGGCAAACCTTGCAGGTCATCCGCGAGCATGGGATGCAGGAACGGGTGCTGGTGTCGTCGTTTAATCCGCTGGTGCTGCGGCTGCTGCATAAAACCGCCCCGGACATCGCAACAGGGTATCTATATCTGGGTCGTTCGCCCTGGTATTTACGCTGGGCACTAAGGGGCATTACGTATCATGCGGAGCATCCCCAGGCCAGCGCAATGGACGCTGAAACCGTGCAAAAGGCCCGGCGTCATAATCGCCGCGTCAACGTGTGGACAGTCAACGAGGAAGATGAGGCGAAGCGGCTGCAAGACCTGGGTGTGGATGGCCTGATTACTGACCGACCTGACGCAATTTTGCAGGCGTTGGGGGCGTTGTGATGCGTGAGTGGTGGTGGCGGTTGGTCAGGTTCGGGTTCAGGCTGTTGTACAACGAACTGGCCTTTACCTATGACCTGGTGAGCAAAGCTGTGTCTTTGGGGCGTTGGCGCTGCTGGCAGCGAACCGCA
>DAOTTY010000136.1:0-56215 GCA_034437575.1 Anaerolineae bacterium | reverse complement strand
GTGGCGGCCACCCGCCCGGCCTGGAACGTCAATGCGCTGGCCCAGGCGGCGGGGTTAGCCGCACTAGATGCTGATGACGTGGTTGAGGCATCGCTGGCGCGGCTGCGGGCGGCGACGGCACAGCTACGCCGCGATTTGGTGGCGCTGGGATTCGACGTGCAGCCGTCTGCTGTGAATTACTTTCTCGTCAATGTGGGCGATGGGGCGGCGTTCCGGGCAGCACTACTGCGCCACAAAGTTATGGTGCGGGATTGCACGTCGTTTGGCCTGCCAGAGTGCATCCGCATTGCCACACGCACCCCAGGCGAAAACGCCCGACTGTTGCAAGCCGTGCGAGCAGTGCAACGTGAAGCGTAATTTTGTGGGGCAACCCACAGTAATTTGATGCTAAAATGATGAGTGTCTTATCTTTGCCATTCAGTGAACATGAGGAGTGTTGAGATGGGCCTGAAGGAAAAGCAACACATTGCACGAATTCAAGAAGAGAATGTACCGGGCTATAACCAACAGTTGCAGGAGCGTTTGGGCACGGACGCTCACTTTGATGTGGATTGGACAACATTCGAGGAAGATATTGAGGCCCTGTACGGCCTGGATGGGTTCATGAACCAGGTGTGGAATGGGATTGAGGCCGTCACGCGGGACAGTGTGGGCAAGCAGGCCGTGGCTGAGGCTGTAAAGCGCGTGGTCATCGTGAATGTACAGGATGTGGGCGAGAAGGCCATCAGCGTCGAGGATGGCGCGTTCCGCTTACAGGCAGCTTTGGGCAACGAGAATTGGGATGGGCGTATCTCCAGCAACGAAGTACAGGAATACCTCGAAAATAATCTATGAACGAGTACGAAATGGCGCTGGCGAAGTTCCCGGCCCGGTCGATTGAAACAGTTCTGGGCCAGCTTATGGTGCTGCGCAGGCAGGCCAACAGCGGTGAACAGGTTCAGCTCCCCTGCACCGTCTTTCACCTACGCAGT
The DNA here is from genome assembly GCA_034437575.1 of Anaerolineae bacterium. Classification (GTDB taxonomy): domain Bacteria; phylum Chloroflexota; class Anaerolineae; order Aggregatilineales; family Phototrophicaceae; genus DAOTTY01. The sequence continues at coordinate 55,244 of DAOTTY010000136.1, read as the reverse complement.
GGGCGCAGTATGCGCGGCTGGCTGCTGGATTTGGACACCGAGCGTAACGAGCAGCATATGCTGATTCACACCTCAGACTGCACCCACCCCCCGAAATATGACGTAAGCTACGTGGCGCTGCGTGACGTAGAGGCCATCACAATTGAAAATGCAGGCGTGGCAGCAGTTGCGCTGTCGTTCGGGGCGGTGCCCGTTGCACCCGGAACGCCTGCCCCAACGCGGATGGCGCTGCGCCGCCGCGCTGAGGAAATTTCGGCATCGCTTACCGATATAAAACTCGCACTTATGGTCGGGCTGGATGATGACACCGACGACGCGACCCGACACACTATCGGGATGGTGTTAGAAATACTCGGCGGCGTTCTGATGGAAATCAACAGGGACGCCATTGGCAGTCAGGCGCTTGCTTCGGTGCAGTCAATAACGCTGGGAGTTGGTGCCTCGTTCGTTGTGCAGCGCGACGGTGAGGGTATTGTCTTGTTCGCCCCGGCAGAAGGCGGTGCTGTGCCGCGTCAGATGCTTTACGACGAACTCGCGCAGGTACTGTGAGCGCTAAAACCCTCATGGTGCAGGGCACGATGTCATCGGCGGGCAAAAGCCTGTTGGTGACGGCTTTGTGCCGCATCTTCGCACGGCGCGGCCTGCGCGTAGCTCCGTTCAAAGCGCAGAACATGAGCAACAACGCCGCCGTTTGCGCGGATGGCGGCGAAATTGGGCGGGCGCAGTACACACAGGCCCTTGCCGCCGGGGTTGCCCCCACTGTGCAGATGAACCCCGTCCTGCTCAAGCCGGAAGCAGACGCCCGCTCCCAGGTGATTGTCAACGGGCAGGTGTGGACGACTGTCAGCGCCCGCAGCTACTATGAGCGCAAGCGGACGCTGTGGCAGCATGTCACGGCAGCACTGGACACGCTATGCCAGCAGCATGATCTCATCGTCATTGAGGGGGCGGGCAGCCCGGTTGAATTGAACCTCAAGCGCGGCGACATCGTGAATATGGCGGTGGCACGCTACGCTCAATCACCGGTGCTGCTGGCCGGGGACATCGACCGGGGCGGGATTTTCGCGCAGTTGCTGGGCACGCTGTGGCTGCTGGACGACGCGGAACGGGCGCTGGTGCGCGGCTTGATCGTGAACAAGTTCCGGGGTGACCCGACGCTGTTCACGGATGGCGTGGGCATGATTGAAGAACGCGGCGGGGTGCCGGTGCTGGGTGTCGTCCCCTACATGCACAACCACATGATCCCCGAAGAAGACGCGGTTGCGGTTGAAGAACCGCGCCCGAACACACATCAGCCTGATGCCATTGACCTTGCGGTGATTCGGCTGCCGCGTATTTCCAACTTTGATGACTTTGACCCGCTGCAAGCGGAAGCGGGGGTGGCTGTGCGCTACGTGGGCCGCGCTGCTGACCTGGGCAACCCGCACGCGGTCATTATTCCGGGCACAAAAAGCACCATTGCAGACCTAACCTGGCTGCAAGAAACGGGCCTTGCAGCGAAAATTCAGGCGCTTGCAGATGCCCACACGTCGGTTGTGGGTATCTGCGGTGGCTATCAGATGCTGGGTGAGCAGGTGCGAGACCCCAATCACGTTGAATCGCCTGTTGAATTTGCCTCCGGTTTAGGGATACTGCCTGTGCAAACCGTGTTCGGCGGAGATAAATCCACACAGCAGACGCAAGAGCGCATTACAGCGGGTGTGGGCTGGTTGGCGGGGCTTGAGGGCGAATCCTTGCGGGGCTACGAGATTCACATGGGACAGAGCAGTGGGGGCACGCCCTGGTTGGCCGAGACGAGTTCGGGCATTAGTGCTGGTGGGCGCGTGTGGGGCTGTTACCTGCACGGCCTGTTCGAGAATGCAGCCCTGCGGCGGGCCTGGTTGCGCTCATTGGGTTGGCGCGAAGGCGCTGCTGCAAACCTCACACTGGATGCCCGCTTCGATGCATTGGCCGATCATGTTGAAAGCGCCCTGGATATGGCGGCTATTGAGCGCCTCATCTGGTGACAGTGCCCCGTTTTGCGCCATCTGCTTTGGATGAATTGGACAAACGTGGAACGCGGGATTAACACAAGCTATAATCTCCATATGAAACACGACCGACACCGTTTGGGCTGCCTGCGCTGGCTGGCCCTACCTGCTCTATTGCTTGCCCTCGTCTACATCGGCGCAGCGGTTCGTATCTTCAATACGCCCCCCGCGTTGGCCGCACAACTGGCTATCCCTGTCACACTGTTAGGGTCGATCTCATTACTTTGGGCGTTGCTCTTTGGGGTAGTTGGGGTTTTGTTATGGTGGGGGCGGCCTAACGCACTGGTCTACAGTGCGGGATGGGTTATCGGGTTTGTGCTTATTGAAACCCTGCTGCCTGTGGCCTTTGCCCAGGCAGACTATGCTCGGCAGCGGCTCCCGTTCCGGCTGATAACCGCCGCGCTCATCGCAATTATTCCGCTGGTTTACCTCGTTGGGCACGCTGTCCGGCGGGGGGACAGACATGGAGAACAATAAAATGGCTATTAATGAACATGCAAACCCATCACATACCACCCAGCAGGACAAATTCGAGGAACTGCGCCGCCGCCGTGCCCAAAGTCACGCGGGCGGGGGTGAAGAACGCATCCGCAAGCACCGTGACAGTGGACGCAGTACCGCCCGTGAACGGCTGGACATTCTGCTAGACCCAGGCAGCTTCCGTGAGGTTGACGCCTTTGTGCAGCACCGTGCCCGCGAGTTCGACATGGACAAGAAGCAGTTCCCCGGTGATAGCGTGATTACCGGGTGGGGCACCGTTGACGGGCGATTGGTGTACGTTTACTCCCAGGATTTTACTGTGTTAGGCGGCAGCCTGAGTGAAGTTCATGCTGAGAAGATTCTCAAGATCATGAATATGGCCATGAAAACAGGCGCTCCCATGATCGGCCTGAACGACAGCGGCGGTGCCCGCATCCAGGAAGGGGTGGAAAGCCTGGCCGGTTATGCAGAAATCTTCCTGGCCAACACCATGGCCAGTGGTGTCATTCCGCAAATCAGTGTGATTATGGGGCCGTGCGCGGGCGGCGCAGTTTACAGCCCGGCCCTAACAGACTTCATCTTTATGGTAAAAGACACCAGCCACATGTTTATCACTGGCCCGGACGTGGTGAAATCGGTTACGCATGAAGATGTGAGCTTTGAAGACCTGGGCGGTGCACAAGTCCACTCCAGCAAGAGTGGTGTGTGCCATGTGGTTGGTGAAAATGAAACCGAGACGCTGCTGCTGGTGCGCCAGTTGCTCAGCTACCTGCCGCAAAACAACCTGGAAGACCCTAAGATGGGGGCCATCATGGATGACTCGCTGCGGGCAGACCCCGAACTGGACGAGATTGTGCCGCCGGAGCCGAACAAGCCTTATGACATCAAAGAGGTGATTGACCGGGTGGTAGATCACGGCCACTTTTACGAACTGCACCAGGAATACGCCAAGAATATCGTCGTGGGTTTCGCACGGTTGGGGGGCCATAGTGTGGGGATTATCGCTAACCAGCCAATGGTGCTGGCGGGCGTGCTGGACATCCAGGCGAGTGAGAAGGCGGCGCGGTTTATCCGCTTCTGCGATTCGTTTAACATCCCGATTGTGACCTTTGTGGACGTGCCCGGTTATATGCCCGGCACCGAACAGGAACACAACGGCATTATCATGGCCGGGGCCAAGCTGCTGTACGCCTATTGTGAAGCGACGGTGCCCAAACTCACCGTGACGACGCGCAAAGCCTACGGCGGTGCCTACTGCGTGATGAGCAGCAAGCACATTCGCGGTGACCTGAACCTGGCCTGGCCATCGGCAGAGATTGCCGTGATGGGGCCAGAAGGGGCCGTGAGTATTATCTTCCGGCGCGAACTGGCCCAGTCTGAAAATCCAGATGAGCGCAAGGCCGAACTGGTGGCAGACTATCGGCGTAAGTTTGCGAACCCGTATATTGCAGCAGGGCGCGGCTTCATTGATGATGTGATTGAACCGCGTGAAACCCGTGCCCGCCTGATTAACGGCCTCAACGTGCTGCAAAACAAGCGGGATAGCAACCCGCCGAAGAAGCACGGCAACATCCCGCTTTAGGAGCTAATATGGCAGATCAACAACTGACACAAACCAAGATCCACAAAATTCTGATTGCAAACCGGGGCGAAATCGCTGTGCGGATCATCCGGGCATGTCGTGACCTGGGCATCCCCACTGTAGCCGTCTACTCCGATGCAGATCGGCGCGGGCTGCATGTGCGCTATGCTGACGAAGCCGTAAACATCGGCCCGCCTGCCCCGCGTGAAAGCTACCTGAATATCGACAACATTCTAAAAGCAGCCAAACAAACTAACGCTGACGCCATCCATCCCGGTTATGGGTTCCTGGCAGAAAATGCCGATTTCGCGCAGGCCGTAGCTGATGCAGGGATTGTGTTCATTGGCCCCGCGCCCTACGCCATCCGCACAATGGGCGACAAGCTCACTGCCCGTGAGACGGTGAAAAAAGCCGGGGTGCCTATCGTCCCTGGCACGGAACCGGGCTTGAGCAACGAAGAAATCATCGCGGCGGCCAACAATGTGGTGGGCTTCCCGCTGATGGTCAAAGCGTCGGCGGGGGGCGGTGGCAAGGGGATGCGGGCCGTTCACAACCCGGAGGACTTGCCCAAGCAGCTTGAGAACGCACACCGTGAAGCTGAAGCCGCTTTCGGTGATGGGACGGTTTACATCGAGAAACTCATCGTCGGGGGCCGCCACATCGAATTCCAGATACTGGCGGATATGCACGGCAACACGGTTCACCTGGGCGAACGCGAGTGCAGCATCCAGCGTCGCCACCAAAAGCTGGTAGAGGAAGCCCCTAGCCCATTTATGGACCGCGAACTGCGCGAGCATATGGGCAATATGTCTGTCAAAGCGGCTGAAGCCGTGAACTACTGCAACGCAGGCACGATTGAGTGGCTGGTGGATAAGGACAAAAACTTCTACTTTTTGGAGATGAACACCCGGATTCAGGTAGAGCACCCCGTGACAGAAATCGTCACCGGGGTAGACATCGTGAAAGAGCAAATTCGCATCGCACGCGGGCGGCGCATGGGGCCAACTGAAAACGTGCTTGATCCCAAAGGCTGGGCGATTGAGTGTCGCATCAATGCGGAAGACCCCTACAACGGTTTCATCCCGTCGATTGGCACAATCACAACATTGCTCTCGCCACACGGCCCTGGCGTGCGTGTGGATGGCGGCGTGTACAGCGGCTACGAGATCACGCCGCACTATGACAGCATGATTGCCAAGCTCATTTGCAGCGGCGACAGCCGCTCTGAGGCCATGCTGCGGATGCGTCGTGCCCTGGCTGAGTACAGCATCATGGGGCTAAAGCACAACATCCCGTTTCACCAGAACTTGCTGGAAAGCGTGAGCTTCCAGGCGGGCAAGTTCGACACAAAGTTCGTGGAGGAACGCTTCAGCATGTCTACGTATGAAGAAGACCCCACCGAGAAAGACCTGGAAACCGTTGCCATTGCTGCCACGCTTTATGAACATCGCCAACGCCAGCTTGCCGGGCAGGTGGTGCAGCGGGCCAAGCGTGACGCCAGCAACTGGAAGTGGCTTAGCCGTTGGGAACGGATCAACCGATGAAGTATCAAACGACCGTCAACAACAAAACGTTTGACATTGAAATCAACGCGGATGGCGAGGTGTTCGTCAACGGTGTGAAGCGCAACGTGAACTTTGTGCCCCTCAATGACACCCTGTTTTCGATTATTGCGGAAACAGTATCGCATGAAGTGCTGGTAGACGAGAGTGAACTGGGGGACTACGAAGTGCAAATGGGTGGTCACCTGTACGATGTGGGGGTGCTGGATGAGCGGGCGCTGCTGCTGGGTAACCGGCGCGGCGCAGGCTTTACGGAATCGGGTGAGGTGTCTATCAAGGCACCTATGCCCGGCCTCGTGGTAGATGTGCCTGTCACTGAAGGCCAGGAAGTGGCCAAAGGTGATACCGTTATCGTTCTGGAATCCATGAAGATGCAGAACGAACTTAAAGCGCCGCGTGGGGGGGTGGTTCAGCGCATTGGTGTGCAAATCGGCCAGAGTGTTGAACAGAACAAGGTTTTGGTGACCATCACCTGATGCGCCGTTTGCTGATGTATCGTGATTTACCGACGATCCCAGGCCGCAAATCGGTCTGGGATGGTTTTTGGTTGGCGCTGCTGATGACTTATGTTATCGCTGGCGCATGGTGGGTGCCCTTTCACGGGGACGAGTCCACGCAGATATACATGAGCCGCGACTACGCATACCAGTTCATCCAGCGCGACCTGACGCCGATTCTCTTCACACCTGACCCCGCCAGCCCCCAGGAACAAGACCTGCGGATTATCAATGGCACGTTGAACAAATACACGATTGGGCTGGCGTGGCACCTTGCCGGGCTAACGGTTGATGACATCAACCAACAGTGGGATTGGGGCGCGGATTACGACTACAACCTGCGGACCGGGCATCATCCCGGCCAACCGCTGCTGAACGTGGCGCGATTGCCGTCGGCACTATTTACGGCGGCAGGCGTGGTGCTTGTGTTTGCGGTTGGGCGCATTGCCAGTGGTGGGTGGCTGGCAGCGTACACCGCCAGCTTGCTCTATGCCACAAACCCGGTGCTGCTGGTCAACGGCAGGCGGGCCATGATGGAGGGCAGCTTGCTGTTCGGGTCGCTGCTGGTACTGCTGGCGGGGTTGCTGTGGGTGCGTCAGCCCAAGCAGGTGTGGCCTGTGTTGCTGCTCGGTGCGGCGGCGGGGATCGCCCTGGCCGCCAAGCATACGAACCTGTTTGCGGTAGCGGCGGTGTTTATCGGATGCGCCATCACTGTGGTGGCTGCATCACAGCCGCGCCGTTTGATGGCGCTGGTCGTGGCGGGCATCACCGGAGCAGGTGTGTTTTTGCTGCTGAACCCGGCGTGGTGGGCTGACCCAATAGGCACAGCGACGGAAATCTTGCGTTTGCGGACGACCCTACTGCAAATTCAGACGGATGTGTTTGGCCAGTATGCTGGAATAGGTGAGCAGGTGGGCGGCTTTTGGCGGCAGGTGCTGGTCGGCAGGCCGATGTACTACGAGGTCGGCGGTTGGGATGTGTACATCGCTGACCAGATCGCACGCTATGAGGCTTTGGGGTTAGCAGGATTGCGTTTGCCGGGGGAGGTCTTCGCTGCGCTGACGATTGCCGGGATTGTGATGTTAGTTCGCGCACAGGGCTGGCTGCTGCTAACATGGGCGCTGCTGCCTGTGGCCCTTACCTTACTCTTGACACCTCTCGAATGGCAGCGCTACTATCTGCCCGCTGTGCCAGGACTGTGCTTATTGGCCGCGCATGGCACAGTCACACTCATCAACCAACTGCCCGTAAACAGAAGCACACCCCAACCCGACCATGACCCCCGACAAGCTCATGATGCCACCCAAACCACCCCCTGATGGCCGCTTCGCCTGGGATGTGTTGTGGGTTGGCTTTTTAATGCTTTACGTTGTTGCGGGCCGCACAGTGGCCCCCTTTCATGGGGATGAGTCCATCTACACGGCAATGAGCGTGGACTATGCCTATGCTTTTATTGAGCGTGATGCCAGCAAGCTGCTGTACAGTGATGCGCCGGTAAACCCCATTGAGCAAAGCTATCGCATTACTGATGCAGTGCTGATGCGCTACTTTATCGGGGCAGCGTGGCACATCGCAGGCTTCAACGCGAACGATTTGAATGCACCGTGGTGGTTTGCGAAGACCTACGAATTCAATGTAGCCAATGGGTACTATCCCGGCGACGAACTGTTGTTGGTGGCACGTATTCCTGCGGTATTGTTCACTGCCGGGGCGGTGCTGCTGCTGTTTCTGATTGGCTTGCGGCTTCAGGGGCGCGTCAGCGCGTACATCGCCAGCCTATATTTTGGCCTGAATCCGGTTGTGCTGCTCAGCGGTCGCCGCTGTGCAAAAGAAGCCCCCCATATGTTTTTTGAGTTGTTTGTGCTGCTGGCTGCAATTCAACTGTTGGCCGCCCTGGTGGCACATGAACAGGGGCCGCGGCGCGGGCTGCCTGCGTGGCTGTGGGCTGTTGTGCTGGGGGGGGGCTGCGGGTTTGCGGTTGCGTCCAAGTACACGAATGTAATGGTGGTGCTGGTGGCCCTGGGCAGTGTGGGGCTGTATGCCCTGCTTTATCTGCGTCACCGGATTGTGGTGATCGTGGGGCAGTTGGTCATGGCTGGGGCGATTAGTTTATTGACGTTTTGGGCCGTTAATCCAGTCTTTTGGAACGGCCCGGTGGAACGTGCCGTGATGTCTGCACAGATTCGTATGGATGTGCTGGCTGGCCAGGTGAGCAGTTTCGACAACAGCTATCACGACAGCCTGGGGCTGCGGCTGCGCGGCCTGTGGCGACTGGTGTTTGCCGGTGGGCCACCTCAATACTACGAGGCCCCGGAGTGGGCTGAATATATTGGCGGGCAAATTGCCTACTACGAGGCGACGAACCTCATGGGCGTCCCGTTACCGGGGACAGGGGTGCCGCTATTGGGGCTGGTTGTTTTGGGGTATGCTGTGCTGTGGGGTTGGTTGAAACCGATGCCTGTGTTTGGCCCCGCCCAGTGGGTGCTGTCATTTTGGGGCGGTGCGCTGCTAATTTACGTCACGCTGCTAGTGCCGCTCGGCTGGCAGCGCTACTACATTCCAGTGTTCCCCATGTTAGGGCTGGCGGCGGGTCTGGGCGTGCTGTGGGTGGTCAACCTGTACCTTCGGGACGCGAAACGAAATTCACGGCAGTACACAGGCAGCGGCGCTCGCGTCGTGACGCAAGACTAATGCCCGACTGGATTGGGTCAACGCTGCTGGCGACCCCGGCGTTTTTGTGGGTGTACCTGGGATTGGGTATCCCGCTGGCGCTGACCTTGCTCCCCCGCACGGACTGGCATAACCGCCCGCTGGTGTTGATGACTGCGTTTGCAGTGGGGCCGGGCCTGCTCACAGCGGTGATGCTGGCGTTAGGCAGTTGGAACCGCCCACTGCTGACGTTGCCCGTTGTGTTTGGCGCGTTGACTGTGCTGACGGGCTTTTCAGTCGTGATGGCCGTAGGGGTTTGGCACGCTAAACCCCGGTATGCTCCAACCCCTTCACCCGATGCCCAATCCAAGCGTATGCCCCTCGCCGCCGATGAGTGGGCGGTTGTTGCGCTGGTTGTGAGCGCCATTGTGATTCGTTGGATAGTAACGGCGTGGTGGCCCTTCACGGCATATGATGCGCTGTGGGTCTATGGTTATGAGGGGCGGCTGTACTTCCTGACCGGGTTTATCCCCCCGCAGATTGACTACTATCCGCAGTTTTTGCCGCTGCAATTCACGTTTGGCCAGCTTGCCGCCCGCGCCGTAAACGACTCTGCGGCGCGGGCGGTGATTCCGCTGCTGCATATCGGCGCGGTCCTGGCGGCGTATAACCTGGGCGACCGCCTTGTCAGCCGCCGCACGGGGGTGTATCTGGCGGGGCTGTGGGCGCTGTACCCGGCGGTGGGCAACTGGGCACGTATGGGCGATTTAGAAGTCGCGTTGGCCTTCCTGGTGACGGCAGCGGCGGTGTTTTTCTTCCGCGCATGGTTCGGGGAACGCCCGCGCCACTATGCCGTGATCGCCGGGGTGATCTATGGCGTGGCCCTGTGGGCGAAACCGACAGCGGGCGCGTTCGCGCTGGGCGTTATCTTGCTGAATGCGCTGGAGGGGGTGCGCGTCCGCTTTGATTGGCAGGCGTACCGTTCGCGCTTTGAGGTATCGGCTATCATGGCGTTGGCGTGTGCGCCATTGGGCGGGGTGTGGTACTTGCGGAACATCGCGCTGGGTCACAACGCGGTAGACTTCCCGCCGAGCTACTGGCATTCCCTGGCAGAGCGGGGCGGCGGCCAGATGTTGTGGTATCTGGCGGGGGTGCTGCTGGTGGCGTTTGTGTATCTGCGGCAGGCAGAGCGCCCCCATGTGCCGCTGGTCCTCAGCGGATTAGGATTGCTGCTGTTGGGTGTGGTGCCATCCGCGCTGGCCCGCTTTGTTGACGCCTCATCCCATGCCGACCTGCTGCGCTTCTACCCATCGCTGGAGGGGCTGCCGCGCCTGGGGGTGTTTGAGGGGTTGCTGATTGCATCTGGTGGAGTATTGCTGGCTATTGAAGCTGTGCGCTACCTGCGGCATGTGGAACTGCCCCGGCCCACAGCTCAGGTGGCGTGGGCTGTGACGGCGACAGTGCCCTACTTTGTGGTGTACTTCTGGCTGTACAGCTATCACCCGCGTCTGTCGTTTGCTGTTGTCCCGTTGATGGCGCTGCCCATCGCGGCGGTGCTGGCTTACCGGCTGGTGACTGTTCCGCGCTGGCTGACGGTAGGCGCGTTTACGCTGCTGGCCCTGCCGGGGATTGCGGTTCCGTTGTATGACCCGTTTTTAGGCTGGGATTACCTGTGGAACGCCGACCTACCGGATGACACGGCCAAGCGCACGTCTGGGAATGAGGCACTCATGTGGATGGTGGACGGCTTCTGGAAGTACGAGCAGGAACACGGCGAAATGCCCGTTGTTGCCGCGCCGGGGGTGCAGCGGTTGCCGTTCTTCATGCCGCTGGCCGACGTAAATATCGACAGTGCGCCCTATCGCCTCGATCAACTGGATGGCGTAACGTATTTTGTAGACAGTCACCCGGACGGTACAGGTGCGTATGAGCGGGCGGGCATCAACCCGGTGGACAATCAGGTGTTGGCCGCACTCGGACGCAAGGACATCATCCGGCGGGCGTGGTGGAAGGACGACGGTATCTTTCGCTATGAGATTTACGAACTTTTCGTTGATCGGCGCTTTGAACCCAAGCAACCGCTCGCTGCCGTGGAAGACGAGATTGTGTTTGGCGGCTTTGCGCGGTTCGTCGGTCATGAACTGAGCAGCAGCATCTTCCAGATTGGACAGCGCCGCACGGTTAAGTTTTACTGGGAAGTGCAGGCCGAAACAGATCACGACTATATGATGTACATCCACCTGCGTGACGCTGACGACAACCTGCAAATGGCCTGGGACGGCCCGGTGGCGCTCACGGAAAGTGGGCGCTACTACACCACACTGGTCTGGGAACCGGGCGAGTACATTGTGGATGAGCGGCTGGTGCAGTTGACAAACTTCGACGCGCCCGTTAGCGACGGTTACAGCATCGTGATTGGCATGTACGACCTGACCACGGGTGAGCGTGTGACTATCACGCAGGATGGCGAACCCATTGGCGACGGCTACCGCCTGACCGAAGCCATTACCGTCACCTCACCGGAACCGGATTAGCACATTCCCCGCGCTCACGTATATAATCAGCGCCGATTTCCGTCAGGCTATAAGCAAATGAAAGGACGCCTGTGTTTGATTTTCCACCGTTGATGTCTGGGGGAGACAACCCCTGGGATGAACCCGATGTGGTGCTAACTTATATTGTGACGGCCCTGGTGAACAGTATGGGCCTGGAAATGGGCATGACACTGATGGTGCGGGGGCTGGTAGTTAGCGGCACCGTCGTCAGTGAGCGCTCTTACCTGGAAAACGTGACGCAAACGCTGCTGAACCATGTCAACTTCACCGGGGCAGACATGCCCGAAGAGGCGAGAGAATCGCTCAAGGACATTCTTGATGTGCGGTCGCTGGCCGAGTTTGACATCGGCGATTATATGCCCGCTGTTCCATTTGATGGCGACGACGACTTTGATACGGAGATGCTTGCCAAACTCCCCCTGAATGGCGTAGAAGACGAAGACGATGATATAGACGATATGCCCCCGCCGCTGATGTACATTCACCTGAAAGACCCGGTTGTTGTCGCCGGGGAGCCACCTATCGGTTTTGGTGAGGGCAGTGATGTAGTCATCCGACTGCGGTTGACTTCGATTGACGGCTGGATACTGGGCAAGCTGACCCCCAATGTGCCCGACTTCCTGGATTTCGATGACGACGACATCAAGCACTGACCCGTCGCACTCACAGGGGCAGTTGGTGTTAAAGTGGGGCGTTCGGGGTGTTGTTGGGGTCGGTGTGGCGTGGCTGGCGCTTTCTGCCGTTCTGATTGGCGCAGTCATCTGGTACGGCACCCGCGACTTCAGCCAACCTGCTGATGTGATTGTGGTGTTGGGGGCGGGGGTCAACGGGGACGGCTCGCCGTCGCAGACGCTGGTTGAGCGGGCGGAGGTCGGTGCTAACTTGTGGCGTGAGGGGGTTGCGCCGCAGATCATCTGCACGGGCGGGATTGTGGGGGCATCTCCACGCCAGGAGGCTGATGCCTGCCTTGAAGTGCTGACCGGGGTCGGCATCCCGGCTGATGTTGTCATCTTGGAAGTAGACAGCATCAACACACAAACTAACGCACTCAACACCGCCGCGATCATGCAGCAGCGCGGCATGACCACAGCCGTTGTCGTTAGTTCGCGCTATCACCTGCTGCGAGCGCGGTGGCTGTTCTGGCGGGTGGGGTTGCCCGTGCATACTTCACCTGCGCCGATTGGCCACATGACCACAGGTGAGATTCTATTTTCCTACACGCGGGAGTGGGCCGCGTTTCACTATCAGGTGCTGCGGGACTTATTCGGAACACCACATATCTACGTACCAGTGCCCTAGCATGAGCCACGTTCCAAATCCAGGCCGCGCCATCGCCAATCGCAGTCCGCTCTTTGCAGGGGTAAAGGCTTCTTTTGCGTCTAACATGGCGGTTTAGTGGACGTTGACCCCATGCGCCATGTTATCGAGTTGCTGGGTGCTGCGGGTTGTGTTGCGGTTTTCTCGGCCTGTGAAAACCCCTGGCAGCGTGATTTTGCCGGGTGGTGGGGGGGTACACACGAGGAAATGCTGCTGATTGCATTGATGGAAGCCGGGACGGTTCCGCCGCGGCATGTGGTGGTGTTGGGTGACTTCTGGCGGCAGACGGCGCACCCTCGTATTATAGGGGTTACACGGGCCGAGTTGCAGCGCTACTGGCATACTGTGCAGCGGCCTCAGCAGGTGGCTGCTGTGTTGCAGATGTGCAATCGCCCGTGACGGTGACAAAACGAAACAGCAGGCACAACAAATGACACTCATTGGCGGACGGTTCAGGCTGGAAGAGCGCATTGGTAAGGGCGGTATGGGCACGGTTCATCTGGCGATGGACACCCAAACCGACCGGTATGTTGCCATAAAAAGCCCGCTGCCCAGGTATATCAATACGCCAGATATTGAGCGCTTTCATCGGGAGGCGGAGGCACTCCGCCAGCTTGCCCACCCGAATATTGTAGGGATTATTGAGACAATTGAGGAAGAAGACGCCTACTACATTGTCATGGAGTATGTTGATGGGGGCGACCTGCATGAGCGCATTCGGGCGGGCGGGCTTTCGCTAACTGCTTGCCTTGAAATTTGCCTGGACATCACAGACGCGCTGACGCGCACGCACCGCCTGGGCATTGTTCACCGCGATTTGAAGCCGACGAATGTGCTGCTGACCCGTGACGGGCAGGTGAAGCTGACAGACTTTGGTATTGCTCACTTTAACAGCAGCGGCATCACGGCAGAAAATGAGGTGCTGGGCACGCTGGAATACATCGCGCCGGAGATGCTGGCAACCGGCATTGTCGATACGCGCTCAGACATCTGGTCGTTTGGGATATTGCTGTATGAGATGCTGGTGGGTCGGTCGCCATTCAAGGCGGACCACAACATGCAGATCATGAAGAAGATTCTTTATGACCCGCTGCCGGACCTGGAAGCACAGCGCCCGGATTTGCCTGTTGAGCTGATCGACCTGATTTACCGGATGCTGGAAAAAGACCCCAAATCGCGCATAGAAACGATTCGGCGGGTGGGTTACGAGTTGGAAACGTACCTGAGCCGTCTGCTCAGTGGGGAACCCGCGCCTGTGCCCATTGTCGTTGATTATGGGCGCTCGTCGCAGGCCGAAGGTAGTGATGCGCTGCCGTCAGTAAACATCCTGACCCCGCCAGGGGAGTTGCCCACGCAGTCTACGCCGTTTGTGGGTCGCAAGCAAGAGGTGCAGGATGTGGCCGGGCTGATGTACCAGGCACGGGTGCGCCTGCTGACGATTCTGGCACCGGGGGGCATGGGCAAAACCCGCCTGGCGATTGAAGTGGCCGACCGGCTGCGGCAGGACTCGATGGCGGGTGGGCCGCTGCGCTTTGAGGGCATTCACTACATCAGCCTGGACAGCGTGAACGACGGACTGGGCATTGTGAAGGCCATTGCGAGTTCTGTGGGGTATATGTTTGAGGCAGACCGCGCCCCTAACCCCCCTGACGCAGACACATACCTGAGCGAACTGATCGCTTTCATCCGGCCCCGCACGCTGCTGATGGTGCTGGACCAGTTTGAGCATCTGACGCCACACGGGGCGATGTTGAACCGCTTGCAGGCGGCGGTGCCGGGCTTGTACTTCATTGTGACCTCGCGGGAGCGGTTGAACATTGACGGCGAAGAGGTGTACATGCTGGTGGGCATGAAAATCGTGGCGGGCCGCACCGCTGCCGATGTGGCCGACAGCCCGGCGGCGGCGCTGTTCGTGCAAAGTGCGCGGCGGGTGCGGCCCTCTTTCAGGCTGGAAGACAGCGACGTGGCTAACCTCACGCGCATCTGTCAACTGTTGGATGGCACGCCGCTGGCGATTGTGCTGGCGGCAACGTGGGTCGAGATGCTGTCTTTGGACGAAATCGCGGCGGAGCTGGCCAGTAGCCTTGACCTATTGACGACTACGCGCCAGCAAATTCCAGAGCGGCAGCGCAGTATGTTAACCGTGCTGGATTATTCGTGGAGGCGTATGCCGGAGCGGCTGCAACAGATTGCTGTGCGGCTCACCGTGCTGCGGGGGGACTTCACCCGTGAGGCGGCGCAGCAGATCACGGGGGCGAGCCTGATGGAACTGAAAACACTGGTTGACCTGGCCTTTTTACGCCGCGACCCGTCTACCGGGCGGTTTGCCATCCACGCGCTCATTCGCCAGTACGCCACGCAGCAGCGGCAGGCATTAGGGGTGGGTGATGACCTGGACCGCAAGCACGCGGACTACTACCTGCACTTCCTCAAGCAGTGTGAGGCCGGGCTGATGAGCAACTGGCAGCGCAAAGCCATCGCGCACATTGAGGCGGACTTTGACGATTTTGAGGTGGGCTGGCAGACGGCGGTGGCTCAGGGGCAGATTGACCTGCTGCATCTGGCTTTGGATGGGCTGTACTGGTTTGCGTTTTTTCGCGGCTTCTGGCAGGTGACGCAAAGCCTGTTCACAGAGGCGCTGCGGGCAGCGGCGGCATCTGATGACGCGCAGTGGCGGCTGCTGGATGCCCGCCTGACGACGCGCCGTTTTGATACACGGGCGATTCCGCTTGAGGCGGTGGCGGCGAGTGTGACCCATGTCCGTGAGGCCGGGCAGCCGGGGATGCTGCTGGGCAGCCTGTTCACGGCGGGGGCGATATACAAGCGGCGGGGGGAGGTTCAGCAGGCGGTGGCGCTGTTTGAGGAAGTGTTGGCGATAGCAGGGGACGACTTGCCCGAAGCGCGCTTTTACCGGGCGGTGGCGCTGGGCGAACTGGCCATGACGCAGCTTGACACAGGCAACACAGAGGCCGGGCTGAGCAACATAAACCGCAGCATCGCGCTGCAAAAGCAAAATGGCGATGAGATTGGGCGGGCGAACTCGCTGAAGCGGCTGGGCTACCTGTACTGGGTAATGGGTGATTACGGGCAGGCCATCACGCACCTGCAAGACGCGCTCAGCTATCAGCGGTCCAACAGCAGCTCGCAGGCCGTGGCCATGTCTTTGGCGGGGTTGAGTGCGCTGCTGATGCTAGACGCACAGTTCCATGAGGCGGAGACAACCGCCCACGAGGCGATTGACCTGGCGGCGCACTACAATCACGATCACGCGCAAGGTTGGGCGCTGCTGACGCTGGGCAACCTGGCGAATGTTCACGGGGACTACAATGAGGCGATCAGGTTGTGTGAGCGCGGGCGGCAGTTGGTCGAGGGCACGGTTGACCTGATTTATGACGCGCACTGGGGCCTTTCGGTGGCGTATGTGGCTACCGGGCAGATGGCGCAGGCGCGGGCCAGCAATCAACAAACCCTTGCTTACAGCCAGACGATCAACAGCCCGGCGTATATGGCGCTGTACTTGCCTGTGACGGCGGCTATCCTGGCGGCTGAGGGGCAGGCGGCGCAGGCGGTGAGCGTGCTGGCGTGTGCCCTGGAACACGACGCGGCCCCCCGCAGCTTTTTGGATCGTCTGCCGCTAGTCCAGCAGACGATGGATCGTTTGGTGGCGGCGCTGGGGGCGGAAGCATACCTGAGCGCATGGCGTGAAGGAGCCACACAGGATATTCAAGGGGTAGTGGCTAACGCGCTGGCCTGATGAAATGAACAGCGACCCATCACAGGGATGAGCCGCGTGTTGGTGAGGGTCACGGATTGCCCGTGCCATCCGAAAAGCTAGTAAACCGGGTAGTCGTCTGGCAGGCTGCTGACGGTTTGTACGTATTGGGCACGCTCGAAGGCGGCGGCGTTGGGGCTGTTAAGCTGGCTCATGCTGCCGCGCATCTGCGTCACAGACTCGTATTCATGCGCTTCTAACCACTGGCGCATGTCCGTTTCAACGGTGGTCAGGTGGTCAATGCCATGCCGGAACAGCGCAGACACCATCATGGTTACGTTGGCCCCGGCCATTACCAGCTTGATCGCGTCTTCTGCTGTGTGAATCCCCGTTGTCGCTGCAAAGTCCAGCTTAAGACGCCCGTACAGGATGCCAATCCAGGTGAGGGGCAGGCGCATTTCCTGCGGGGTGCTGAGCAGCACTTTGCGATTGACCTCCAGTGCTTCGATGTCGAAGTCCGGCTGGTAGAAGCGATTGAACAGCACCAGCCCGTTGACGCCCGTCCCCTCGAAGCGCTTGGCCATGTTTGCCATGCTGCTGAAGTAGGGGCTGAGCTTGACGGCAACAGGGATCGACACGGCACGGCGCACAGCGCTGGCAATGTCGATGTAGCCCTGCTCCACCACCGAGCCGGGCGTGTCCAGGTCGGTGGGGATGGCATAGATGTTCAGTTCTAGCGCGTCGGCACCTGCATCAGCCATCTGAGAGGCGAAGTTAGTCCAGCCGCCCAGGGATGACCCGTTGAGGCTGGCAATCACGGGGATGTTTACAGCGGCTTTCACCCGCTGGATGTGTTCCAGATAGCGTTCTGGCCCCGTGTCGAAGTCGTCATGATCTGGGAAATAGGACAGCGCTTCGGCGAAACTGTCGGTGCCGTGCGTCAGGTGATAGTGCAGCTCGTGCTGTTCGGCCACAAGCTGCTCCTCGAACAGCGAAGGCAGCACCACTGCTGACGCGCCTGCGTCTTCCATGTGCTTGATGTTATCTACATCTTCTTGCATGGGCGATGCAGACACCATCAGTGGGGTGCGTAAGTTCAGGCCCAGGTATGTTGTGCTAAGGTCTACCATAGCTTATGCGTCTCCGTTTTTGTTAGTGTCGCTATTGGTGTGGAAGTCGCGGGCGGCCAGGTACTCGTACATGGCCCAGCGCTCGTCACTGTCAGATTGGGCAGCTTTAGCAAGGGTTTTGGCCATCTCTGGCTTGCTCTTGGTGAGCATTTTGTAGCGGTTTTCCATGTACATATATTTTTCAACGGGCATCTTGGGTTTGCGACTATCCAGCACCAGCGGATTCTCGCCCGCGTCTTCGCGCTCCGGGTGATAGCGATACAGCAACCAGTTTCCGCTATCGACGGCGGCCTTCTGGTTTTGCATGGAGGTTCGCATGTCGATACCGTGCGCGATACACGTACTGTAGGCGATAATCAGCGATGGGCCGTCGTAGGCTTCCGCTTCCAGGAAGACGCGGAGGGTGTGTTCATCTTTGGCACCCATGGCCACACTAGCGACATAGGCGCTGCCGTAGCTCATGGCCATCAGGCCGAGGTCCTTCTTGCGGGCGGGGCGGCCACCGGTGGCGAATTTGGCAACCGCGCCACGCGGCGTAGCTTTGGAGGCCTGCCCGCCTGTATTAGAGTAAACTTCTGTATCCAGCACGAGGATGTTGACGTTGCGCCCACTCACCAGTACATGATCCAGGCCGCCAAAGTCAATATCATAGGCCCAGCCGTCACCGCCGATAATCCACATGCTGCGCTTGACGAAGTTATCGGCCAGGGAAAGCAGTTGTGCGGCGTCGTTCCCGCCTACGTCTGACAGGCGGCCTTTGAGCAGGGCGACGGACTCGCGCTGCTGCTGGATGTCGGCTTCGTCACGCTGTGGGTTGTTCAGGATGGCGTCAACCAGTTCAGTACCCACGTCGGCAGACATACGCGCCAGCAGTTCGGAAGCGTGTTCAAGCTGCTTATCGAGCGATACACGAATGCCCAGGCCAAACTCGGCGTTATCTTCAAACAGCGAGTTGTTCCACGTTGGGCCGTGCCCCGCATCGTTGTGGGTGTAGGGGGTGGTAGGCAGGTTACCGCCATAAATGGACGAGCAGCCGGTTGCGTTGGCAATCACCATGCGGTCACCGAATAGCTGCGTGGCCAGCTTGATATAGGGGGTTTCGCCACAGCCTGCGCACGCGCCGCTAAACTCGAACAGTGGGCGCTGTACCTGCTGCTGGCGGATGCGGCCCGTGTTGATGTTGTTACGGTCGGTATCCGGGATGGACAGGAAGAAATCCCAGTTTTCGGCTTCTTGCTTACGGATGGGCGGCTGCGGTTCCATGTTGATGGCTTTGCGCCCTACAGCAGATTTGTCCTTAGCGGGGCACACCTCCACACAGATGCCGCAGGCAGTGCAGTCTTCTGGTGCAACCTGGATGGTGTACTGCATCCCGTCCCAGTTCTTATCACTGGCAGCGGTGGATTTGAATGTTTCTGGCGCACCCGTGAGCGCGTCGGGTTCATAGGCTTTGATGCGGATAACAGCGTGCGGGCATACAAAGGCGCACTTGCCACACTGAATACACAGGTCCGGCTGCCACACCGGGATTTCGTCGGCCAGATTGCGCTTTTCCCATTGGGTGGTGCCAGAAGGATAGGTGCCGTCTACGGGCAGGGCACTCACGGGTAGCAAGTCGCCCTGGCGCAAGATCATCTGACTTTGCACGTCGCGGTAAAAATCCGGGGCACCTTCGGGGATCATCTGCGCCATTTCGACGGTGGTGGTGACGGCATCTGGCACGCTGATTTCGTAGAGGTTATCCAGCGTGTTATCGACAGCGGTCAGGTTCATTTGCACGATGCGGTCCCCCTTTTTGCCGTAGGTAACGCGAATCGACTCTTTGATCTTCTCGATGGCTTCGTCTGCGGGCAGCACGCCACTGATGGCAAAAAAGCAGGTTTGCATCACGGTGTTGATGCGGTTCCGCATCCCGCTGTCACGGGCGACCTTGTACGCATCAATCACGTAAAAGCGCAGCCCTTTGTCTACGATGGCTGCCTGAACCGGGCGCGGCAGCTTATCCCATACCTCATCGGGCGACCAGAACGTGTTTAACAGGAAGACCCCGCCGGGAATCGCTTTGTCCAGCATGTCGAAGCGCTCCAGGAACGTCTGCTGGTGGCAGGCGACGAAGTTCGCTTCCGTAACCAGGTAGGTGGAGCGTATCGGGTTGGGGCCGAAGCGCAGATGGCTAACGGTCACCGAGCCGGATTTCTTCGAGTCGTACACGAAGTAGCCCTGGGCGTAGTTGTCTGTGTTTTCGCCAATGATCTTGATAGAGTTCTTGTTGGCCCCCACAGTACCGTCAGAGCCGAGGCCGTAGAAAATGGCCCGAATCACATCGTCAGCCTCAGTGGAGAAGGCCGGGTCAAAGTCGATGCTGGTGTGGGTCACGTCGTCGTTGATGCCGACGGTAAAGTGATTGCGCGGGCGCTCGGCGTTGAGGTGATCGAACACACCTTTGACCATCGCCGGGGTGAATTCCTTCGAGGACAGGCCGTAACGCCCGCCGACGACGGCTGGCATGGCGTCCAGTTCACCAGCGGCGACGGCCTCGTACAGCGCGTTTACACAGTCCAAATAGAGCGGTTCGCCGCTGGCCCCTGGCTCTTTGGTACGATCCAGGATGGCGACGGCGCGGGTGCTGTTGGGCAGGGCACCTGTGAACGCGGCAATATCGAACGGGCGGTAAAGGCGCACTTTGAGCAGGCCCACTTTTTCGCCCTGGGCGGTGAGCGCTTCAACGGCTTCGTCTGTCGCCTCTGCCCCTGACCCCATCATCACAATCACGCGCTCCGCGTCGGGAGCGCCCACATAATCGAACAGGCGATATTGGCGACCTACCAGCGCGGCGAAATCGTCCATTGCTTGCTGCACCATGCGCGGCACCTGGTCATAGTAGAGGTTCGCCGCTTCCCGCCCCTGGAAGAACACATCCGGGTTTTGGGCAGTGCCGCGAATGAACGGGTTATCTGGGGACATGCCGCGCTCACGGTGCGCGAGAACGTCTTCCCAGCGGATTAACTGGGTCAGCACGTCTTCGTCAATCAGGTTGATTTTGGCGATTTCGTGCGAGGTGCGGAAGCCATCGAAGAAGTGCAAAAACGGCACTCGTGAGCGCAGCGTGGCCGCGTGGCTAATCAGCGCGAGGTCGTGGGCTTCCTGCACAGAAGCAGACGCCAACATGGCCCAGCCCGTCTGCCTGGAGGCCATTACGTCGCTGTGATCGCCAAAAATGGACAAAGCGCCGGTGGCTATAGACCGGGCCGCAATGTGGAAGACGGTTGGCGTCAGTTCACCGGCAATTTTGTACATGTTGGGGATCATCAGCAGCAAGCCCTGTGACGCGGTAAATGTCGTGGTCAGGCTGCCAGCTTGCAGCGCCCCGTGAACGGCACCAGCAGCGCCGCCTTCACTCTGCATTTCGATTACTGATGGCACGGTGCCCCACAGGTTGGGCTGGTCGGCGCTCATCCAGGCGTCGGCCCATTCACCCATCGAGGAGGCAGGGGTAATAGGGTAAATAGAAATAACTTCATTGAGTTTGTAGGCAATACGGGCAACGGCTTCGTTCGCATCAAGGGTTTTGTACATCGGCTCCACCAATACTGTGTAAAGTGTTTTCAACAGTATGAACGGTGTGGCGGTGCAGTTACATTGCAATTTGTCCTGTGATGGTTGTACGGATGTCACAAATTGGCGTGTGACATCTGTTCACGCTCTAGTTGGCGGTAACGGCTGGGGTGGTCGTAGCCGAGATAGACGGCGGTATAGGCGCACGACAGCGTGGATACTGGTTTTTTGCCCCCTACCACCCACAAGGGGCGAAGGGACTTTAGAGAACCATTTTGGCTGCCTTTCTCTCCACTGTGGGAGAAAGGGCAGGGGGATAGAGGGGTAAAATAGGGCATCCACGTTATTCTGTGGTGCTACCAGACGGCTGCCCGCGCCGATAAAACGGACAGCATAATCAGTACGATGCCCCTGATGTTGGATGCGCGTTTTACAGCGAAAGCTCCGATTTTGCAAACATCGCAAACAAACACGATGGTTTCGTCGCAAAGCCAGACAGCAAGCAGGGGGAGGTGAAACAGTGTGTGAGGCGATGCCGCAAGGCTGCGGCACAGTATAGCGCGAGTGCAATACCGTAAGATGTGTTTAGCCACTGAGTCGTTACAGTTAAGGTTTCATATGCAATTGCCTTAATCGCACAACCTTCAGGTTAAAGATGGGCGTATAGGTAAGCAGATCACATTTCGATAACGATAGGTAGGAAAGATGCGATGCCCTGGGGTGTAATTACAGCAGTGGCGATGGTCGCTGCTGCGTTTATCTCGTTTGTCCCGATGATCCCCGGCCCCGCGTTGGTGTGGGCTATTGGGATGGTCTACGCTGTTGCGACGGATTTTGCCGATGTGGGGGTGGGGGCTGTTGTGTGGATGACAGTCTTTATGGTGATTGGCAGCACGGCAGACTATTGGACGCGGCTGTTGGGGCTGGGTAGCGAAGGCAGCCTGACGTGCGGCACCTTTGCGGCCAGCACGATTGGCGCGATTGTCGGCACGTTTGCAATTCCGGTGCCGCTGGTGGGCACGCTGCTGGGCGCAGGTGCGGGGGTGGCGGCGCTGGTGTTGTATCAGGAAGATGACAGCGAGAAGGCTTGGCTGGCAGCGCGGGGCATCATGAAGGCGTGGCTGGCCAGCTTTTTCGTTGAGGTGATTGTGTGCATCGCCATTGTGACGGTGTTCATCCGTGCTTTGTTGAACGCGGGGGGGGTGCCGGGAGTTTAGCCGCCTTTCCCTTGCGGCATCTGCGGGCGGGATGTTCCAATAGCGGCAAAGACGTTTGGAATCTAGAAAACAGCTTATGAACATCCTGATGATTGGCGGCACGCGCTTTATCGGGCGGGCTGCTGTATACCAACTGGCTGCCGCCGGACATACGGTTACGGTTTTCCACCGGGGCAAGACGATCCTCCCGCTGCCGGACGGCGTGCAGCACATTCACGGCGACCTGGCCAACCTGGACGACTTCCGCGATGACTTCCGGGCACTGGCACCAGATGTGGTGGTTCATATGCTGCTGATGGAGCAGGGCGAGGCCACCCAGATGATGCGCGTCTTCCGGGGGATTGCGGAGCGGGTGGTGGTCGTCAGCAGCGCAGATGTATATCTGGCGTGGGGGCGGCTGCTCAACACGGAACCGGGCGACCCGCTGCCTGTCCCGCTCACGGAACAGAGTCCGCTGCGCGAAGAACGCTACCCGTACCGCAAGCAGCTTGCCAAAGACGACTGGCGCTACTATTACGACAAAATCAGCGTGGAAGAAACGGCGATGGGCCTGGGCCGTCCGGCGGCGACGGTGGTGCGCCTGCCGATGGTCTACGGGCCGCATGACCCACAGCGACGGATTGCGGCTTACCTTCAGCGGATGAAGAACAAGCGCCCGTTTATCGCGCTGGATGCGCGGCAGTACAACTGGCGAGCGCCGCGTGGCTACGTGGATAACATCGGGCACGCGCTGGCGCTGGCTGCCACCCACAAGGACGCGGCCCGGCGCATTTATCACGTTGCGGAGCGATACACCGACGCGCTGACAGAGGCACAGTGGGTGCGGGCGATTGGTGACGCGGCGGGCTGGCAGGGTGAGGTAATTGCCGCGCCGCCGGAGAAACTGCCCCGGTCGATGCGGTTTAACCCGAACGGGCAGAGTGTAACGCTGGATAGTTCGCGCATCCGGGCGGAGTTGGGCTATGATGAGAAGGTGTCGTTCAGGCCGGGGTTGGTGCAAACGGTCGCATGGACGGCGAAACATGTGCTGCCTCAACTCGACCCGATTGATTACACGATGGAGGATGCACTTGTTGATTAGCCGAGTGGTGCCGCTGCTTGGACTGGTACTGCCGCGCACGGTATTCAGTGAGATCACGGAGTTTTTGACGACGAATCAGTTGCCTATCAGCTACCAGACGATTTGCAGGCCATAGCACAAGCGCTCATTGAACGTAACAGCACGCTTGCTAACTGACGGTGACCGTGAGGAAATGCTCGACTCCCTCCGTGTGGATGAGATGCTCAAGGCGAGGATGAAAGTAAAGCGGTAGATAAACACCTGTCTGACGCGGGTCATAGCAGCATATCCTTACGGCGGCGCATGGCTGCGATAACCTGACGGTCGGCCTTGCCGAAGCTGTAACGGTCTAGTGCGTCCGGCATCACCCACGCATAGTCCCGCACGCCGAGCGTTTGCGGTGGGGTGCCTGTATCGACGTAGGTGCAGGTGAAAGCGTGCAGCGTGATTTTGAAGTGCGTGAAGGCGTGCTTCACCACTGTGAACACCTCCCCCACCTCTACCTCGATGGCCAGTTCTTCACGCAGTTCACGCTTGAGGCACGCCTCCAGGGTTTCGCCGTCTTCCTGCTTGCCACCGGGGAACTCCCACAGACCGCCGAGCAAACCGTCTAGCGGGCGCTGCGCGATAAGCACCTGCCCCGCGTCGTTCCACACCATGCCCGCTGCCACGTCATAGTGCGGGGTGGGTGCTTTCTTCCGCTTGACGGGCCGCTGTAACTGGGTGCCGCTGGCAAAAGCGGCGCAGTGCGTTTGTAACGGGCAGTCCGCGCACAGCGGGTTTTTCGGGCGGCAGATTGTCTGGCCCAGTTCCATCAGCGCTTGATTGTAGTCGCCGGGGCGGTCGGCGGGTACCAGCGAAGCGGCCAGCGCCCACAACTCGTTTTTGACAGCGGTTTCACTCACGTTACGATCAATGTCGTCCAGGCGCGTCAACACGCGGATGACGTTGCCGTCCAGTACGGGGGCGGGTTCGTTGTAGGCGATGCTGGCGACAGCCCCAGCAGTGTACGGACCAATCCCCGGCAGTTGGCGCAGGCCCTCAGCCGTAGTAGGGAAAGTGCCGTCCATCTGGAAGGCGACGGTTTGCGCGGCTTTGTGCAGGTTGCGGGCGCGGCTGTAGTAGCCCAGGCCCTCCCACAACTTGAGGACATCATCCAGCGGGGCAGCAGCTAAATCATGGACGGTGGGGTAGGCATCCGTGAAGGCGGCGTAGTACGGTTTGACGGTTTCGATTTGCGTTTGCTGGAGCATAATTTCAGATAGCCAGATGCGATACGGGTCACGGCTGCTGCGCCAGGGCAGGGCGGCGGCGTGCTGGTCGTACCAGGCCAGCAGTTGAGCGCGAAAGGCAAGTGGATGTTGCATCGGCAGGAAATAACCTCGGCATTTTGCGGCGAAAACGTGGTGATTGCTGTAGTATTGTTGCGACTTGCCTATCATGGTAGCCCTGGTTGCCCAAATGCTCCATCTACACCCGGTGGGGAGGAAATAGTTACGTGAACGTCCTAAAACAGTGGTTCTCCCGGTTAACGCCGCCCAAGCCGTTTGTCGAAGGCACAATGGACCGCGCCTATACGGTGACGTTAGCGGGGACAGAGGTTCCGGCGGTGTATGTAGAAGCCCGTGCCAACCCGCGTGATGTGCTGGGTTACCTGGGGCTTTCGACAGAGCCGCGCCTGTCGATGTTTATCACGGGCGGGGCCAGCCGCATGTCCGATGAGGACAAGGCCCTCACGCGCAGCCTGTTTGAGCAGGCGATTGCCCCCTTTGCTCAGCAGTACAACATCGCCGTGATTGACGGCGGCACCCGGTCTGGGGTGATTGAGATGATGGCCACCGCCCGCCATAAAGGTGGGCACACCTTCCCGTTGATAGGCATTGCGCCCTATGCCCGCATTGCGTACCCCGGTAGGCCAGAAAAAGAAGACACACACGAGTTGTGCCCCGGTCACTCGCATTTTGTGTTTGTGACGGGCGATGACTACGGGGCGGAATCCGAGATGATTGTGAACATGGCGCACGTCCTGGCCGGGGGCATCCGGGATCAGGCTGGGCGCAAGCGTGAGGCGGTGGGGCTGGTGGTGAACGGTGGCAAAATCACCCGGCAGGAGGCGTTCATGGCAACGAGCAAATACATTGACATGCCGCTCATCGTAATGGAAGGCAGCGGGCGCTTTGCCGACGAGCTGGCTTCTGCCGTCCGCACCGGGGAAACCAGCCAGGCGTTGATTCGCTCCATCATAGACCGGGGCAATGTGCAGTTGGCGGGGGTGGGCGCGGGGCCGGGCAAGTTCACCGAAAAGCTTCAGATTGCCTTTCATGTGGTGTAGGTGAGCCGCTTCTTCTTCAAATTAACGATGACATCCAGGGAGGTTGAAATGCGCCGGGGATGGTTGCTGCTGGCAGTAATTGCGATAGTGGGCCTGGGCACAGGGCTGGGCGCTGTGTCCGTTTATGCTCAGGACGAAGAGGACATCCTACGGCAGGCAGAAGACGCCGCTGCCCGTGCTGACGTTGCGGTTGAGCGAGCCGAAGCCCTGACCGACTTTGCGTTTAACCTGTTAGGTATCTTCGAGGCGATTAGCGTGGCCGTGACGATAGCCGGGGCCGCCCTGGGCGCGGTGGGCTTCGTCCGGTTGATTAACGCACAAAACAGCCTGACCAAAGCGCGGGAGGAAGTCGAAGATGAGATCAAGAAGATACGCCAGCAGTTCAATGATGACCTGGAACGCCGCAATCACGAATTTGAACTGCTGCGCCAGCAGTTGCAAGCCGCGACAGATCAGGTGAGCGACGAAGCGGCCAATGCAACCCTTGCTACTGCGCTGCTGTCGTTCGGGGAGCGGCAGTACAAGGCAACCGACCTGAACGGGGCCATCAACACGTACAAACGCGCCGTTGAACTGGACGACAACAACCCGGTTAGCTTTTACCGGCTGGGCTATGTGTATTCCAATAAGGGCGAGCTGAACGAAGCCGAGCAGCAGCTTCGGAAGTCGCTGCAAATTGATGAGGACTTCGACCCGGCCAAAGCCACGCTGGGTTTTGTGTACCGGCGCAAGGGTGAGAAGATGCCGGAGGGCCTGGAGCGCGAGCGCACGCTCAACGAGGCGGAGCGGTGGATGCAGGATGCGTTGAGTACATCGCCCAAGCTGGTAGACGAGGACGGCGAAAGCTGGTGGGGGGCGCTGGGTGGCCTGTACAAGCGCAAAAATCAGATCGCGGAGGCCATCCGGGCGTATGAGCGGGCGGCTGCCGTCACGCCGAACTCGTCGTATCCGTTCGGGAATCTGGCCACCCTTTACGGCGAACAGAAGGACATTGAGCGCATGTTGCAGATGTATCGCCGGGTGGCGCGGCTGGCCGCTGCCGAGGTTCAGGCGGAGGTGGGCAATTACTGGGGCTACTTCGACTTGCTGACGGCGTATCTGGTAATCGAAAAACGCCGCGAAGCGGAGGAAATCCTGCCGATTGTGCTGGAAACCGTGCCGCCCGACGCGGTGTACGCCTTTGACGCGCTGATAACCACGCTCAAGAAGGTGGCAATCTCCCTGGAAGACTACCCACAGGGGCAGCATTTGCTTGAATTTGCCGAGCGCGTGGAGGCATATAAAGCGCGGCGTGAGGCCAACCCGGACGCCTTCGTGATGGAGGATGACCCCACCGGTAGCTTCACCCTGCCCAAGCCTCCGCCAGCAGAGAGTTAGTTGCTACATTAATTTGATATGTATTGAAGCGTTTGGTCGATTACCTTGAGGGGGATTTCGAAATGCCCAGTATTGTAAGTGAACTTCTTGATGGAAGACCTACTCCGACAACCGTGAAGAGAAATGATTCACTGCCAAAAGCCATTGAGCTAATGCGTAGTAATGATTTTTCGGCGCTACCCGTGGTTGCCGAAGACGACAAAATCGTTGGTATTATTACAATGGAACAAGTGCTGCAATCCATTCAGCATGTTGAACTCTTTCCGAAGGACTTGATTGTCCTTGCAGTGATGCATAATCGCCCCAAAATTTTTAGATTCGATGAGGAAATACCCGAAATACTAGACGCTTTGTCCGAAGCACCATGCGTATTGATCGCAGATCAGGACAACAAGCTCGTAGGAATTGTGACAGCTTGGGACACGAGTGAGTATTACCGTCAAAGGTCCGAAGACCTGATGTATATCAGAGACATTGAGTCCGCTCTGAAAGAACACATAAACGCAGCGTTCTCGCACGAAAATGGAGTTTTGGATGAGATGAAACTCAGTGATGCAATCTCACGAATTGCATCAGCACACCAAAGCACTTTCGCTAAGGAAGTTTTACATCGATATTTTTCATTAGATAGTAATTTACCTAAGAAGCCCGATGGGCAGATCATAGACAAAATACTGGATAATTTCCGTCAGGATGCGCGGACAAAAAGACTTGATGAGTTGACTCTCAACGAGTTCATAGACTTGTTGTTTTTTGAAGATGTTTGGAAGCATTACGCGCAAACTTTCACAATTCCAAAAGATAACATCAAAAAAATGCTAGATAGCGTACGTAAAATGCGGAACGATCTAGCGCACTTCAACCGCGATGAATTAACCCGGGAAGAACGTGATCAGCTTCGTTACTGTAGTAGCTTTTTTCAAGAATCGCATCCCCCGGGTGAATACTCAATTCAGTCGCAAGAGGAGAATGAAGACGCGGCATCTCCAAACTTAGAAGTCCGAAGCGCGGACGTTCCCATCGAAGAAGAAATAAATCCGAGAGAGTCACGGTATGCAAAGCTCGCGCTCTATCTACAGGGCATCAACCCCAATACCCAAAATGTGTCTCTAACGTTCAGTAATATTGAAACGATAATTGAGGCGGAATTGCCCGAATCTGCTCGCAAGCATCGTACATGGTGGGCAAACGATAGTGTGAGTCATATCCAGTCTCAGCAATGGCTTGATGCGGGCTGGCGCGTTGCGTCGGTCAACATGACATCCGAAAAGGTGAAATTTTCAAAGAACAAGGACCGTGAGGACAGCTATATCCGCTTCTTCAGCCGGTTTCTTGAAAAGCTTAAGCAGACAGACTTCCAAACTCGAGACACCAACCCCCTCGGAGTTAACTGGATAGCAGTCGCGGGGATTCCTCGAGAGGACCCAGCTCATATCACAGCCTACGTCGTTTCGTTCAGTCGAGGCAATCGCTTCAAAGTTGACTTTTACATTGATGTGGGAGACGAAACGAAAAACAAAGCGATCTTCGATAAACTCTATGAACAGAGAGCAAAAATAGAAACACAGATTGACGAAAAGCTAAGTTGGGAACGATTGAATTCCAAGCGGGCGTCTCGAATTGCAGTTTATCGTGATGGGCACATAAACGATGAGGAAAAGCACGAAGAATTGATGAATTGGGGTATAGACTTACTGAATCAATTCGACAAGGTTTTGACTTCTCTAGCATCTGAGACTATTCGAGCCGTATTATAATCGCATCAACAATTACAGGCTCTGAACTTGATTCGGTATCCGTGAGAAGTGATACCGCTGCTGCATTCACCATCGGAGCAGAGAGTTAGGGCAGCAGCGCCGACTCAAACAACCACGCTTGCACCGCATTGGCCGTCACCAGATGGCCAATCGGGTTGTAGTGCCCATCTAGCGGCAGGTAGGCTCGTTCTCCGAGGTCTTCAACCCGGCGCAGGTCTGGCAGCAAATCCAGCGTGGGAACCCCGTGCCCCTCAGCCAGTGCGACCATGCGTTCCTGGGGGGCGGCAGCGTCAAATTCGCCCAGAAATGGATAGCGCCGGATAGTCTGTTGATAGTCCGCTGCGTGGACGGCGCGGCGGTCTGGAATCACGACGACCCCGAAGCGGCTGCCCTGCTGCTCGACCAAATCCGCAAACTGGCTCACTGTCGCGTCGGTGAGCATCCACGCCTCTTGCCAGTAGTCGTCTTCTGGCAGGTACAGGCCCAACTGCACCGGGTATTCTAGCTGGTACGGGTCGGTGCTGATGATTTCCGGCGTGGGCGGCGTCCCGATAGTGTAGGGCCGCTGGGTGATGGCGCGGCGCAGCCACGCGGGGGCGGGGTCGTCGCCGGGGGGCGGGTCTTTTTGCCAGTTGTACAGGCGCAGGTTGTCGCCGCTGTCCAGCTTGAAGAAGGGCCGCGATTGGTAGCCTTCATTGCGGAGTTTGGCCAGTTCGATCTGGTTGTTTTGCACATCGTTGCCCACGTAGGTGGCCAGCAGCACCACGTCCGCGTCGAAGCGGTGGCCTACTGCTGCGTACAGCATCAGCAGGCGGTCTGTGCCTAGCGTATCTATGCTCAGGTTGATGACCTCATAGCGGGTGCCGCCCGCTGCGCTCAGGTTGCGCTCTAGCGTATCCACAAAGCCCTGTTCCATTGGTACCTGCAACGCCTGCGCGTAGGAATCGCCGATGACGAGGATGCGTCTGGTGTTTGGGGGGCGCTCAAACGTCACCGGGTCGTCGTGCATCCCCAGGCCGTTGTAGCGAACGGTGTGTTTGGGCAAGCCGGGTTCGGCCAAATCCCAGGTGAACACAGCGCACGGTATTTTGTGGGCGCTAATGGCGCGGGTCGCTGCGTCTGCCTCAAGGTTGGGTGTACACTGCTCTGGGCGAATCACGGCTAGCCACACCCCCGCCGCGACCACGCTGCCCAGCAGCAGCCCAAATGCGATGATGCCGAGTTGTTGGGGGCGCGTCATCGCAAACTAAGAGGCCAGCGTGTAGTTACACGTCGGGCACTGTCGCTTGTTCACTGCGACCTCTGCCCCGCAGTTAGCGCAGGTTTTCATGCGGGCCGGGTTGTGGTTGGTGATGGTTTGCACGCCGCCGATGTTGACGTTGCTCCCGGTCACGCTGCCGCCGATGTTGAACGTTGGTCCGCCGGATTGAGGTTGGGTGGGGGCGGGCGTCACGGACGACGTGGCACCGGGCATAGTGGCAAGGTCAGCCTTCAACTGCTCAACTTTGGCCTGATTATTGGTGCCTGTGTGCGTGGCGATTTCGTCCAGCAGCGCGTGGACGGCCTCAGCCCCACCATCGCGCCACACGGCGTCAAACAGGCTGCTGGTGAAGGCGGTCGGTGCGCCCGTCCAGTCGATATTGGCCACATAGGGCTGGCCCCACAGTGCCCCACTCACAAGCGCCTGACGGCTGGCGGGCGTATCCATGAACGGCACCATGAAGTCAATCACGGCTTTGCGGGTTTGGGCAGGGGTGGGCATAGGCTACTCCCTTGAGGCTGTCGGCTAGTTTACATTTTATTATGGGCGACCCGCTCGCAGAAGGCAACCGCCCCTCCCTGCCATTAGGATGCTGCGTCGTCGTCTTCGACTGCCGTGAGCCGCTGCAACGACTCAATGAAGTACACGATGCGGTCTTCGATGAGCTTATACGTTTCGCGGTAGGCTTCCTGGCGTGCTTCCGGGTCTTGCATGGGGCTGGGCGGCGGAATGCTCCAGTGCATCCGTTTGAGGTCAGGCGGGAAGGCCGGGTACATATCGCGCACCTGGTCACAAACCGTAATGGCGAAGTCCACGTTATCCGTATTAAATTCGTCAATGTGGCGCAGCGGCGTGTGATGCACGTCTAAATTGAGTTGGCGTAGGATGTGGGCCGTTTCGGGATGGAGGGGGGCCAGGGTAAGGCCGCCAATGTACGACTCGATGTAGTTTCCCTCTAACTGCTCGTTGAGCTTGTAGGCAATGGCCGCTGCCATGCGCGAGCGCAGGCTGCCGTCTGTACACACGAACACAATACGCACCGGCAGGTTTGCTGGCAGGCCCTGCGAAAACAAAGACACCGACTTGCCCACCAGCTTGAGCGCTTCGCGCACGCGGTCAAAGTCCAGCGTGTAGTAAACATCACGGGCGTCTGCATTGCTGCGATGGGCGTTGACCACGTTGCCATCACGCAGCTTTTTAAGGTGATAGGATACGAGGTTAGTTGGCTGTTGCACACCCGCTACAATTTCACCGACGCGCATATCCGTCGTTGCCAACGACTTTACAACGGCCCAGCGCAGGTCATGCGCCAATAATTTTAACAGAATGAGGGCCTCATCCTGATGCTCGGTCTTTTTACTCAAAGCAGTCTACCTTCCATAGTGTTAATCAGGTTACCCTGTGACATACTACCTTACACATTACTTAATCGTTTGTGTGGGTATATGAAATCAGATAATTAAACATAGAATACTCCATTTCTGTTGAAAAGCAAATTCATGTTACAAATCTGTACACAGCTTCAACATTCACTTACATTGAACGTAACGACTCAGGTATTTGCTTAAATACCCCCTTACCCCAAGATGAGAGAAGCGGAACCCCGACGGCGAAGCCATCGAGGTGGGGGGCAAGCTGAGTCGTTACCGTCGTTACCATTGAACAGCGTTAAGCACTGCATCAGCCGGACGGTTTTTTCAACGTGGAGGAGAGTATATGAGATTAATGATTGACGACTCCGTGTATCACTTTACCCCGCTATCTGAATTTTGTACGCAATACAAATTACCTGAGACTTTCAGCATTGCCTTATTTCAACCGAAAGACGTGACAAACCTGGGACACATCGACCGCGCCGGGGCTGACCTGCATACCGTGCGCGAGCGGGTGCTGGTGGCGGTTCCGGCATCTGTAGCAGCGGCTGGCTGGCTGGAGCATGTCATGGCGTTGGCCGCTACGTTCGAGGCGGAGCTGCGGGCTATCAACCCGACTGTGGGCCTACGCGAGCCGGAAATTGCGTTTGCAGTGAGCGGGTTTGGGGACGTGTGCAGTGCGTATGCATTTGCGTTGGTGCGGGCACACCTTACTGGGGCCGGGGTGCCTCCCTTCGCGGATGTCTACCGGGATTGGCTGTGGGGCACCGTTAGCTTGGGGGGCACAGTGTACCCGTACACGCACAACAGCGAAAGCTGGACGGTGCAAGGGGTGCATCATGCTTATGGCCGGGTGGGGATGATCGTCACCACTCCACAGGGGGCGCATTATGTGGTAGATAAAGCCCTGGCCTGCCCGGCAGAAGGGTACATGGCGGGGCTGCTGGGGGCCGTAGCAGCGCGAATGGCGGCAAATACCGTTTGATGCCATGTGCCGGATTGCGCGGCCTTTGCTAAAATGATGGCTTAGCGAACAAACCCGGCCAACGACAGGAGTTTGAGATGGCCATTAACTGGAAGCTCGCCAAAGACCTGACCGAGTCTGAAAATGTGGTGGTGTTCAGTGGTGGGGCGTGTAACATCTGGAGTGCCGATGGCAACCGGCTGCGAAACGCTGAACGCGATCAGATCAATGCGTGGCTGACGCGCAACGATGTGCTGTTTTACGACCCGCAAATTCACCCGGCAACGCACGGCACCACCTACGATTACGAAGTCCACCAGCCGATGGAAGTGGCGGCGCGTAAGAACGCCAAAATCAACCTGTTTGAAATTAGCCCGCGCACGTTTGGCGGTGCAACCGCTCTGGAAATTGCCATTGACGAATTTCGCTACCGCGAACCGTTGATCATCTTCTTTAGTGATGGTAACAACGAGAAAGACATCATCCCAGCGCATTCTACCGACGGCTACCCGCTGTTTGCGCCCTACGGCATCCACGATAACGACGTGGCCCGCGAAACGCACTACAACGAATTCATCAAGAGCAGCAACCGGATGCGGAAGTACCTGATGCACTTCGCGGAAGACCTGAGCGCCCTCACCATTACGCATGGCGAGCAAACCTTTGAGGGGGACATCGTTATCACGCCAGACCGGATGCACGCGGCGGACTTCTTCAGGGCGTTGGTGCGGGCGGCAACTGGCCATCGCACGATTTTGAACTTCACCGGGGGCGACAAGGCGATGGACGAAAACGGCTACCCGCTGTTTATTGCACCCAGCAAGCCGCGTAAGGCTCAACTGAAAGCGTATCTCGATCAGTACGTAGACGAGGCCAACGCGCTGCGCCGCGCTATTGCAGAACTGGTACGGATTAACGTATTTTCGCGGGTGGTGTTTACACAGCGGGCGGCGACGGATGCGCTGCGCGACCTGATGCGGGTGCAGGGCATCCGTGACGAGTTTGTGGATTAGCGCAGATCAGACGGCGGGCGGCGCAGGTCGAAGCGGTGGCGGGTGGTGGTGTAGCCATTACCCGCCATACGGCCTATCACCGGGTAGGCATCAAAGTCGATGTAGTTATTTTCGGCGTCGTAGATGCTGTCGTCCACATGCATCATGACAACGGTACCAATCACCACATAGCCCCCGCCGGGGGCCTCACTGACGGGCACAATCTGGTTAAGGCGGCACTCAAAGTGGATGGGGCTTTCGGCCACACGCGGCGCTTTGACCACTTCCGATGGCAGTGGGGTGAGGTTTGCCTGCTCAAACTCGTTCACATGGGGGGCGGTTTCTTGCGCGGTGATGTTCATGGCAGCGGCGTTGCTTTCTGTGACGAAGTTCACCACAAACTCGCCCGTCGCCCGGATGTTGGCCAGTGTGTCTTTGGGATTGGGAGCTTCGCGGTAGCTGGGGCAAAACAACAGCGAGGGCGGGTGCGAACAGATGGCGTTGAAAAAGCTGTATGGGGCCAGGTTGGGGGTGCCGTCGGCGTCTACCGTGCTGACCCAAGCAATGGGGCGCGGCGTAACAGCCGCGTACAGAATTTTGTACACGGTGCGATCTAACGCGGTTAGGGGTTCTGTATGAATTTGCATATTGACAGCCGTATCCATCTCCTTAAAATCTTCTCACATTTTAGTGTGATTGCCTGCATCTGTTAAAATTTCACATCGTTTGCTTACGCGCCAGCACCCCTGTTTACTTATAATTCACTACACACCGCTAATGTTTGGAAAGGCAACCCTATGGCCGATGAGCACTACCTAACCCGTGAGGGCTATGATTCCCTGGGTAAAGAGCTGCGCCGCCTGGAGTTCGTGGAACTGCCAGAGATTGCAGAGCGCCTGAACGAAGTCCGCAGTGAAACGGACAGCGAAGGGGAAGACCCGCAGTTGTTTAACATCTTGTCACAAAAGAACTATGTTGACGAACGCATTGCCAACATCAAACGCATTTTGGCAAATGCAGTCGTCATGGAAGAAGACCCCGACCCCGACGCAGCCAATCCCGGTGACCGATTGGTGGTGAAAGACCTTGAAGCGGGTGACGAAATTGTATTTGACCTGCTGGACAGCGCTGAAGTGGTTCACAGCCGCCGGGGTATTTCAACCAAGTCGCCGGTGGGGCAGGCCCTGCTGGGCAAGCGTGTGGGCGATGTGGTCACTGTGAAGACGCCCGAAGGCAAGGTGCGCTACGAAATTTTGCGCTTTGAAGATGTAAAATAACCCACAACGCAAACGGGGTGCCCTGAACGGCACCCCGTCCTGATTGACGAGCTTAGTGGTCGTCTTCGCCGCTGGGGATGAGCTTGGCGAGGGCGGCATCCGCCGCCTTACGCACCTCTTGATTTTCATCTTCGCGCAGCATCCGCAGCAGGGGCCGCACGGCGCGGCGGTCGCCCAGGTCAGCCAGGGCCAGCGCAGCCGCCCGGCGCGTCCACTCGTCGCCGCTTTCCAACATGGGCAGCAGCGTGTCTGCCGCCCGGATGTCGCCAATGCGGGCCAGCGCATTGATGGCAATTTCCCGCACAGCGCTGTCGGCATCGTCCAGCACGGTCAGCAGCGGTTCCACACTTCGTTCATCCCCGATGTGGCCGAGTGCCTCAGCAGCGGCCCCCTGGATCATCTCACTGGCGATCATCAGCATATCAATGAACGTCGGCACCATGCGCGTGTCTTCGGTGCGGCCAATCATGCGGATGATGAGCGCCCGCTGGCCTTCGGTCAGGTCGTTGCGATCCAACGCACTCACAAGCATATCGGCGACGGCGGCGTTGTCCGGCTCGATCATGTCAAACAGGCCGTTCCGCAGGCGCATCCCAATATCCAGCGTGATGAGCTTCCACAGGCGGCTGTCTACATCGTCCAGCAGTGCCCGGATGGTGGGGGTGGCGGCGTCTACACTGCCGATTTTAACCAGACTGCTCAGGGCCGCGTACTTCACCTTCGGGTTTTCGTCCCCCAGGATAGCTACCAGGCCCGTGATGGCCTGTTCGTCGCCGCTGCGCCCAAGCTGCTGAGCGGCGTCGTACCGGATGGACTCATCAGTGTGCTTGAGTTGTTCCAGCAGTCGTTCCATGTCGTATTTACTTCCCATGATTTGAAGGTTTCGCCTCCCCAAAGAAAATGCGCCTCACAGCCTTATGAAACGCCCATGACCAGCATTCAGTTGGCTATTGTAGCATAGGGGGGTGCTGCATTATATGGACGCCGTGTGACGGTGGTTATTTCGTCAGAGGTGTGTTGGAGCCGACGCGGCAATTTGTGCAGGGCAATCGCGTTTTCCCTGTGTTGCCCCTTACTCAGTTCTCCTCTCCCACAAGCCTAGTCATTATTTTCCCATATATCCTGACTTACGAGTTCTGTACGGTAGTGAAGTCCACCCGAAAATTTGTTTACCACGCAAGACTCCAAGAAGCCAAAAAAACTAGCGAATGTCAAAACGAAGAGCGCCACCCACTAGGGTGGCGCTTGGGGACAAGCCTGTTGGAATAACTGGGAGACCAGGACTCGAACCTAGACTAACGGAACCAGAATCCGTTGTTCTGCCGATTAAACTATCTCCCACTACGCCCTGAATTATAGGAACTCACAGACGCCAGTTCAAGGCTAACTTTCTGCATTTTCCAGAATCTTCGTGTTCAAAATCGCAATTGACTGCTCAATCCGGCGTAGGGTTTCATCCTTGCCTAATGCAACAAACGTGTCAAACAACGGCGGGGCAATTTTTTGAGCGCTGGTTGCTACGCGCAGCGTGCCAAATAGCTGACCAACCTTCAAGTCATTGTCTTTAGCAAGCTGACGCATTGGCTCTTCCATTGCTTCAACGTCAAATTCCATATTCCTGAGTGCGTCGTGAGCAATCTGGAGGGCACGGCGGGTGCTTTCGGCGTCCATTTTCTTCTGGATGTGTTCTTCCGCCGATGCTGGCTCGAATTCCTCACTGAACACAAACCCGGCGATGTCAATAAATTCATTTAACGTTTCAATGCGAGTTTGAATCGCTGGGACGATAATTCGCAGCTTTTCCTCATTAACAGGCAAGCCGTTTTCTTCAAGAATCGGCTTGAACTTCTCAATTAGCTCCTCCACTGACGTTTTTTCACGCATGTAGATGCCATTAAACCAGCGCAACTTATCCATGGGGAAGGCACTGTTGGCTGGGTTGATGCGCGTGCCATCAAAGCGCTCGATAGCTTCTTCCACCGTGAAAATTTCCTGGTCACCGCCAAACGTCCAACCGATATTAGTCAAAAAGTTCATCATGGCGTCAGGCAGATAGCCAAGTTCCTCGTAGCGATGAACCAAGACCGGGATAATGTTACCTTTATCGTCCTGAAGCTCGCGCTTGCTCATTTTGCCCTTGCCATTCGGGTTGAGCAGTACCGGCAAGTGCATGATCTGCGGCATTTGCCAGCCGAATGCCGCGTACAATTGCTTATGCAGCGGCGCAGATGCAATCCACTCGTTAGCCCGCAAAATATGTGAAATTTCCATGAAATGGTCATCAACCACGTTCGCCAGATGATACGTCGGGAACCCGTCCGACTTCAGTAAAACCGTATCGCCAAGCGTGCTGTTGTCAAAGTCGATTTTGCCGCGCAGCATATCTTCGACCTGCGTGTTGCCCGTAAGCGGCATTTTGAAGCGAATGACCTCCGGGCGTCCCTCGGCCTTCAGACGGGCGCGTTCCTCATCGCTGATGTCACGGTGACGGCGGTCGTATCCGGGCGGCTCGCCCCGTTTTTTCTTGGCTTCGTTGATCTGCGCTAACTCGTCTGATGTGGTGTAGTCGTAATAGGCTTTGCCGTTTTCCACCAACCACGTCGCCCACTCGCGGTAACGTTCCAGCCGCTCGGACTGGCGATAGGGGCCATAGTCGCCGCCGTCACGCGGGCTTTCGTCGATGTCCATGCCCACCCAGGCCAGTGCCCGGTAGATCAAGCCTTCTGCTTCGGCGTTGTAGCGGCTCTGGTCGGTGTCCTCAATACGGAGGATAAACGTCCCATCGTGGTGACGGGCAAACAGCCAGTTAAAAACAGCCGTTCGCAGGCCGCCGATGTGCATTGGACCCGTGGGGCTGGGTGCGAAGCGCACCCGCACAGTTTGATTTTCTGTCATGCTTTTCTCCGCGAATTCGATTGACCAGAATACGCCAGATTTTAGCGTACAGGTGGGGGTTCACAAAGGGCCACAGTCTATTCCAACCGCCGCCGCCGGACAATCACACTCTCTGCTAATCCAATCCCGGCCATCGTGGAAAGCAGCGCTGTGCCGCCAGAACTGATAAACGGTAACGTGAGGCCAGTTACGGGCAGCATGTTTAAGTTCATGCCAATGGAGACAACCGTCTGGAAGAAGATCATTCCTGCCACACCATAACAAATGAGGCTGCCGAGTGGGTCAACCGCCAGCCGTGCCCCACGCAATATCCGCATAATGACCAGGCCAATCCCTCCCATCACGGCCATACCGCCAATAAAACCGAATTCCTCGGCAATCTGGCTGAAGATGAAATCGGTGTGGCGCACGCGCAAAAAGCGAAGCTGGCCCTGAGTACCGTTGGCGTAGCCAAGCCCGGTCACACCGCCGTTGCCAATGCTGATAAGGGCCTGCCGGATATTGTAATAATCATCGTCGTCAGCGGCGCATGTTTGCACAGAACAGCGCACAAACGTTGTGATGCGTGCCTGCTGGTAGGGTTCCATTTGCGCCCACAAGACGGGGGCCGAGACAATACCCACAACCGCCCCAAGCATAATATGACGGATACGCAACCCTGCCCCCCACACCATCACTGCCCACAGGACGAGGAACACAATCGTTGTTCCCAGGTCAGGTTGTATAAAAATCAGGATGATAGGCAGCAAGATGTGCAGCAGAGATTGGAACAGCGCCCACAAGCTCCCTAGCTTTTGATAGTTATTGGCCAGATGATGCCCAAGCGTGATGATGATGATGATTTTGCCCAGTTCCGAAGGCTGAATAAGGATACCCAGGTTCAGCCAACGGCGGGCACCAGCATCACCCACAACACCAAATGGCGGCACGAGCGCCAGCAAACCCACCATGAGCAAGTACAGCCACATGTGCAGCCCACCAAGCAAGCGATAGTCAATGACCGTGAACACAAAAATAACGACAAGGCCAATCAGCGCATAGCGAATCTGGTCGGGCACACGGCTAATGAGCGTGGGGTCAACCGCGCCCAGGGTGGCACTGCGGATCATCAAAATGCCGAACACAATCAACACAATTGTCGTGCCAAAAAGCAAAAAGTCGAAGCGCTGCCATATGCTTTCGCCAGAGTTCATCCTGCATCCCGTTACGAAGTCGATTCATGCAAACGCATCATTCTATGCACAGGTCGCACGGGAACGCTATGGGCGTTTACCGGTGTCCGCGTCTGTCTCATCGTCCGCGTCAACAGTAGGGGCCGGTCGGGAGTCTGTTTCATCCGCAGACTCGGTCGTTGGTTCCGCGTTATTTTCATCAACCACGACAGTTTCAGCCTCGTTGGATTCAGCAGTTACCTTATTAACATCGTCTTCGATCAAAGCCGCCGACATTTCGGTCACATTGTCTGCCGATTCAAGCTCAGCGTCAGCTACCAGTGCATCGGTGTCGCTATCACTGCCAGCCTCAGCATTACTTGTCTGCGGCAGACTGTGGTTCTCTTTGCCCTTGACCGGCTTAAATGGAATCTCTGCGACGAGTAAGCCATCACGTTCGCGGTTGGAAAGCTCAAAGTCCACATTATCAATGTCAACCATGACATATTTCGAGATGACATCAATAATTTCCTTCTGCATGGCTTGCATTTTCTCAGCCGGAATATCGATGCGATCCTGTACGAGAACCAGTTGCAGGCGATCTTTTGCGAGCTTGCCAGAATTGCCTGCGCTTTGTTTTGCCCCACCACCGAAGCGCCCCAACAACCGTTCTATGAAACTGACCATATGCTCTCAACCTTTCACCCGCCAAACAGGCGAGACAACCGACGGAAAAACCCGCCCTGTGCTTCGATGTCCATGAACGGTACGTCTTCACCCGTCAGGCGGCGGGCAATGTTGCGGAATGCCACCCCGGCCCGCGAGTTCTCATTCAGTGTTACAGGCACCCCCGTATTAGATGCCGTAATCACTTGCTCGTCCTCCGGCACAATCCCAATGATTTTGATCGCCAGAATATCGGTGACATCCTCTGGCGACAGCATATCACCTTTACGAATCATGTCTGCCCGGATGCGGTTGATGATTAACCGGCCTGGCCCCTTGTCCTCCGCTTCCAACAAACCGATGATGCGGTCAGCATCGCGCACCGCACTCACCTCTGGATTGGTCACGATCAGCACATCGTCAGCAGGCGCTACCGCATTACGAAATCCTCGTTCGATACCTGCGGGTGAGTCTATGAGAATAAAGTCTTGATGGGGGCGCAGTTCCTCACATATTTTGACCATATCCGCCGGGCTGACCGCATTTTTATCGCGGGTTTGTGCTGCCGGAATCAGATACAGGTTCGGGAACTGCTTATGCTTAATCATCGCCTGCCGTAACTTACACCGCCCCTCGATCACATCAACCAGATCGTAAACGATGCGATTTTCTAGTCCCATAACAACATCGAGGTTCCGCAAGCCGATGTCCGCGTCCATCAAGACGACCCGGTTTTTCGTGCGGGCCAGGGCTACCCCCACATTTGCGGTTGTTGTCGTTTTACCAACCCCACCCTTACCTGATGTGATTGTGATGATTTTTGCCGCCATAGATCACCTTTCTTTAGTTTAACGCCAGGATTCTACGACGATCTGGCGATCCCGTATGAGAGCAATTTCCGGCTGTGGTGAGCGCCTGTTATCTTCTGGCGACGTAACGATGTGTTCTGCAATGCGTAGCTGCGTAGGAGACATGTCCAGCGCACAC
Organism: Anaerolineae bacterium; assembly: GCA_034437575.1. Lineage (GTDB taxonomy): Bacteria > Chloroflexota > Anaerolineae > Aggregatilineales > Phototrophicaceae > DAOTTY01. The sequence goes on along the minus strand of DAOTTY010000136.1, from coordinate 14,866 downwards.
ACAATCACATCTTCACGCCCATCCGAGCCAGCATGAACCGTCCCTCGCAAGCGCCCCCACACAATCACGTTACCCGTTGCCTGCACCTCTGCACCCGGGTTCACATCACCAATAATGAAGATGTGCCCCTCGCCCTGAATCCGCTGGCCCGAACGCAATGTGCGATGAATCGTTATGCACGCTTCACCGGGGGGGGGGGCGTCTTCTGCCGGTGGCACCATGCTAGACGGTACCGTGTTCGCCACGTTCGTTTTGAGGTCTAACGCATGGGCTGCCTCAATCGTGATGGCATTCCCTGTCATAATCGACCAGATGGGTAACCCACGTTCTGAAAGCATCGCCCGTAAATCCGTCAGTGCATCTCGGCTTACTGAGCGATCCCCCAAATGCAGCGTCACGTTTACACCTGTGAAAAAGCCTTTATTCGCATCAATCTGCTTTGCAAGGTTAGCAACTAAAGGCTGCCAATCGGCATCAGGGTCAAACTCTACCAGAATGCCGTTTTTGATCCCCTTAATGGTGATCCCAGATTTCTCGTTCATAGTCATCGCAAAAAGTAGCCCATAAACCCGTCACAGCGGGTCGTGCAACACGGAATCATCCTTAAATATACGTCAGATTGGCGTTGCCTGCCACGAAACCGGGTTAGTTCATCCCAACGCACGCAAAACCAACACGCCAGACATCATCGCATAGCCGCCCGTCACCAGCCAACGTACAAGTGTGGCCCGTTGCGGCTGGTTAAACAGCCGTTGTAACCACTGCATCAACACATACACAGCATAGGTCATGCAAATTGTCTGAATCATAAAAAGTGGCAGCAGCAGGATTTCGATGTCACGGCCCATGTACACAATCCCAAATGCGCCATACGATGCATAGGCCACCATCAGGGTTGTGCCAAGCGTTGGGTACCAGCGTGACAACCGGGCAATGCCCACAACGCCCAAAATCGCGCCCAGCCACGTCAATTGGTAAGTCACAAGCTGCGTCATCTCCAACCAGCGCACCGGGTCACGCCAGCCAGTGAGGCTGATATATGGCCCCGCGTACCCCCCGGTGCGGATGGCGTCTGTGGAGCGAAACACCCACTCCGCATCTATATATTCGGTGATTAGCCCCCAACCGCCGAAGGTCATCGTCAGGATAAGGGCCACAACATACCAGCGCGGCATCTGGGGCCGTGACAGCCACAACCCCAGTACAACCGCCGGGGCAAACAATGTAAACAGTGGGTCATTGAGCACGCCTAAAACCATCACCACCAGCACCCCGTTCACATGGCGCTTGCTAAGCTGACGGGCGGGCGGTTCGCCTGGGCGCGGGTTCGTTTGGCGCAGCGCAACCACCATCATATACATCAGCCATGCCGCTAAGATTGTCGTCAGGCGCAGGCTCTTTTCCGTGGGGCCAAACAATAAATATAACCCGACGAACACCGCCCCACCCGCCACCAATCCATAAAACAAACGCCGCCCTAGTAACGAAACGGCACCAACGGCAATTATCGCTGCAAGCCCAAAAAGCAGCAGCTCCCACTCGTTGCCGGGTGCTGTCCCCCCTGCCTGTGACCAGTAGACCGGGCTAAAGCCAAACACCACCCCACCCAGGTAAGATAACGTCGGCCCTAGCTGCCGCAGCGTCAAACTAATGGCCATGATGACGATGGCCAGCGCCGTCGTGCGGATGAGCGGCGTATTGCCCAGTAAAGCAAACGCCAACCACACCGTCCCGGCGGCCAGTGCTGCCGGGTAAATGTGCAGCAAACGGGGCATCTGCTCCTGGATGCGGGTCTGAATCATTGGGTTTGTCCTATGGATGCCGTGAGCGGGGTCGCGTTTTCACGGTCATTTTTCAGGCGGAAGTAGCCCTCAATCGTTTTGACGACGACGGGTAAAGCCACTGCTGACCCCTCACCCCCGTTGTAGGCAAAGGCAATCACCAGGATTTCCGGGTCTTCGTAGGGGGCGTAGCCGGTGAACCACGCATGTGAAGGCCAGTTACCCGGCCTGCACAGGCCCAACGGACGTGCAATATCGTCGCAGTATTCCGCTGTGCCCGTTTTGCCCGCCACATTAACGTAAGAAAGATTCGCTGCCTGGGCGGTTCCACTTGTTACAGTCACGCGCATCCCCTCACGAGTAATCGCCAGGTTCTCATCGTTCATGAAAGGGGGTTGGTAAGTCGGATCAAAGCGATTCGGGTCACACACCCGCCCATTAAACGGATAGTTGATTGGGATATGAACACCATACTCGATTAACTCCGTCAGGAAAGGGTCGGGGTCAATGTCTACTGTGTTGCGATAGTTTTCCGGGTCGCAGCGGTTGGGGTTGTAAAAACGATTGTCAGATTCATCTTCACACATGCACGCTAAACTGCTGCTGCCTTTCATAATCATATCTTCTAGCAGCAGTAATTTGGGGGTTTCCCCCGGTTCTAGCTCATTCAGGTTAATCGTTCGCAGCGTCTTCGGCTCAAACGGACGTGTAACATTCCCCTCTGCATCAAGGAAGTCACGGATGAGGGTAGGCTGGTGCAGCGTGCCGTTGTTGACAATCGCTGCCGTAGACATCAGCAGTTGCAGCGGTGTTGTGGTTACATACCCCTGGCCAAAGGCCGCATTGTAGGTATCGCCCGTAGACCAGTTTTCACCGTAGGTGCGGCGCTTCCAGTTGGGGTCAGGCATTCGGCCTGCCAGTTCAGATGGCAACTCAATCCCTAGCTCGCTACCAATGCCAAACGCCGTCGCATAGCGAAACAGGTCATTAATACCTAGCCCACCTGGGCGCACTACAGACGGCGGCAACTCGCTGTCGCCGCCGCCGATAACATAGAAATAGATGTCACAACTCTGGGCAATCCCCCGAATCATATCCACTGCACCGTGCCCCGGCTCACCAATCCAGCATACAAAACGCTGGTCTTGGGCGCGGTCATTGGGGGCATAGCGATTTTCCAGGAAAAGCACCCCTGTCGCTTGCAGCGTCGTGCGTGGGTCAATGACCTCCTCCTGCAATACTGCCGCTGCTGAAACCAGCTTCCAAACAGACCCTGGCGGGTACAGAGAACGAACAGCCTGATTCACCAGCGGGCGCAGCGGGTCTTCTGCAATGTCAAAGTAGTACTCACTGTCAATAGCACGAGCGAAGCGGGTGTTGTCGTAGGGGGGCACACTCACCAGCGAAAGCACCTCCCCGGTCATCGGGTCGATAGCAATGACAACCCCTTGCTGGGTGAGGATGCGTCCCTCGGTCGTGTTCACAAACGTCAGTTGGTCAATCAATGCTTGCTCAGCAATAGCCTGTAGCTCCACGTCAATCGTCAAGCGGATGTTTTCACCCGGAATAGGTTCTATCTGCTCTAATACCTGAATTTCGCGCCCGGCCACATCCACCTCACGCAGTACAGAACCACGCTCACCCTCAAGATAATTCTCCAAAAAACGCTCCATACCGTCATAACCCGTGCGCTCAAAGCGCGGGTCAAAGCCCAGGTCGCGCAGCTCTTCTGCTTCCTCCGCACTGACTGGCCCCATATACCCGATAATATGTGACGTTAGCGCCCCAGATGGATACTCGCGCACAGCGGCCACGCTGACATCCACGCCCGGCATAAAGATGCGCTCTTCCAAAATTTGCTGGGCTACTCCTAGCGGAATGTCCTGCGCGACAACCACCGGCGCGAACGGCTGCACACCTCGGCCATCGGCGACGAGTTCCTCAATGCTGCGCTGCCTGCTGTTAGCCGCAATTCGGATGGCAGCGGTGGGCGGCACATCCGTCAGTGCAGAGATGCGGTTATAAATTTCGAGTTCTTCCTCTTCGTTGATCGGCAGTGCGGCTGGCACAATCGTCACATTGTACGCTGGCACATTGATAGCCATCGGTTGGTCGTAGCGGTCAAGCATCGCCCCGCGTGGTGCCGCAATCGGCAACCGGTTCAGGCGATTGTCATCGGCCAACAGTGTCCAAAAGTCCTGGTTCACCACCTGATACTGGTACATCCGCAGGGAAAAAAGAAGGAACACGGCAAAGACAATCCCTTGAAAGAACGTCAGCCGCCAAGTTTGAAAGGGAGATATACGTTTCAATGCAACCATTCCAGCTAGCGAATAAACTACAGTCGAAACACACGCGACTGTGGGCGTGTGCGGCGGTGAATCTGACGAATGACAACATAAACAGGGGCGAAGACAGCCAGATTGTATACAGCCGTTGGGAAAACCACATACGAGAGCAGCATCTGGAAGTCATTCGGGAACCCTACAATGGCCATCACCAGCGCAAACAGCATTTCCTTTAGCACGCTGCCTGCAATGACCAGCACCGCCAACAACAAAAACCCTATGTTGTACATGCCACGATTGAGCAGATGCACAATGAACACTACATTAATCAGCCCCAATGCTGACGCCCCCAGTGGCGCTGCTGACAGCAAATCCTGGATAATGCCGCCCACAAACGCCCACGTCAGTGATTCTGGAAACTCGCTGCCAACAGACCAACTCAACACAACAAGAAACACAAAGTCCGGTGAGCCACCCAGCACGCGAATTTGCGGGGCAAAGCTCGATTGCACTGCCGCCGCTAAAATCAAAACGGGAATGCTCAGGCTGAGGTAGGCCCCCATCAGCCCTCGCCCTCTTCATCGGTCTCTTCCAGCACCGATAGGTCAATCGGCTCAAAACTGGTGACCACCAGCACAAACTCCAGCGTGTCAAAGTCATTAAAGCTGCGGACCTGGGCTTCCTGATACAACTCAAACTCGAACTGGCGGATACTCGTCACCACACCCACCACAATATCTGGTGGGAAGTTGCCCCCCAACCCGGACGTGATAATGATGTCGCTTTCCTGAATATCCTGATCCAACGGCACAAACGTCAGGCGCAGGTTCCCGCTCAACTGCCCAATCACCGTGCCCTCAACCCGGTTGCGCTGTATGCGAACACTGACGGCACTCGTCGGGTCGGTGATTAACAACACACGGGCTGCCCCGGCACCCACGTTGAGGACACGCCCGACTAACCCCTGCTGCGTGACAACCGGCATCCCAACGGCGATACCATCGCGCCGCCCCCGGTTAATCGTGATTGTGCGAAGCTGGCTGCTCTGATCGACATCAATCACGTCTGCCGTCACGAAGTCCTGGTCTTCGCGGGTGGTCGTATAATCCAGCAAGCCGGTCAGCCGGTCATAGTCGCTCTCGATTTCGCGCAGTTCCACCAATTCTGACTGATATTGGGCCAGTGTTTCTTCTAACAGCGCCACACGTGCCCGCAAGTCTCGAATCTGCGACAAATCCGCAGTGGATTGAGAAGCATACAACGTCAGGTTGTTGGCGATCCCAGTAATCAGCCGGACTGGACGGCCAGCGAAGTCCTCAGCAGGGGCAAGCAGCCCGATTGCACTGAGCGCAATCAGCACGATGCAGGCAAACATACTGGTGATGAACAAGAAAATGGGATTAGAACGCCAGCTTCGCTGCACGGCTTGACCTCCGCAGGTGATCGGCACTGCATTATAGCAACAAGAAGTTGGCAGCAATCAAGGTTGAATGGGGGCGCTGGCTAGTGGTGCGTGCTGCCACGCTCAATCCCGACGAGCAAGCGCCGCAGGTTGTTATAGTCTTCCAACACGCGCCCGGCACCCCGCGCCACACACGTCATCGCGTCATCGGCCACGTAGGAACGGATATTCACTTCTTCCTGCAAGCGTTGGTCTAAGCCTTTAAGCTGGCCGGCACCACCCGCGAGGCAAATGCCGCTTTCCATCAGGTCAGCGATAAGCTCAGGTGGGGTTTCATCCAGCGCGTCTTTAATCGTATCTACTAGAATATCAACTGAGCCAGCGAGTGCCTCACGCATTTCAATCGAACTGACCTGTACCTTATCTGGCAATCCTGTAACCAGATTGCGCCCCTTCACCGTCCATGTGCGTTCTTGTGGCAGCGGATAGGCCGACCCAATCTCGATTTTCACCTGCTCAGCCGTTGGCTCACCGATGAGCAAGTTATGCTTGGTTCGCATATACTGCACGATGTCTTCGTCCATCTCGTCACCGGCCACGCGGATAGAGCGGCTAATCACAATGCCGCCCAGCGAGAAAATCGCCACTTCCGTCGTGCCACCGCCGATGTCAATAATCATGCTGCCGCGTGTTTCTTGCACGGGCAGGCCCGCGCCGATGGCCGCCGCCACAGGCTCTTCAATCAGGAAAACTTCTCGTGCCCCCGCGCTCAGGGTAGCATCGTATACAGCTCGCTTTTCCACCTCGGTCACACCACTCGGAATACCAACCACCACACGCGGGCGCGGTACGGGCACCCACGTTTGCTCATGGGCCTTGTTTATCAAGTGGTGGAGCATCGCGTAGGTCACTTCAAACTCGCTAATCACCCCGTCGCGCAGGGGCCGCACGATGAGAATGTCTTTGGGGTTTTTATTCCACATTTCTTTGGCACGCGCCCCGACCTCAATCGGTAAGTTGGTTTTCTTCTCGATAGCGACGAAGGACGGCTCGTTAATGACGATACCTTTGCCGCGCACGCTCACCAGCGTATTGGCCGTTCCCAGGTCGATGCCAATGTCGAGAGAAAACAACCCCAACAAATAATCGAGTGGACCTAACACATAAATCTCCTGTCGGCAAAACCGCGTGCCGCATTTTATCATGTGCCTGCATGGATGGTGTCCATGCAGGCAGCGGCTATCTTAAACTTAAACATAGGTTTGACAAATGGCTTTCTTAGAAACCGTCCGCCGGACTATCCAGCGACACAACCTCATTTCAAACGGAGAGAAGCTGGTTGTCGGCGTTTCTGGTGGGGCAGATTCACTCGCGCTGATGGTCGCGCTCTGGCATCTGCGCCACACGCTCGATGTCAAACTGCACATTGCCACACTCGATCACGGATGGCGCGGTGAAGAGAGTGCCGCCGACGCCCAATTCGTTGTCGATCAAGCGAGTGCGTTGAATGTACCCATCACCCACCATAAATTGCAACTTTCTAACGCCCACGGCAACCTTGAAGCCGCCTCTCGGCGGGCACGCTATGACTTTTTCGCCCAGGTTGCCCATGAGGTTGGGGCCGTCACAGTTGCCGTCGCCCACCATGCTAACGATCAGGCCGAGACCGTACTCATGCATATTTTGCGGGGGGCGGGTGTGCGCGGTTTGGGCGGCATGGGCTTGAAGACCCCCCTGCCCTATCACAATGAGCTGACACTCATCCGCCCGCTGTTGGCCGTCACCCGCGAAGACATCGAGGCGTACTGCCATGCCGAAAACCTGCACCCTCGCCATGACCCCACTAATAATGATTTGACCTTTGGCCGCAACCAGTTGCGACACGACACCCTTCCCAACCTCAAGCAAATCAACCCCAACCTCAGCAAGTCACTTGTCCAACTAGCCGATGTTGCCCGGACCGAATCCGACTACATCGAACAGCAAACGGATGCGGCCATCGCACAACACGCCACCTATACGCAAAACCAGTGGATATACGACAGTGAAGCGTTTCGGCAGCATCACCCCGCTATCCAGCGACGCATCATCGCCCAGCTTGCAGCACGGGCCGCTGCCGACCCCACAACAGACATTGGCTATGAGCACATCGTTTCCGCTCAGGAAGTGGCTTTGCGGGGAACTCAAGGCGCTATTGCCCAATTCACCAACGGCATCCAGATGCAAATTCAATACGATCAGCTTGTCTTTGAACACGCCGACAATGAAGCAATGCCGCAACTATCTATCAACACTCAACAACGGCTTGTGGTGCAATTGGACACGCCAACCCAACTCTTGCGAGGAACATTACTGCTATCAGAAAACACACCACATTTTTATCAAGTCACTGGCACACTTTTCCTCCCTTCAAGTGGCACACTGAGTTTGCGAACCCGCCGGGAGGGTGACCGAATCGCCCCCCCTGGGATGAATGGTAAAACGCAAAAACTCAGTGATTGGATGATTAACCGTAAAATTCCACAGCAAGAACGTGATTATGTGCCCCTGCTGTTGCTCAACGAAGACTTAGCAGCAGTTTTACACATCTCATCTGGAACAGTTACAGAAGGCTTCATAAGGCCCAAAGCAGGTTGGCAACGCTGCAACATTGCCTACAAATAAGCCAAACAGCCCCAAAGCAAGCAAAAGTTCATGATTGTCTGTACTTTGCCATTACCAACGCTTGCACATCACAATCATTCTATGTATGCTTGAGGAAACATGATGAAACACTTAAATCACTGAGGCCGCGCTATGGACATCAACTCACCTATTATAGAAAATGGGACGGAAGTAGCCCACATCTTGGTTGTGGACGATGAGGGAGCGATTCGCTACTCCGTGAGCAAAACCTTGCAACGCGCTGGCTACCGCGTTAGCGAAGCCGCCAGCGGCGAAGAGGCCATTGATCAGATCACCGACAATGATTTCGATGTTGTCCTCACGGACATCCGTATGCCCGGCATTGACGGGGTTGAACTGCTGCGCCGCATTAAGGAACTCATTCCTGATTCCAGCGTTATCCTGATGACCGGGTACGCCAGCCTGGGCACCGCTATCGAAGCGCTGCGCCTGGGTGCCCACGACTATCTGATTAAACCAAGCTCCAGCCAAGACATTAAGCACAGTGTTTCCGAAGGGATTCGCCGCTCCCGCAATTTGCGCCGCCGCCGCGATCTGCTTAAAGTCATTCAACGCAACCTGTCTGAGTTGCAAACCAACCAGATTAAATCGGAGCAAAGCAGCGTCTACGCTGGCTATGAGGATCACCGCCCTATCCCCGAAAGCAGCATCGAAGATGATATACCACTAGAGGCATCCAGCAGTATGCAGCTTGGGATGCTGACCGTCTTCCCTGGCCGCTATCAGATTGCCGTCGAGGATAAGCCCATTGACCTGACGCCCACCGAGTTTGACCTGCTGCTTTACCTGGCAGCACATCAAGGGCGAGTGGTGTCTTGTCATGAATTGGTGCGCGAGGTGCGTGGATACACGGTTGGGGAAGCTGAGGCCAGAGAAGTGATCCGCCCACATGTGAGTAATTTACGGCGTAAACTTAAGAAGGCTGGTTTAGATCAGGACTTGATTGTTAATGTGCGCGGCATCGGTTACCGCCTTAGTGAGCGGGCCAGCAATCCCACGCAGTAGGGTGATTTACTGAGCGACGGGGAGGCTTTTCCATAGCGAAAAGCCCCCCCGTTGCATATCATGTTGCCTCCATAGGGATAGCTACGCTGGAGGTTGCTTGTGAAACGCATCGGGTGGTTCCTATCAATTTGTACATTTGGCTTGGGGGCGATGTCGTTCGCACAAAACATCAATGAAACCTGTGGTGAAACCGCAGGCCGCACCGAACGACAGTCTTATCGCAGCTTTATTGCCACAACCACCATGCACTACACGGTCTACTTGCCACCGTGCTATGACACCACCGATGTAGACGAATACCCCACCGTGTATCTGATGCACGGCTCCGCGCAGTATGACGACCACTGGCTGCAACTTGGCCTGGATGATGAGCTTAACGCCGCCATCACAGCGGGTGAGTTACCCCCGATGATTGCTGTGCTGCCCTATGGCGAGTGGATTGCGAACGAAAACCGCTTTGACCGTCTGTCTTTTGGCAACGTCTTCCTCGAAGAAATCATGCCCGCTGTTGAAGACGCCTATCGTGTTTCTACGCGGCGCGATACTCGCGCCATTGGCGGTATCTCTCGCGGCGGTTTTTGGGCCTACTCGATTGCTTTCCGCCATCCTGACCTGTTTGAAGCGGTGGGCGGGCATAGTGCCTTCTTTGACCCATTTCATGCGCCCTCGGATCACAACCCGCTTGATCTGGCCCTCAACGCGCCCGACATCGACACACTACGCATCTGGCTAGACCGGGGCAAAGACGATTACGCTTATCCCGGCCTGGACCAGATGGGCACGCATCTGGTTGAACGTGGCCTGGACCACACTTACATTATTCACGACAAGGGCGAACACGATGGCCGTTACTGGCGTGCCCATGTGCGCGAGTATCTTGACTTCTACGCGGCTGGTTGGGCGCAGCAGCAACCTGACCCGGCCCCTACAACCTCAACGCTTGATCTCGAAACATTCGATTACACACCGCCCCGCCCCACACCAGATCTGAGTTTGTTTGCCTTTACACCGCCTAAATCGGCTGAAGCGCCCACTCAGCCCGAAATAACGGGGGCCTCCGAAGCAAAACTCGTGTTTGTGCCGGTAGTGGCGTTTAACAGCACGCTCGCAAACATTGATGGCGGCACGTTTTGGAACTTGCTGGCGGGCACTGCCGACCGTAACTTCGTGCTGGATCGTGAAACACAGGCATTGCTACAGGCCAACGGTGTTGAAGTTGCCACACAGCGGCTTGTTGACCGTGATGACCTGCGTGGCGTGTTGTGGAACAGCCGCACGTCTTATGCGCTTCTACCGTTCAATCAACTTACACCGCGCTACCGCGTCCTGAACATTAACGGTGTCCATCCGTTGATGGACATTGACAACTACCAGCTTGCCTTGCCCAGCGATCAACCCAACTTCGACCCGGATTTGCTCACTACCCTGACGCTTTCTGGTGTGACGGCCATCACCCGCCAGTCCATCCCGGCCATTGACCGCAACGGTGTCGATTGGGCTGCCAGTGGGATTGCGCCCTTCACCACCCAGGTTGACTTTTTCCACACCAGCAACGAGGTATCTTTCACGGATAACTGCCCCGCACCCACTGACCAGATGCTAGGCGCGTTCTGCTCCAAAGCAGAACACTTCCCTATTTTGGAGCAGATTGGCCTGGACGTTGTTGAACTCTCTGGCAATCACAACAATGACTATGGCTACCAGGCATACCGCGACACACTCAATAGGTATCGTCAGGCGGGAATTCAGGTTGTGGGGGGTGGCGACACGCCCGCCGCCGCACAGCAGCCGTTAATTCTGGTTCACAATGGCAGCACCATCGCTATGATTGCCTGCAACGACGTTGGGCCGTATTATGCCGTTGCCAACGAGGAACGGCCCGGCGCTGCCGACTGCAAGGGCCAATGGCTGCGCGAAACCCTGGGCAATTTGCGGCAAGAGGTAGACCTCATCGTCGTGACGGTGCAGCACACCGAATTTGAGGAGTATCTGCCGCAGCAGGAGATTCAGTTTGACTTTCGTGGCATTGCCGACCTGGGCGCTGATGTTGTCGCCGGGACGCACGCCCATAAACCACAAACATTTGAGTTCTATGGCACGCCACGCGGCACAACAGCCGTTTTGCACTATGGCCTGGGCAACCTGTTCTTCGATCAACCTTTCTGGGGCAACTCTCGCTTTTGGATGGATACGCTTTTCATCTATGAAGGCGAGCTTGTAACCCTTGACCTGTTTACCGGCATTATTGACGAGCAGGCCCGCCCGCGCCCGATGGATGCCGAAGAACAGAAGAACTTCCTTGAGTTTATGTTCCTGGTAAATCCGGGCGTGCAGTAAGCGAACAATGCCCTACAATTTAGACTATCGCCGTACCACAACCGCTATGTCCTAATCAGAGTGAGGCAAGCATGACTCGACTTCTGCAAATCCTGGTGTGCGTTTGTATAGTGACGCTGCTTGCCGCGCCAACCAACGCCCAAACCAACAACCGCATTGATGCGATCATAGAAGGCATGACACTAGAGCAAAAAGTCGGGCAGATGTTCCTTGTCGGGTTGTTTGGCCCCATCATCACCGACGAAGGGCACCGCTTTTTGCAAACCTACCAGCCCGGCGGTGTGGTGCTGTTCAAATACAACGTCGGGGATGCCACCTCTATTACACAGCTTGTCAATGACTGGCAGACTGCCATCACTGACGCAGAGGGACTGCCCCTCATTATCGGTATAGACCAGGAGGGGGGGCGCATCAACACCCTGGAGTTCGAGCCGTTTACGCAGTTCCCCGTGCCCATGCTCGTGACGGCAACGGGCAATCACAACCTGGCTTACCGCTATGGAGCCGTTCACTCACAGGAATTGCGGGCTGTGGGGGTGCATATGAACCTGGCCCCCGTTGCCGACCTCGAAACAAACCCGGATAATCCGGTGATCTTCCGGCGGGCTTACGGCAGTGACCCGCGTGCCGTCGCGCCCATCCTGTCGGCCACTGTGCAGGGGATGCAAGACGAAGGCGTGATGGCCACGCTCAAACACTTTCCCGGTCACGGCGATACCAGCGAAGACTCGCACATCACGCTGCCCGTGCTGCCCTACGAACTATCCGCCCTTGAGCGGCTGGAACTGATTCCGTTTCAGGCTGGTATCGACGCCGGGGCAGAGGTGGTCATGGTGGGGCACCTGTCCCTACCTGCTGTTGACCCGACCCATCCAGCGTCATTGTCACCCGCTGTCATCACAGATTTACTCCGTAATCACCTGGGCTTTGACGGCATCGTCATGACCGATGCGCTTGACATGGACGCTATCGACACGCGCTACTCCCTACCCAAAGCAGCGATCTTGGCCGTTGAAGCAGGTGTGGACTTCATTACGCCGGGGCCACACGCCGGGATGCGCTCGATTGAAAACGCGATCACAGCCATCATAGATGCTGTCGAAAGTGGGGACATCCCCGAAGCCCGCATTGACGCCTCCGTGCGGCGTATCCTGACGGCCAAGCAGCGCTACGGCGTGCTGGACTGGACCCCCCTGGACCCGACAACCGCTGAAGATCGCATTCAAGCGGTTGCAGGCAGTCGCGTTGTTGATGAGTTGTTTGCCGCTGGCGTCACGTTGGCCTACGACAGCGCTGACGCTCTGCCCTTTGACGAACGCGCATCGGTGCTGGTGGCCTACCCTCATGACCGCTTCACCGTTCACCGGGCCTGTACTGCGGCCAACCCGAACGTTCAGACCTACGGCTACAACGATTACCCCTCCGCAAACGATGTCACTTTCCTCAATCGGGCGGCGGCGTCATTCGATACCATCGTCGTGTTCACACAAAACGCCATCAACAAGCCCACACAAGCTGCCCTCGTGAATTCCCTGCCTGCAACCCGAACTGTCGTGGTTGCGTATTGGTCACCATACGACATCAACGTGTTTGATCGCCCCCCGGCGGCGTACCTGACGACATATAGCCCACACGATGCCGGACTCGTAACCGCCTGCAATATCATTTTTGGATTGACCGCAGCCCGTGGCCATCTTCCAGTTGACCTGACAGACACCCTGCTGGCAACAACGGGGGCCGGGCTGCCGACACGCTGGGAATAACAAGGGTTTATTTCACTTCAGGGCGGTTTTGCCCTCATCCTAAATCCTTCTCCCTACTTGTGGGCTAAGGACTTGCTAAACCCCTCGCCCCAGGCGTTTACACGCTGCTTGTGGGAGCGGGGTGGCGCGAAGCTGGTTTTGCACCCACTCGAAATGCACTTGAATAAGAACGTTAACTTGTGGCCACCCCCACTTTGCGTTAACTTAAAACATGCACTAGGCAATTAGGAACGCACATCCCATGGGGACTTTGAACCCGGATTTACTCTCAAAAGACCTTGACGCCGTCCTAAACGACGCTGTTGAGTTAAAGGATCAATATAAAAGCAACCTGGTTACCCCCGAAATTGTGCTGCTGGCCATGCTTCGCCGCAAGGGAACAGCGGCAGATCGGCTGCTTGTTAAATTCACGGCTGACCGTGGCGCTGACCTGAGCCGCCTTGAGCGACAAACGCAACTTGCCGTTGAAACCCGCCGCGACCAGGGCGGCAACCTGGATTTCGTTGCACGCGGCAACCGGCTTGTCCCGCTTTCGCGCCAGACGATTATCATGTTAGACGACGGCCTGAGCGTAGCCAACAGCCAGGACGAAGTGCGGGTAGACACTGACCATGTGCTCAAAGTCATGGCAGAAAGCAGCATCAGCACAAGCGGCTTACTGCGTGGGCATGGCATCACGCCCAAGTCCATTGATGACGCGATCAACGACTCCAGTCAGATTATGCGGCGGGGCGGCACGACCCAGGATTTTGTCGCTGCGTCGAAGTCTGGCAACTTGAAAGCGGTCTACTTCCGAGAAGACCTGCTTCGTGACTTAATCAATATTCTGTCGCAGGCACAAAACCGGCACATCATCCTCATTGGGCCGGATGGCGTGGGCAAGCGCACCCTGGCTTACAGCCTCGCCCTGTTGATGTCCGAAGGGAAGGGGCCTACCGGGCTTGAAAGCCTGGTTCAGGTAGACGAATCCGCGCTGCTGGACAGTGACCACAAAGCGGTGCGGGCGGGGTTAAATCAGGCGCGTGGGGGCATCTTCTTTGCACCGCACCTGCATCGCTTTTTCAGCGGTTCCTCCCGTGCAGAATTTTCAAAAGCTACCCCACAGATTCAAAAAGCCTTCCTCGATAATGACCCGGTGGTTATTGGCACCACGACCGAGGTCGAATACAACGAGCGCTTGGCGAGCATCAGCGCCCTTGCAGAAAACTCGCAAATCTTGCGCGTGCCGGAACCCAGTGTGGACGAGGCTATTGAAATCCTCAAGGTTCACAGGCCGCACCTCGAAGCGGACTATGACCTCGAAGTGAAGGAAATTGCGGTGGTGCTGGCTGCCCGGTTGGCCAAACGTTACCTGACGACCATGCCGCTGCCGCGCAGCGCAGAGCATTTGCTGCATCGCACCGCCGCCATGATTAGCATGAGCCAACAGGCGCACTTGGCCTTTAAGCCCGACCTGCCCGACACGAACACCCTCGACGCCGAGGACATCACCCTTACCCTCAGCCAAATGACCGGCATCCCGGTGAGCAAACTGGGCCAGGACGAGCGCCTGCGCTATGCCAGCATGGTTGAACACCTCAATGACCGCATCATCGGCCAGGATGA
>DAOTTY010000135.1:0-25392 GCA_034437575.1 Anaerolineae bacterium | reverse complement strand
AATTGGGGTTTACGGCCAGAATGGGCTGTTATTTTTTCAGGGCTATTGCGTAACTGCTCAGCCCTCACCCCAACCCCTCTCCCAAACGGGCCTGTGGCCCTGGGAGAGGGGCTTAAACAGCGGCACCCGGTGCCTCCCCCTCGCCTAGCCGCGCAGCGGCGGTCGGGAGAGGGGGGTGAGGGCGAGGGCGCTGCCCAAACCCGTCACTTTTTGAAAAAAGTGAACAAAAACTTGCCTTTTCGGACGCAAAGCGTCCGAAAGGATGGGTTTAAAGGGTGTGAACCCTTTGCAGGGGTGCGAGGACAGCGTCCCCGCGATGTGAAAACTTGACTTTGCAATCGCCCTGGTTATTTTTTAACGGTTCGTGTGGATTAAAGCGGAAACCCCCGCCATTGGGGGGGCAGGTTCCCCCGCACCCCCTGTGATGGCGTAAAGGTTACGTGTCCAGGTTGACGAGGCTGCTGGCCACTTTGTCATCGAAGCGGTTGAAGCCCAGCCGCACGGTGGCCGTTAACTGGTAGCTGTCGTAATACGGCAGATAGTCCACGCTAACGTTGATGCGGCGGCGGTAGCCCACATACCAGCCGGGGCGATAGACGCACAGCGCAGACCCATACTGGTTATCCGCAGGGGTGGCACTGACGATGCCGGAGTCATCGGTTTTTTCTGGCATTTCGGCACTAACGAACACCGGGGCACCGTCGGCCATCCCGATTTGACCCGTCATGGCGGTGGCCAGTGCCCCGGCCTTATCCATCGTCAAAAACTCGGTGATGTTGAGCAAAGCCGCATAGGTGTTGCCATCCACAATCCAGGCCAGGTCTGACGGGCGGGCGGCGTAGCGGACGGGCATCAAAAAGCGGGCAGCACGCATCCTGGCGAGGGTGGGCGCGGCGGCGGCACCGTCAAAGTCGTTAGCGAGGGCCGTTTTCCGCAGCCCATCGAAGGCGCGGTAGCGCTCATTCGCGGCGGGCGTGCCGCCGTCCAGGTTGATATTGTTGTTGGCGGCAGTGTCCCCATTCAGCAGCACATGGTCGATGCTGTTGGTGATGGCCCGCATAGCCTGCTCACGGTAGATGTTCAGCACGGGCACAATGGCGTCTTCCACCAACTCCGAGCTAAAGCCGGTGCGTAGGGCCAGCTTTTTCGCCGTTAGCGTGACCTTTTTGCTGCCGATGCGGCTGTCGGGGATGGTGTTGCCTGCGCCCAGCGTAAGTTCTTCTTCGGCGGTGGTTTCGCCCACAAAGTACACGGTGGGGTCGGCCCCTTCTGCCGGGAGTTCAAACACAGCCGACGGCATTTCGATGCCCTGGAACAGCGGTAGAATCACATTATCGGTGCGGGCACGCCGCCAGATGAGGTCGCTCCACAGGTCGGGTACCCACTCGTCACCGAAGCCCTCGCGGGTGGTGTAGCTCAGGTCGTCGGCTTTTTGCGCGGTCAGCCGCTGTGACGTGACCTTGTGGGCCAGTGCGCTGGCGTAGCGTTCGCTCACCCCACGAAAGGTGCGACTGTTGCGCATGAGGACATAACCATACAACAGGTCATCAGCACTCAGTTGATCGAACGGGCTGCCGACCTCGATGCGGGGCAGCGTGGATTTGGTGGCGTCTGCCGGGTGAGTTGGCAGGCGCTTGAGCGGTGCGGTTGGGGGGCCGTCTTGCGGCGTAGATGCGGTCATGGTGATGTCTCCTTCATTAAACAGGTTGTCAGTCAGGGGGTGTGCAGGGTCGGGCAGGCGCAGCCGCGTGATGTCCAGGTGCAGCGCCTTGTATGCGCTTTTAATAGTGTAAACATCGGTGTAGCGCGGCTCGGCAGGGGTTGGCGTCAGGCTGCCCTCAATCAGCGGCCAGCGCGTAATGGCCCCGTCGCCCTGCCGTTCGACCAGGTGGGGCAAGCTGCCACTGGACCACGCCAGCACGCCCTGTTCCACCAGGCGGTAAACGGCCTGCACATAACGGTGGCGCAGGTCAAGCTGCGCCTCTGCCCACAACCCGACGGCATCAGCCCGCAGCACGTCGATTTGACCCACGAGTGCCGCCTTAATGGCCCCGTCTAGCCCGTGATGGTAAAGGGCCGGGCGGCGCGGGAACCAGTCCAGCGCGAAGTCGGTTTGGGGGGTGAAGTAATCGCCCTGTAGGTCGCGTTGGGTGCTATCGCCCCATACAGCCAGATAGCCGCCCACGCGCCCGTTGGCATCGAGTGATTTGATATGGCTCACAGGGGTTGGTGCCTCCTTTGCTGTGATAGCCTCACGGTAGCAAAAGTGGCGGGGCAAAGGGTGAGGGTACGTGCGCCCATATGTGCGCCCATTTGTCTTTGTTATGTCGATTGTGGGTGTGGGTGTCTATTCACGTATCTGTGAGAATGGTTCGGTGCGGTGTCCAGCGGACGCACAGATGTGCGTCCCTACGGCCCGCATGTTCACGGCAAGGGGAATCGCTACGCGGGGTGATATATCGCGTTTGCCGGATGTACAGCGGTAAGGCGCGTTAGGTGTGTATTCCACACTCCGTTTTGGCGCTGCCCACCCAGCGGCCAGCGCGGGCGTCCTCACCAGATTTGATGGCGTGGGTACATGGCTGGCAGCCAATGCTGGGGTAGCCCTGCTCATAGAGGGCATTGGTGGGTAGGTCGTAAGCGTCGGCATACGTCCAGATCATGCGCTCCGTCCAGGTGGCCAGCGGGCAGTACTTAATGCGCTCGTTACGGGCATCCCACGAAACGACAGGGGTATTTGCCCGCCGCTTTGACTGATCCCGGCGCACACCGCTAATCCACGCATCGTACCCCTTTAGCGCCTTCCGCAGCGGCACCACCTTCCGCATGTGGCAGCAGTAGTCTGCGTTGCGCTCCCACAGCTTATCGCCATAACACCCGGCTTGCTGCCCTACGGATAGGCGCGGCTGCACACGGGTGAGGTTGAGGGTCCAGTTGGCTTCGAGGTTGTCAATCAAATCAACCGTCTCTGGGAACAGCAGCCCGGTGTCCAGCGTCATCACCGGGAAGCCGGGGGCAATGTCTTGCAGCATGTGCAGCGTGACGAGGCCCGTCATTTGAAAGCTGGTAACGACAACCGCTCGCTTGCCAAATGTGTCTACGATGTGTTCAAGGATGCGCTGGGGGGCGGCGTCTTCTAGCTGCTGGTTAAGGACGTCAATTTCGTCCTGGTACGGCGCTACAATGGCATTCGGGTTGAGGTGTGTTAGGGTTTGCAAAGTTCCCATCCATTGACGTTTGCTGATACGTGCGTTACTGCTTCAGTGCTGCCTTCACGTTAAAGTGTTGATGCTTGTTAAGCTAATGACAATTGTATACGGATGGGTGGCATGTTTGCAATGAACGCGCCCATGCGTAACGTGATATACCTCATGGCGAAATGGTATCCGTCCCCTCAATCGTCCCGGCGACCCAACCGCGCACCCCCGCCGCCGACTCAATCTGCCACCACGTATACAGCGGGTCATCGACTGGCCCGGCCAGCACCACAATGTAATCGCCGCGTGACAGGCTGCCCACAACGGCTGTTTCGGTAGATGGCTGCGCCCGCACGTTTAGCCCTGGCGGGTTTAATATGCGAAGCTGCTGCCCCGCGCTGTAACGGCTGCCTTCCACCACCCCCGATGGAATGTTGCCCGGTGCGGGCGGCGGATTGCCACCCCCGGCGGGCTGCGCGGCGGGGCTGCCGGGTGCGCCGTTGGTCACATCGGTGATGCTGCCGCCGGACGATACCAGATAACTGCGGCGGTCGGTCGTTTGGATGAACGCCGTGCTGTAATCATAGTTCCAGCGGATGACCGCCGGGGGTGCCCCGCCCACATTACCGCTGAGTGCGCTGCCGCTGCCGTCAATCAAGCGCACCACCCCCCCCGGCCCAGACGAGCCAAACGCCCGAATCTGGCCGTCAGGCAGTTCGACGGCTTCCTGCGGATAGACCCCCACCGCTGACCCGTCAAACAGCGTATCCACCCGGCCCGATGCCGGGTCCAGCACGCCGATCATGTAGCGGCCACCGGGGTCGCGCCCGCTAACGGTGATCCGCGTGCCGTCCAGCGTCCAGTTCGCGCTGTCGTAGCGGTACAGGCGCGGCAGAATCTCTTTGGTGCGCGGCGGCAAATCGTAAATCATGAAGCCGCCGCGCCCTTCATCCAACAGGTCTACTTCCACGATGAGCCGGGCGTCGTTCTCGGCGGGCTGCCATTTCATGTCTCGGCTTTGCCAGCGGAAGAAGTCGCGGCCATCAGGCAGCACGGTCAGGCAGCCGGGGTGCCCCTCACGCGGGCAGTCGCGCAGCACTTGGATGGCCACGCCATTTTCCACGTACCACACGCCGTCAATGTTGATCTGGTTGCCGCGCACGATGAAGGCCAGCTTGCCAATCGCGGAATATTTGATGTCGATGACGTTGGCGTTGTTTTCGGCGCGGTTCGTCGTTTGATACACAAACTCGGTGAACGGCTCCCCGACGAGGCGGCGCGGGCCATTTTCATCGCCTACATAGATCACCCCCGCCCCGTTGACCACCGTGAACTCGTCCGGGTTGGCCGGGTTGACCGCGAACAGGTCACCGTCAATGCCGCTGGTGTTCACGCTGCCGTCTACCGGCACCCCCTGGCCGTTCCCCAACGTGAAATCTAGCAGGCCGCCCGGTGACGTTGCCGGACGCGGCGCGGGGGCTTGCGGCGCATTACGGGCGCTCACCGTTGGCGGGATGATGACCTGGCGCACATCAACAGTGGGCGGGAGCGGCGTAAATGACGGGATGAGTGTGGGCACAGCAGGGTCGCCCTGGGCGTTAGGGGGTGGCGGTGTTTGCGTGATGATGAGCGGCTGCTGCGGTGTGGGCGCTGTATCCGTGATGAAGGTGGGGGCCGTGTCAATGGTGGGCGGCGCAACCTGCGTGAACGGTGCAAAGTCTTGGGGGGGCAGGGTCGCGGTTGGCGTGGGTGGCAACGCCGTAGATGTGGGCAGAATCAGGCGCGGGGTTTGGGTGGGCGGTGGCAGCGGTACAAACGTTGGTGACGGCGTGGGCGAGATGGTGGGGGTATGCGACGGGGTGAACGTGGGCGCAATGGTGGGCAGCGGCGTCACGGAGGGGGCGACGGTGACGGTGGGGGTACGGGTGGGCGTATCGGTGGGGGGGCGGGTGCCTGTGGGCGTAGCCGTGGGCGTCAGCGTTACCGAGGGCGTGACGGTGGGCGTTGTTGACGGGGCCAGTGTGGGCAGCGGTGGCTCGGTTGGCTCTTGAATCACCCGTGTGGGGCCGATGGTGGGCGTCACGGTGGGGGTATCGCTGGGGGCAATCGTCGGGGTCAGTTCCACCTGCGGCACGCCCAGCGTACACGAGGCGACCAGCCCCACCGCGCACAGCGTGAGGACAGTGGCTAAGCGGCGAACTCGCCCAGGTTGGCGCGACTGTTGCATGGGGTGCCCTTACATCTGACGTGCTTGCTTCCGCTGTCCATTATACTCATGCGCCCCGCCCGTGCGACAAGCGCCAGGCCGACGCCTACCTGACGCTGCAATCATTAAGGCGTGAGGGTAAAATACGTAAAAATCACGCCTTTATTATTGATTATAATGTGGAATGAATGTAGACTTCAGGTACAATGCGGAAACATGACAGTCAAAAGGGTGAAATCATGGCAAACATACTTGTCGTTGACGATTTTCCAGGTAACAGCCGCCTCGTTGCGTCGATGCTGCGCTACTTAAACCACGACATCACAGCCACCCGCAACGGTGCCGAAGCGCTCAATCACATCTACACCAACCGGGTAGACCTTATCATTACCGATATTGACATGCCCGTGATGGACGGCATCACCCTGTGTAAAGAAATTCGCCAGCACCCAGAATACTACCGCACCCCGGTGATTATGCTGTCAGCGCATCACGCCAGTCATGTGCGGTTTACTGCGCTGCAAGCCGGGGCCGATGGCTACCTGACGAAGCCGATTTACCGGGCTGATTTGGTGGCAGCAGTGACCGAAGCCCTGGAGCGGAACAGCGCAGAAGTGTAGGCTGCCGCGCTGCGCCGCAGTAAGGGGCGGTTATTGGGCTTGCACGGGTTTAGCGGCCAGGGCCGTATCAAGCACCTGGTCGAGTTCGCTCACCAGCACAAACTCTATCTGCTCACGAACGTCGTCTGGAATGTCTTCCAGGTCGGGTTCGTTCTTCTCTGGCAGCACGACCGTTTTCGCACCCAGGCGGTGGGCGGCCAGCACCTTATCTTTGATGCCCCCCACCGGCAGCACCTTCCCGCTCAGGGTGATTTCACCCGTCATCGCCACATCGTTACGCACCGGGCGTCCGGTTAACAGGGACGCCAACGCCGTCGTCATGGTGATGCCTGCGCTGGGGCCGTCTTTGGGTACGGCACCCGCCGGGACGTGCAGGTGAATGTCGTTCTGGTCAAAGTAGGCCGAGTCTACGCCCAGGTCATTGTGACGTGCCCGCACCAAACTAAGGGCAAGCTGGGCGCTTTCCTTCATCACATCACCAAGCTGGCCGGTATAACGGAAGCCCTTGCCGCCAGGGAAGGCCGTAGCTTCCACGTATAGCACTTCCCCACCCGTCGGCGTCCAGG
Organism: Anaerolineae bacterium; assembly: GCA_034437575.1. Taxonomy (GTDB): domain Bacteria; phylum Chloroflexota; class Anaerolineae; order Aggregatilineales; family Phototrophicaceae; genus DAOTTY01. The sequence continues at coordinate 18,803 of DAOTTY010000135.1, read as the reverse complement.
CCAGGCCAGTAGCTACCCCCGGCGCGTTGGTACGTTCTTCCAGTTCAGTTTGATAGCCGGAGCGCTTTTTGCCCAGCAGCTTGCGGGCCTTCTCAGCATCTATAACGACCTTATCCGTGTCGCCAGCGGCGATTTGCGTGACCACCTTCCGCGCCGCCCGCCCGATCTCGCGTTCCAATGTGCGGACGCCCGCCTCGCGGGTGTAGTCGCGGATGATGCGCTGAATGGCGTCGTCGGTGAACTCGATTTCGGTGTCGTGCAGGCCGTTTTCGCGTATCTGGCGTGGCACCAGATAGTTTTTAGCGATGACGAGCTTTTCCTGCTCGGTGTACCCGCTCAGGTGTATGATTTCCATGCGGTCACGCAGCGGCCCCGGAATCGGTTCAAGCTCGTTGGCGGTGGCAATGAACAGCGTGTCGCTCAGGTCGAACGGCACATCCAGGTAGTTGTCGCGGAACTCGCTGTTCTGTTCGGGGTCCAGCACTTCTAGCAGTGCAGCCGACGGGTCGCCACGCAGATCACGGGATACCTTGTCTACCTCGTCTAGCATGATGAGCGGGTTGCGCGTTTCTGCCCGGCGGATCGTCTGAATCAGGCGACCGGGCATCGCGCCAATGTACGTCCGGCGGAAGCCGCGAATTTCGGCCTCGTCCCGAATACCGCCCAGGCTCATGCGGATGAACTTACGGCCCATTGCACGGGCAATGCTGGCCCCCAGCGACGTTTTACCCACACCGGGCGGGCCAACGAACAGCAAAATCGCGCCGCCGCGCTCCCGGCGAATGTAGTCGCGGATGCCGTTTTCGTTGTCGTGTGCCTCAAATTCCTCGGCGCGTTCCTGGCGCAGCTTACGCACAGCCAGGTATTCCAGAATGCGGTCTTTAATGTCTTCCAGGCCGTGATGGTCTTCGTTGAGTACCCTGCGGGCGTTGTTGATGTCCAGGTTGTCTTCGGTACTCACGCTCCAGGGCATGTTCACCAGCCAGTCCAGGTACGTGCGGATGACGCCGTACTCTGCCGCCTGCACAGGCAGCTTGCTCAAGCGCTCCAGTTCGCGCCGGGCTTCGCGCTCGGCCTCTTCCGGCATGTTGGCCGCTTCAATCTTCTCGCGGAACTGCTCAATTTCTGCCATCTGGTCGTCGCTTTCGCCCAGTTCGCGCTGGATGGCCTTCATCTGCTCGCGCAGGAAGTAGTCGCGCTGCATTTTTTCCATCTCGGATTTGGCTTCCGTCTGGATTTTGCGGCCCAGTTCCAGCACTTCCACTTCTTTCGTGAGCAGCACAATCAGGCGGCGCAGCTTCTCGTCGGCGCTGTCCAGTTCCAGCAGGTCTTGCGCTTCGTCCAGGTCAATTCGCATGTACGTCGCAATGGAGTAAACGAGGTGCAGCGGCTCGTCTACGTTGAGCATGGAGGCAATCAACTCGCCGGGGATGCTGGGCACCAGGTCGGCCAGGCGCGTGAACAGGTCGGTCACGTTGCGGACAGCCGCTTCAACCTGGATGTCGCTGCCGGTTTGTGTTTCTGGCGCTTCACTGACTTTGGCCTTCAGGTACGGTTCGGTGGCGGTGAACTCATCCACCTGGATACGCTCGATGCCCTGCACCAGCAGCCGGATGGTGCCATCTGGCGCACGGAACAGGCGGTGGATGCTGGCCAGCGTGCCCACCCGGTAGATGTCGTCGGGTTCGGGGTTGTCTAACCCAGGGTCTTTGCTGGCCACCAGCCCCACAATACGATCCCCGGCCATGATGTCGTCCACCAGTTTGATGCTGCGCGGCTGGCCGACCGTGAGCGGGATGGCAGTTTGGGGGAAGACGACAAGGCCGCGCAGGGGCAAAATCGGCAGTTCGTCCGGGATGTCATGCTCGGCTTCGGGGTCGTCGTCGTCGTCGGTGTCATCGCCAAGCTGCACCCCCAACTGCAAAATCTCGTTGATGTCCTCGCGGGTGGGGATTTCGTTGTTGGCGCTGTCTTCCTGCTGGTCTTCCTGGTCTTCGTGTTCGTCTTCTACGATGTCCGCAGTTTGGTTTTCGTCTGCCATTGTATGCGTTTCCTAGCTTTCTTCTTCGTCGTCCGTGTTTACGTCTACGATGTGTACGCGGCGGGCCTGCTGCCGGGGCAAATCAATGCGGAGGAAGCCGTTGCTGTAGCTGGCGTTGACCTCATCCCGCTCGACTGACCAGGGCATGGGCACATTGATGCGAAAGTCGCCAAAGCCAATTTCGGCCTGATGGTAGGCTGCGTCTGGCAGGTCGGGGCGTTCGCGGGTGCCGCTGATGACGAGGGTTTGGTTATACAGCGCAATCTTGAACCCGTCGCCACGCATCCCGGCAATTTCCACCAGCACCATGATGCTGTTTTCCAGTTCGATGATGTCAGTCGGCGGTACAAAGCGGCGTGTGGGATAGCGCACGATGTACCCCTGCACAGCCCAGGCATTCCCAGGGAGCCGTCGCTGGTCGGTGGTGGGCTTGTCAGTCTTGTTGTCGTCTACCATAAGTGCGTCCGTTCACAGTGTATGGTTTGCCTTTGTGGGTTGAGGTTATCCGACGTGGTTAAACTTTACCACAAATGATTTTCTCGTTTGTATGTTGGGCGCAAAATGTTTATTGGAAATGTATTTGCTGTTTACAGGCGGCTAACAGGGCGGCACGAACCTTAGCCGTGCCGCCCCATTTGCGCGGATGCGGTCAGCGACCATAATAAATGGTAAGACGGAACTGCTGATTGATCGCCGCTGATGAGCGCTACCGATATTAACACCCTCACCCAAACCTTACACAACCACAGCGATGTGGTGGAGCGCTTCCTGGCATTGTATGACCTTAACCGGTTGATGGTGCAGGGGACGCCCACTGTCGCGGAGGCGGTGACGATCACGGCGGCGATGCACCATGCTGAGGAAAACGACCGCAGCCCGGACGTTCAGGCGTGGGCGGGCTACTATCGTAGGCGGCTGCTTGGGGAAATTCCGCCGGAGCCGAAGCCGTTTTTGCCCCGGCTGTGGCGTTTGCTGCTGGTAGAAGAAGCGTGAGCGGCAGGCATTGGCCTGGCGAGCAGCCCGCTACTGTGCCCCCACCCGATCTCGGAACAGTTGCAAAAACATCATGGTGCGGGTGGGGTCGTCGTACAGCGACTCTGTATCGAGCGGCTGGGAGAGGAAGTCCGTATAGCCGGGCAGGTCATCGGCAGTAATGCCTTCCATATCATGAAAGCCCATTTCCCACTCGTGGAAGGTGCGTTCCTTCACGGGGCGCTGATAAACGATATAAACCCCTCGATGGCGTTTGTCTGCGGCGATGGTGCGGTAGAGGGCCATCACATCGCTTTTGTTGCCCTCAAGCACCTGCATGAAGCGCTCATCACGATAAAGCAGCATCCCGGTCACGTTGCGGGTGCGGTTGTTGGTGTGGCTCTTTTGCAAGATGGCCTTCAGGTCATCACCAGACATCGGGTAGGCGGCCCGGCTAACGTAGATCAAAGAATAGAGTGACATCGCGCAACGCTCTTTCATACGTATTCAGTTGCAGTATGGCTACAACCATACATGATAGTTACTAAAATCAGCTTGGTATTACATTAAGGGGCGCACATGCCCCGCTTTTTATTACAAGTGATAAGAGCGCTTATCACTGAGTAAAATGCTGCGATAAGCATCATCAGCACGGCTATCAGGGCTGAGGGCTGCCAGACCACCGTTGCAGCGCATCTGCCAGCGGCAGGGGTTCAAGTGGCGTGGGTGGGCTGCCTGCGCCCGCATCGCGTAGCGCTAGCAGCCGCGTCAAAATCCGTGCCTGATCGTCTGTGCTGTAGCGTGCCCATTCCACCGGGAGCGCAGTGTAATCAACCTCATCGGTGAAGAACAACGACTCGAACGTTTGCTGGTATGGCGCATCAAAGTCAAACGCGATCACATCAGCGCCATTTAGCGGGATGTCTACCGTGGGCAGCTTTTCATCTATGCTGACCGGGAACAGACGGCCACTGCTGCTTAACCAATCCGGGCGTGGGTCAATCACAATGATGCGGTAAGGCGTGCTGTCCGGCTCATGTGGGTATGCGGGCACAGCGACGGTGGGCGGCTGATGGTGTAGGTAGTCCAACTCAATGAAGACAAGGCCCGCTTGCAACAGCGCCGTGCGCTTGTCGCGGTAGGTCACAGCATGACGCCCGCCCGGTTTGTTAGTGGGTGACAGTAGTTCAATCCACGCGACGGCATCCCCGCGTGTGTCCCCCGCCGCCTTTTCGTAGATGCCGACGGCCCGGTACGCTGCGAAGTCCGTTTCATCAAGGGCCAGCAAATCTGCAATGGGGACTGCCTGGCCATTTAGTTGTGTAACCTCCCCTGCTGGCTGCTGGATCGTGTCATAAATGGTCACGTCAGATTCCAGCGAGCGGGGGGCGTCATCGCGCCGCCGGATTTGCAGGGATTGCTCCGCCTGGGCCACATACCCTAACGGGCGCAGCGCCCGCTGCAAAAACCGCGTCAGGTCTGAGATGTGATTGACATGAAAGTTTTCCCAGCGGCCTTCGGCTTGCAACCGACTGTGCAGCAGCGGGTTGATGCCCAAAAACAGATTGGCAACGGGTTGATGTGAAAACATGGCGCGTGCCCTCAACGGCTGGCAGATGCCCCCCATTATACGCCTGTATACGCGCCGTGGTACGAGTACCGAACAGCTTTTTCGCCAATCATCTGAAATGCACCCCGCGCTGATGAATTGCCGTCTATATCGCAATTTAACCCCCACGCGCCCCATGTCCGCTGTATAATGGCATCCATAGTGAGTATTTTATGATTCGTCTGTGAGGGTAAAGCGACGTTGACACCCGTTCCGCGCACCATCGACAGATACACCATCATCCGCGTGATTGGCGAAGGGGGCATGGGGCGCGTGCTGCTGGCCGAAGACCCCAACTCCGGCGAGATGGTGGCGATCAAGCACATCCACCTTAGCCTGCTGTACATGTCCAACTACCGGCGGCGCTTTGAGCGCGAAATTCAAATCATGGAGTACCTGACGCACTCCAGTTTGATGCCGCTGCTGGATGAGGGCGAGGTCAACGAGGTGCCCTACTATGTGATGCCCTACATTGACGGCGTGACCGTGCGCGACTATCTGCATACCTACGGCGCGTTTACAGCGGCGCAATCGCTGCCTGTGGTGGACGGCATTTGCTCTGCGCTGGTTTATATGCACCGTCACAGCGTCTTCCATCGGGATATTAAGCCGCACAACATCCTGATCGCCCGCAGTGGCAAGCCCTTCCTCACTGATTTTGGCATCGCGGCGGACTACAACGCAGAGGAAAAGCTCACCAACACCAGCCAGCGGGCCAGCCTGGGTACGGAAGGCTACGTGGCACCCGAACTGCGCGGGGGTGCCCACGCCTCGCCGCGCTCAGATGTGTATTCGCTGGGCATGACGGTTTATGAAATGCTGGCGCGGCGCTCGCTCTATCAGGCATTGGGCCAGGATATGACCGACCCCTTTGCTCCCATCCCGGAACCGCTCCAGCCCGTGATTCGCAAGGCCATTGACCAGACGCCCAAATCACGCTACCAGGATATTACCGCGTTCCGGCGGGCCTTTCGGGAGGCGGTGCGGCAGGTGACCGAATCTGCAACGACCGACCCCGCCCCGCTCAACATCGAATCGCTGCCTGTTGACCCGCTGGCCCCGCCCAAAGCGCCCATGCTCACCCCCGCCTTCCCCAATAAGCAGCGCGAACACCTGATTGTGGGCCTGCTGGTAACATTTGTGGCCGCGACATTGGTGATTACCCTGCTGATTGGCACGCTCACGCCGTTGCAAGCGCAAACCCCCACCGCCATTGCCGGGCAGCCCACCCCCACCCGTGACCCGAACGTAGTGGGCGACAACCTCACGCGGGATGCCGTCACGCAGCCGCCGCAAGTGCTGGACGGCACGGTGCAGGTGTTCATCGGCACGCCAGAAAGCGCCCTCACCGCCACGTTTATCGCGTCGTTCTATGAAGCGCTGACCGCCACCGCTACCGTGAGTACGGGCACCCTCAACCCGGAAGTCACGCAGATTGCGATTCCGTCGGTGCGGCCTACCGATACCCCCACGCCGACCTCATCACCCACGCAGTTTGCCCCGTCACCCCTCCCGGCTACCCAAACGCCGCGCCCCAGCGTCACATCACCGGCGGGCGTGCCTGCTGTTGGCTTTACATTATATGTGCAGCGGCGCACCGGCCTGTATCAAACCTCAGTGGAGCGCGACGCAGACGCCCGCCTGGACGCAGGCACCCCCGTGATTGTGTCGCGCAGCCCGACGGGGACGACCTTCTATGACGACGGGACGACGCGCTACTATACCGTGTTGGCCCCGCCCGGTATCGGCTGGGTGGATGCCGACGACCTGGGGCCGACCCCCCCCAACCCGCGCACTGACCTGACGGGCGGCAGCAGCAGCGACGACGAAAGCGAGGGCGAGGCGCTAATGGCCCGGCTGGAAATCACCGGGCAGATTGTGGGGCCGGGCCTGGGCGCATACGTGATGCGCGACGATTACGCGATTAGCATTCCGGGCAGTGGCGTGGGCATTGAGTTCCTGCCACGCGGGGCCATTGTCACGGTGACGGAAGGGCCGCGTGAAGTGCAGGGTGAGCAGTGGTGGCGCGTGATTACCCCCGGCGGCGGTGACGGCTGGCTGATGATCGACGCCTTTGTGCCGCAGCAGCAGCTTGAATCGCTCGGCCCGCAGGCCCCGGAAGACGAGTCTTAGCTGCCGTTGAAAAGCACAAGCATGGGGTTTCACCCTCATACCGGCTTAGCATCCCTTGCCTGCTGGTTTTTGGCGTAAAGCACCGGGAGGCGGGTAAGGGCAGCGCCCTCACAGACTTCTCAAATGGCTTCTTAACGATGGGCTTGATTGTAGCAGACAGATGCGGCGGCGGCATTTCCTATCCCTGCGGGATGTGGGTATAATGCGGGCGGCTTGGTTTGCGGTCATTTATAGGCGTAACGTGAAGGGTTGCACTCATGGCGAAAATCGTCGTCCTCGGCTCTGCGGCAGCCGTTTCTGACGCGGAACACGACAACACCCATCTGCTGCTGGTTGGCGAGCGCAGCGGCCCGGTCTTGATTGACGCCGGGTCTAACCCGTTGGGCAAAATCAAAGAGCTGGGTATCGACGATGAAACCGTGCAGGACGTGATCCTGACCCACTTCCACCCGGATCATGTGAGCGGCGTGCCCAATATGCTGATGCACATGTGGCTGCTGGGGCGCAAGGCCCCGCTGCGGTTTTACGGGCTGCATCACTGCCTTAACCGCATGGAAGACATGCTGATGGCCTTTAGCTGGGACGAATGGCCCAACTTCTTCCCGGTCACGTTTAACCGGGTGAGCGAGCGCTGGGCGGCCCCAGTCATGGAAAACAACGACTTCCGGGTAACTGCGTGGCCGGTGCAGCACTTTATCCCCACGATTGGCCTGCGCGTGGAAAACAAAGTTAACGACAAGGTGCTGGCCTATAGCTGCGACACCGAACCCACCGAATCCCTGTATGAACTGACGGGCCGCCAACCGGATGTCCTCATCCATGAGGCCGCCGGGCCGCCCCCCGGCCACAGCACGGCGCGGCAGGCAGGCGTGCTGGCCAACAAAGTCGGGGCTAAGTCCCTCTATTTGATTCACTATCAGGTATGGAACGCCGACCCCGAACCGCTCGCGGACGAAGCGGCCACCGTCTATGATGGGCCGGTGGTGCTGGCCCGTGACCACGATGTGATTGAGTTCTAGCGTAATTATTCACCTGGCCATCAGGTTACGTGGGCATAACGCACCCGCCCTCACCCCCCTCCCGACCGCCGCTGCGCGGCCAGGTGAGGGCTTGATTCGCCAACACATTGATTGAATGAACTATACCCAGGCTAACCGCACTGCATATGTCATCAGCAGAATATGCTAAACTAGAGGCATTGCTCGGTAATCTGTCGGCGCGACCATGCCTCGTAAACCCCAACCCAACTCACAAGCCCGCCAACGCGCCGTCGATTGGCTGCGCGAGGACACATCCGTGAGCGACGAGGAAAAAATCGCGTGGCTGCACAGCCTCACCGGGGCCGACGCCCGCAAACACAATTCTACCGACAATACCCCCCTCACCCCAGACTGGCTGAGCAGCAAATTCCAGGCCGAAGCCAACCGCCGCCAGCGGCAGCAGGTGCAGGCCGGGGCGCGGCGCTATGCCCTGCTGCTCATCCTCGCAATTGCCCTGATTGTGAGCCTTGCGACCCTGGTTGTTAATTACATAGCCTAGTGGAATTACTGTTCAACAGGGAACAACTGGGCACGGTATGTCGCGTAGCTCTCCGGCAGGTGAATCTCAAGCACAATCTCACCTTCCGGGGTTGTCTCAATAATGTTCGGGCTAACAGCATTCCAACTAATAATAGTGTTGCCGTTTGACAAACGCTGTGCAGACCCAGAGACAGGTGTGAAGCGCCCGTCATCGTAAGACCAGACCAGTCTTGCAGTGCGGTTTTCTTCGTCAATTTCGTATTCCACCACCCGCGAGAGTTGCGGGTCGTGCAGGTTACCATTATCGAATAGCAGCAGGTTGCCGTTTTCAAGGATTTGCGCTGTGTGCTGGTGAGAGAAACCGTTATATGGGTCGTCAATAAACTCAAACTCGTTGTTGGCGGCCTCTGGCCCCCCCATACGCCACACAACATCGCCTGTTTCGCGGTCAATCTTAATGACTTCATCGAAGTGTCGTACAGAAATGAGCCAGTCACCGTCCGGCGTTACGTCAATTGAGTTCGCATGAATCAGGTCATAAACAGTGAACCCACCCGGCGGCGGATCGAGAAACGGTGAGTTTGTTAAATCTTCAACGGCGTAGTAGTCTAACAAATCCAGTTCATACACAATCTCACCATCTGGCGTCACTTCACGAATAATCTGCCCCAGCAACAGGCAGTCAACCGTGCAATCATAGGCCGAGAGATCGCGGACTGCGCTAGAGGTATCAAAATACACAATATTGCCATTTTCCAACAGCAAAAACTCGTGGAAATCCATACCGTAGGAGTCAGTTGGTGGCTTAATTTCTCGGATCGTGTTGAAGTTTGTGTCCGTAATGACGAAGTGCCCCCAATAGTAGCCAGCGGAGCCTGGAATTGCAGGGTCAGGCCCAAGACGGCGACCCCACGCCTGTTCTACCGGGAATTTATAGTAGACGAACTCATCTTCGTTAAGTCGGCTGAAGTTCAGCGCCCAGATGGGCACCCGCTTGGCCGCTGTTAGCTCGCCCAGGGTCGTATCAACTTCCATCAAATAGTGCCAGGGGTCGAGCCTGAATTCACCCTGCCCAATAAGAAAGGCAAAGGGGTAGCTTTCAAAGTAAATGTGCCCTGGCGTGGCATCTTCAGTGCGGACGATTTCGATTTCAGGGAAGTCTGATGGCAAATTTGCCAATCCAGCGTCACGTTCGATCATAGGGCGCAGCGAAAAACGCCACGCAGCGAATATACCTGCCACCACGACGACAGACAGGATCAACAGCACCGCCACAACACGCACGGCTGCCTTACCTAAACGATTAAACATAAATTACTTGTCCTCAACGCGCCTTGACAATGATTCAACCCTTGATGGAGTTAAGGGTAACACAATGTCTCTATCCTATCGCCAAAGTCGGTATGTGACAATCGAGGAGCGCTATCCTCTACATGGTAGGAACCCTTTAGCGCTCACCCTTTTACAATTTTATGCAATTTTTGCAGCAGACTTGTTGCACGTCTTTCATTTTCCTCTAAACTATAACCATTGTGGTAGCTGCTGTACACTGGCCCCCACATTCATCTATTATCAATGCTAATTCTTTTTGGGGGCCAACAGGTATCTCATTCCCAACTTATTGACAGCGTTTACCGTTATGTTGCACAATGTCTACAAAGTGTTTTTTGTAGACTATTTACAAATTAGCATCTGGGATCGTTATGCAACTCCAACACCTCATCTTAATGCTCAAGCAGCGCCTTCTCTATCCGATTTACCGCGATTGGGGCGCTGGGCGTGTGACCCGGGGCGACTATGACAAGGCGGTGCGCGACTGTACGCGGGCTATCCACCTGTGCCCAAACGACGCCGAACCGTACTACCACCGGGCCAATGCCCATTACTACCTGCGCGACTTTGACCGCGCCATTGCAGACTATGAAGCCGCCCTGGCCTGCAACCCGCTGTCCGTTCACACGCACATTGGCCTGGGTAACCTGTACTACGACGCAGGCGACTACTCGCAGGCAGTCCGCTGTTACAACCTGGCGTTGTATCACCAGCCGGGGAACGCCCGCGTGTACTACAATCGGGGATTGGTGGCTGCTGCACAGGGCAACTACCAGCACGCGATTAAGGACTATACCGAGGCACTGCGCCTGAAGCCGGAATATGGGTTCATCTATGGCAACCGGGGCGAGATGTACTTTATGTTGGGCCGCTACAATGACGCGCTCAACGACTTCCGTAACGCGCACCGTGTTAGCCCGATGCTGCGCCGCGCTGTAGCCGGGATGGCCATTGCCCGTCATGCCCTGGGCGAAACCCTGGAGTCGATCCGCCTGTGGCAGATATTGCTAGCGCTGAACACCCAATACGAAGACGCCAACTGGGTCGCGGTTGAACACGCCTGGGACCCGGTTTTGACGGATGAGGTGCGCGGCCTGCTGGCCGACCTGGACACAAATCAATAGCAAACCGGCAGCGATTTGAATACAATGAGCGGTGGCAAACAGCCCACCGCTTTTTTGTTTTCTGCTAAACTCTATGCCAAGCTAAACCGTCTGAAAGAATGCCTATGCCTGCCAACACCGTCTACATCAGCTATCACCCGTCACTGAGCCTGTACATCGCCCAGCCGTTGTTCAACGATCTGACTGAGATGGACTTTGACGTGTATATGCATCTGGAAGGGGACATCGACAGCATCAGTTTGCGCCAGATTGCCGCCCGCGAACACTTCATTATGATCTTGACGGAGGGTGCCCTGGCCAATGTGGGCGACCTGCGCGACCGCCAAACGATGGAATATCGCGTGGCGACCAAACACGCCCGCAACATCTTGCTGCTAACCACCAAAGACTTTAACTTTGACGATGAAGCCGGGGCAGGCACCCCCCCCATTGTAGATGAGCTGCGAACCCAGGCCAGCGTGCGCGTGCCCATGCAGCATCTTACCCAGGTGGCCCAGCACATTGCCAATGAAGTGCTGACCAAACGCGCCGGGGCACCCACCGTGCCTGCCCCCAAGTCGGATACGGACGCTGTTGCCAAGCGTATCATTGCTGTTAAACGGTACGCCCAACAGGCTACCATTCGCCTGGGCACAGAGCGGATGCTGCTGCAAGCCGTTGCCAAAATCCGCCAGGGCGACTATAACGGTGCCCTTAAAGACCTGGACCGCGTGATTTTAGATAACCCGCAAAACGAAAATGCCTATTTACAGCGTGGGCGGGTGTTGAAGAAAATGGGCCGCAAAACAGCCGCCATCCGTGACTACGAACAGGCCACCTATCTCAGTTCAAAGATGGTGATGGCGCATGTGGGCCTGGGCGACCTGCTGCTGGAAACCGAACGCTACAAACGTGCGCTGGATTCCTACCAGGAAGCGCTGGCCGTGCAAAGCGACCTGCTGCCAGCGATTGCCGGGATGGCCCTGGCCCAACAGGGGCTGGGGAACGCGGCGGAGTCGGTGCGGTTGTGGCAAACCCTGGTGGACCGCGATGATAACTATGCTGATCCCCAGTGGACGGGTGAAACCTTTAACTGGAACAGCACACTCATCCGGCAGGCCCGCAACCTGATGAACAAACGCTAAAAAACGACGGGGTCACCCTATGAAAGTTGGTATTCTGGCGCTGCAAGGCGCTTTCATTGAGCATGAAACCACATTGCAGCAGCTTGGTGTTGAAACCGTGCGCGTCCGTTTGCCCCAACATCTGCAAAACCTGGACGGGTTGGTGATTCCTGGCGGCGAAAGCACCACTATCGGCAAGCTGGCCCAAGACTATAACCTGATTGAGCCGCTGCGCGAGTTCAGCGCGGCCCGGCCCACATGGGGCACCTGTGCGGGCATGATCTTTTTGGCGCGGGAGCTAGGTCACAACCAGCAGCCGATTTTGGGCGTGATGGACATCACCGTAGACCGCAATGCGTTTGGCCGCCAGGTAGACAGTTTCGAGATAGACCTGCCGCTCACGGTGCTGGATGCGCCCTTCCCTGCGGTGTTCATTCGGGCACCGGCGGCCACCCGCGCCGGGGATGACGTGCGCGTGCTGGCTACGCTGGCAGACGGGCGCATCGTCGCCGCGCAAGAGAAGCACCTGTTGGCAACCGCGTTTCATCCTGAACTGACGGATGATGACCGCTTGCACCGCTATTTTCTGGAACTAATCAAGGATGAGGGTTAACTGCATGGTGTTGTTTCCGTTTGATCTGTTGGAAACCGTTCCGGTCATGGTCGATGACCCCTATGGTGTAGACGAATTTGAGGAAGAAGACGAACTCGACGGCTTCCAACAAATCGAAGATGACGAAGCCTTCGACGACGACCTGGAAGACGACGATGAAGATGACTTCATCGACCTGGTGGACGGCGACCTGGATGATGACGACCTGGTGGACGACGAGGCCGACTACGACGACTTCGATGATGACCTGGACGATGACGAAGAAATCTTCGACCCCTACGGCGACGATGAAGACGATGATTTTGACGACGACGACGACGACGAGGACTTTTAGCTATGCTGCCCACATACGAGCAAGCTACGCAAAACCACGACACGATCCGCGATTGGGTTGAACGGCGCAGCGGCCACGCCGCCGTTATTAACGGCCCCCACCCGGACGCGCCCGAAGGCTACCGGGCACCCATTGGCGACCTGTGCTTCGGCTTTTTGGGCTATGCCAGCCACAACCGCCTGGAACCGCTGCTGTGGGATGAGTTCTTCCGGCGCTTTGACGCCGAAAATGCCACGCTGCACTATGTGGAACGCGAACGCGACAACTCCCTGAGCTATCGCTATCGCATCACAACGGGCTAACGCCTAATCGACCGACCAGCGGCTGCGTAACACTAGCGCTTGCGTCACGGTGATAACCATCACGATTAAAAACAGCATAATCCCCATCGCGGCACCATAACCCAGGTTGCCAATTGTAAACGCCGTTTGCCATTGGTACAGCGCAATGACCATCGTGCTGTTAAGCGGGCCACCGGCCATGTCGTTGCCGGTGGTGGCCGTCATTACGAAAATAGGCCGGAACACTTGCAGCGTTTCAATCATGCCAGTGATAAAGATGAACACTATTGTGGGGCGCAGCAGTGGCAGCGTGATAAAGAAGAAGCGCTGCAACGGGTTGGCCCCGTCCACGCGGGCCGCGTCGTAGTACATTTGCGGGATGGCCGACAGCCCCGCCAGAAACAGCACCATGTTAAAGCCCAGGTTCTTCCACACGGCATACGCGGCAATCGACGGGAGGGCCTGTGCGGGTGAGCGCAAAAAGCCCTGTTCTGGCAGGCCGACGAGGGCCAAAAGCTGGTTGATGAGGCCGAAGCGCGGCTGGTACAGGTAATTAAAAATCAGCGATGTGGCCACCACCGAGGTTACCACCGGCAAAAAGTACACCGTGCGGAACAGCGCCCGCACCTGCCCCGATGCGTTAATCCCCAGGGCCAGCAGCAGCGACAGCAAAATGGCTGACGGCAGGTAGTACAGCATGTACTCGAAGCTGTTCACCACTGCCGCCCGAAAGGTCGGGTCGCCAAACAGGTCAACGTAGTTTTTTAGCCCGATGAACTCCCGCGACGGGTCAAAAGCCGTCCAGCGGTGCAGGCTGCCCCAAAACCCGTCAACCAGCGGGTAAATCCAGAAGACCGCAAACGTGGCAATCATCGGTATCAGCACTGTTAGCACAAACAGATGCCGCTGAAAGCGGTGGTCGGTCAGCGCATCGCGCAGGGTGCGGCCTGGGCCAGTGGATGTCGTTTGCATACCGTTAGCCCTTCATCCCCGTCATGGTGATGCCTTCGATAAAGCGCTTTTGCGCGAAGAAGTACACCACCAGCACCGGAATCACCGACAGCATCGACGCGGCAGACACCGCCCCTACGTCAACGCCGGTGCGCCCCCGAAACTGCGCCAGCCCAAGCGGCAGCGTGTACAGGTCGGGGTTATCCAAAATGACCAGCGGCCACAGGAAGTTATCCCACTGAATGGTAAACGTGAAGATGGTCAGCGCGGCCAGCGGCGCTTTGCTCAGCGGCAAAATCAACCGTAAAAAGATGCCCCACTCACTCGCCCCGTCGATGCGGGCGGCATCCAGCAGTTCATCTGGCACCCCGCTGATGAATTGGCGCATCAAGAAGATGCCAAACGGGTTGAAAATCACGGGCACAATCAGTGCGAGATAGTTGTTCAGCCAGCCCCAATCTACCATCAACTGATAAAGCGGCACCAGCGTCACGTTGAAGGGCACCATCAGCATGGCAATGACAAACCAGAATAACGCTCGCCTGCCGGGGAAGCGGTGCTTGGCGAACACATACCCGCACAGGCTGCTGGTGACCAGCGTCACAGTGGTGATGGTGCCCACCACAAACAGGCTGTTCCGAAAGAAAATCGGGAAGCTGCCATAATCCAGTTCCTCCGCGCTCAATGCCTGCCAGTGTTCTAATGAGAACGTTTCTGGAAAGAAGGTGGGCGGGAACTGGCGAATTTCTGGTTGGGACTTCACCGAGGTAATCAGCGTCCAGTAAAACGGGCCGATCATCAGCAGGGCACCCAGGCCCAGCACCACCCATAACATGATCTGGCCGGTGCGCGGGGTGATTTGCACCTGTGGGGCAACGGGCACAGTGGGTTGTGTCACATCATTGATAGCGCTCATGGAGTGTTATGTTAGTCTCTGTCTTGTTTACAGTGAGGGACGTGCAGCCGTTTGGGGTCATTTGCGGGCAACGCAGGCGTTGTCCCTACAGGTTCACAAGGATGCAACATGTAGGGACGAGGCCCGCCTCGTCCGATGAGGCAGACGCCACGCCGCACGCCGGGCGGATTATGTGCTGGCGGGCGGCGGAGTAAAGTTGCGCTCCGTGATGACGTAGCCCGTTTCGCTTTCCGCCATAACCTCGTTCATGCGGGCGGTGATGTCGTCCAGCACGGGCTGCGCGTCTTCATCTGACAGAATCACGCGCTCGAACATCTCGCGCCACAGCGGTTCGGCCTCGACGGGGCGCTCACCGTAGTTAATTCGGAAGGGCAGTGTTTGTGCCTGGGAGGCAATCGCGTTGCCGGGGTCCTGGTCAGCAATGGCGCTCAAGTCAACCGATAGGCTGTCTGGCGGGGCGGTGGCAATCAGTGACCAGCGCAGGCGATGTTCCTGCGGCCCCAGCACATAGCGGATGAAGTCGAACGCAGCGGCCTTCACCTCGTCTGGATAGTTGGAAAACACCGCCAGCCCCTCTTCCGGCACAATCAGGCCGTAGGACGGCGCGGCATCGCCCGTGAACGTGGGGATGGCTTTCGTTCCCCAGTTGATGTCCGGGTAGTCTGTCGGGATGGTGGGTGCCCAATAGCCGTGCGAAATGAACATAGCTGCTTCCTGGTTGCCCCACTGCTCGTAGTGGCGCAGCAGGTTGGGGTCATCCAATGCAAAGTCCCCGAACCAGTTTTTAATCATTTGCAGCGCTTCCACGCCTTCTTCACTGTTCCAGATGGCGCGGGTACCGTCCTCGTTATACAAGTAGCCGCCCAACTGGTACACCATTGAGGTCCACAGCCACTCCTGGCTGTAGTAGTGATTCAGGCCGCACCCCGGCTGCGTCACCCCGCGACTATCCGTTACGGTGAGTTCCTGGGCAAAGGCGATAAAGTCATCCCAGTTGGCGGGGATGTCGTCTGCGGTGTAGCCCGCCGCCGCTAAAATATCTTCGTTGTAGAAAACAATGTCACAGTAGTAGCCAAACGTGCTGGTGTAGATGTTGCCGTCGGCAGCGCGGTTGTAAGCTGTACTCACAAGGTCGTCGTAGTCGAACAAATCCTGCGGGAACGGCTCCAGGCGGCCCGCTTTTTGCAGCGGTAAACGCCAAAACGCATGGACGTTGCTCAGGGGCGGCGTGGTTTCGGCTGCGCCTGCCGTCAGTACACGGGTTTGCAGGTCGCCATAGCCAAACGTTGTGTAGTTCAGGGAAATCCCCTCATTGGCGCTTTGCCAGTTGGCGATAAGTTCTTCCATCAGGTCGGCGCGGGGGTCAAAGTTCCAGTCCCAAAACGTCATATCCCCGGTGTAGGCCAACTCCGCAGGGGTTGCCGGTTGCACCTGCTGGGCCAGCAAAGGGGCCAGGCGGGCTGCAAACGCACTGCCGAACAAAGTACCACACGCTGCCAGGAAATCGCGCCGAGAAAACGTTGCCATCAGACACCTCTTTCATTATGAATCGGATTTGCTTGTTGGTAACAAGCTACCTAACTATAGCACGTTTGGTAACCATCTACCAAACCGGGCACGGCACGCTTTAGGAACTCCTAAAGCAGCACTGACGCTAATCTGTGGATTTACTCATACAGTATTTATCTGATTAGCCGGAGCAGCGGGGTTTGTGTGGGTTTTTGGGGGGGGTAACGCGGTGGGCCAGCCTGGGCTGGCTGGCCCGTTGAATGCGCCGAAGGCGGTTTATTAGCCGCGCACGTCTTTGATGAAGGCGCAGTCCGGCACATAAACCCAGTAGGGGCGGGCACCCGTCTCACGGCGGTTGGTGTCAATTCGCGCCCACAGCGCGGTCACGCTCACCACCGTGGTGCGGTCGCCGTCAGCAAATTCACGGCGGGCACGCAGGCGGTCAATGCGGAATTCCTGGCCAGGGGCGATGACTAACCCGTCAACCTGCTTATCTTTAGTGGCACCATAATACGCCTGGCACGGTGCTGTGATGGCAACGCGATTGAACTCCAACTCCTCGTCACTGAGTTGGACGAATCGGCGGATGTTTTCTTCAATTTCTTCGGAGGAGAGTGTTTCCTGGGCGATGACCGCAGCGGATGTGAAAACACCTGCGATCAGTACAAAAAGCAGGGACAGAATGAGGGAACGCTTTGTCATAAGAACTCCTTGATGTTGTGATTGTGTTTGGCAATGTGCCAATGATACCACTATTCATATGCTTGAATTTTACACAAAGACTCATCTTGTTGCAATCATAGAAGGTGAGATTGCAGGGCGATTGCAAAGTCAAGTTTTTGTTCACTTTTTGAAAAAAGTGACGGGTTTGGCCAGCGCCCAAAGACCAGCCGTGCAACTTTGCAAAAGCCCTGGGTGAGGGGCTGGTTTTGCACCCACTTAAAATGCACCCAGGTAAGAACGTGGGGCAAGCACCCGGTACGGCCCCATCTTGTTGAATCTACAACCGCACCAGTGGCACTTTGATGGTGACGCATGTGCCCTTGCCAAGTGTGCTTTCCACATTGACGGTTCCGCCATACAACCGTGCCCGCTTACCGATGTTGTGCAGGCCCAACCCGCCGCCCGTCTTGCTGATGGCCTCATCAGGGATAAAGCCTTTGCCGTCGTCAGAGATGGTGAGCGTAAAGGTGTTGCGAACTTCTCTGGCTTTGATCTCCACAATATCCGCCTCAGCATGGCGAATGACATTGCTGACGACCTCGTGAATGATGCTCTTGAGGCCCTTTATCACCTCGTAGTCCAGGCGCGTTGGCATATCTGACGCGACCACCCGCACCGATAGGCGCGGTGGGATGTACAGGTCTTCCACGGCTTTTTCCAGGTGTTCGCGCACAGGAATGTGATTGCTGCCGTTGCCATTGTTCAGCTTGAGGATGTAGGTGCGAATGTCCTCGATGATCCGGTTAATGTTTGTGAGCGACTCTTTAATGATGTTGTGCGGGATCACGTCGGCACGGCTGGCAAAATCCAGGCCCAGGCCCAGCGCATACAGCGACTGAATCACGCTGTCGTGCAGTTCCATGGCGATGCGCTCACGCTCGGCCAACCGCGTCAGGTCTTCTTGCTGTTCGCGCAGTTGTGCCCCGGCAATCGCTAACGCCGCAGACGACGCCATCATCTCTAGCAGCCACTCGTCTTCCTCGGTAAACAGTAAATCATCGTACTTGTCGGTAAGGTAAAACGTGCCGAAAAGCTGGTCACCGATTTGAATGGGCACCCCTAGCAGGGATTGCATATACGGGTGGCCCAATGGCAACCCCGCCGCATTTGGGTCGTTGTGTACGTCGCTCAGGCGGATAGGTTTACGGGCTTCCATAATGCTGCCCAACAAGCCCACCCCCACCGGGTGATGCTGAATGTGCCTGATTTCGTCAATAGATAGGCCAGACACCTTAAAAAAGCGCAGGCCGCCGTCTGCATTGGGCACACCCAGGGCTGCATAGCGGCATCCAATTAACTCACGGGCAGAATCGACAATTTGCTGAAGTACCTTTTCCAGCGTTCCGGCTTCAGCCGCGTTCATCGCCAGCGATGTAACGCGGCGAATTTGATGCAAAACATACTCTGGGGATTGATTCTCCATTATGGGAATCCTCATAGTGTTAGTTCCTCTTTGAATCGCCCCGTGCAGATGACCCTGACGGATAGTTTGCAAAATTTGATAGTTTCAGTATGGCACAGCCTGCCCCCTGTGTGGAGTGACACACATCACCCAAAAGCGCGCATCTGTCAACCATAAGCCGGGCGGCAGCTCAATTAGCCGTGCCAGAGGGTATGAATCACGCTAACAACGTAACTACTC
>DAOTTY010000134.1:0-71817 GCA_034437575.1 Anaerolineae bacterium | reverse complement strand
GCCGCTGGTCATGATGGGTGGTGGTGAAGGTTTCTTCCTGCCGGAAGACGCACCCGCCTGTGAAGACCAGGATGAAGTTAACCTGGAGTGCTACATCCACGTAGACCAGGTTAGCGGGAGCGGCCCAGACCGCAACGATGGCCGTAACCTGCTGCTGGAAGCCAGCGAACTGGGTTACGAGATCATGCGTACCCGCGAAGAGTTTGAGGCCCTGTGGGAGCGCATCCAGGCTGAGCCAGATTACATCCCGATGGTGCTGGGTCTGTTTGCCCGCGACGACATCTTCAACGATACGACTGAGGAAAACTTGATTGCGCTCGGCATGGTGGATGACAGCCTGGCCGGGACGCGCGAAGGTCGCCTGATTATCTATGGCAGCCGCCCCGGCACGCCCGGCTACAACCCGCCGACTACCGCTGAGATGAACACGATGGCGTTGGAACTGCTGCGCCGCCAGAGTGAAGAAGTTGGCCTGCCCTTCCTGCTGGTTAGCGAAACGGAAAGCATGGACAACGTCCCCAACAACGCGAATGCGATTGGTACGTTGCAGGCTTTGAAGGTGTCGGACGACACCATCGGTGTCATCCGCGAGTTCATCGCTGAGAACCCGGACACGCTGGTTATCACTGCGGCAGACAGTGACGCGGGTGGTCTTCAGGTCTTTAGCCCGGCTCCGGTTGGCGACGGCGGTAACGTGAGCGTCAGCGGTGGTAACCCCACCAGAATCGGTCTCGACCAGGGCTTCCCGCTGGACGGCATCGAAGGGCAGAACACCGCCCCGTTCATGTCCGCACCGGACGCCTTTGGCAACGAGATTGACTTTGCTATCGGCTGGCCGGGTCGTAACGACGTGGCCGGTGGTATCATCAGCCGCGCCGAGGGCCTGAACAGTGAACTGCTGCGTACCGAGTTCAGCGGACGCTTTGACAGCACGGACATCTACCGTATGATGTACGTGACGCTGTTTGGCGAAATGCTGGAGCCGAGTTACGGCGTTACAGCCCCCAGCCGCTAACGGGTATAAACCGTTGCCAGGGCAAACACATGGCGTCGGGTGGCCTGCGTTCCGCCGCTTGCGGCTGCGTCTTTCTCAACGGTTTTCGTTGCGCCCACTCTTAGTGTACCTCTGGCAATCTGATTTCTAATCGCTGTTTTCTGAGGGGGTGTGGGGAAAATTTCCCACACCCCTTCTCGCGCGAAGCGGCGGGTGCGATACTGTGAGGTGCGTTTAGCACCTGAGTTGTTACCCCCAAACACCTCACGGATACGTGAATAAATACTCGTCAAATTTGACCGGTCATGTTTTCCCGTGGTGCTGCCTTTGGCCGGGTAACATCAGTTAAAAGCAAGAATCAGCCAGTAAAACAGCACAGTGGCCCCGTTGAAGGCACAGTGAGCAGCATACGCGCCCCATATCGAATCAGTGCGCTGGTAAACCAGGGCCGTGCCCACACCGACGACAACCGTCGGCAAAAAGCCAACCGGCTTGGGGGCCAGGGCCGCGTAAATCAAGGCCGATAAAATTGCGCCGTAAATCCAGCCCCGATGATAGCGCAGCCACGCGAACAGCACCCCCCTGAAGAACAATTCCTCACCCAGCGGCAGCAGGAAGATACCCAGCACCACCGCCGGAATGATAACACCGGGCGAACTGGCGTCAATCAGCGCTTGCACCTGCCCCACCGCATTCAGGCCGTCTTCGCTAACGGTACTATCTACAGAGAGCGCCCCCCCCACCAGTGCCGCCGCGCCAATGGTGCCCATCGCTGCGGCGTACAGCACCCGCCCCGGCATGATAGGCCGCACGCCTATGGCTGCCCAATCCCAGTTGGTGCGGTAGGCGATGTAAAGTGCCCCGCCCCCCAGCGCGGCTGATGTCACGATAGAAGCAATCAGAAATTGCAGGAAGACCGCATCTTCGTATTGCGCGGCCAGGGATTCTGCCGCGATGAACGGGTCGTTGGCCTCAAGCAAGGCAGGGTTTTGGCTGAGCAGCACCACAGCGAATACAATCGCCAGCCCGAACGCGGTGAGGAAAAACACCCCCACAATCACCAGTGTGGACAGGGCAATGTCGCCACCTTTGAACGGAAACTCGTCGGCTGGGGCGTGTGCATCGTCAATGACTTCGGGCGCGTTGGCTTCATCGGGCGGCACATCCGGGAGTGGCTCCGGGGCGGGTTGATGGTCGTAGGCAAAGTCTTTGTTGCTAGAGTATTCGTAAAGCAAGCCCATTTATCCGTCCACGTTCGTGTCAATCCAACCGAGTAAAGTCATGGTGCCGCGCAGGTCGCCCGTCAGGTTGACCGCGCCAAAGCCGTTGGCGTTGGTGGTGTATACATCGGCCCGCCCGTCGAAGTTGTTCAGGCTGACGCCCAAAAACGCGATGTAGCTGCCATCCGGGGCGTACTGTGGGTTGCACATGCTGGGGGGCGGGTTGCCCTGCGCCAAAAACGACAGCGAGGCGTCCAGCACAGTCGAACCAAACGGACACTGCCCGTTCACCCCACCCACCGCGATGCTGCTGCCATCGGGTGCCCACGATGCCGCCACCCCGTAGCGCGGGTAGTTGAGTTCGTCCAGGCGGGCGACCACATCACCGCTCAGGTTGGCCATTACCAGTTCTGTTGTGGAACCGGCACTTTGGTAGACGACGCGAGTGCCATTGGGTGACCACGCCTCTGACAGCATGAGGGGGTTGGTGGCGCTGTTCGGCACGATTTCGCGGGCGGTGCCCGTCGGCACGTCGGCAACCCATAGGGAGCGTTCAGCATCGCCAAAAAGCGGGTCACCCTGGGCAAAGGCCACCTGCGTGGCGTTGATCCAGCGGGGGGCGTTGGTTTCGGTAATCCACACATCACTGATCTTCGTGATTTCGTTGGTTGCAAAGTCCAGGATATGCAGGTGGCCGCCGTCGGGGGGCGGGGTGCCGGTACGGTCGCAGGTGTCAGGCTGTTGTGGAACCCATGTTGGGCACGGCTCCCGGTCAGAAACAAACGCCAGATAGCGCCCATCTGGCGAAAAGGCGGGGAAGCGGTCATAGGCACCGCTTTGGGTAGCGTTGATTGGCCCCGGCGTTCCCGTTCGGCTAACGATGTAAATATCTGTCGCGTAAGGTGTGGCCAGCGTGATCGCAAAGCGGTCGCCTGCGCTGTTCCACACGGGTTCGCTCACAAAGCCGCGCTGTACCAGTGAGGTGACGGGCAGCACACGGGCATCTGTTCCGGCGGCGATGTCCAGCACGTACAGGCCCGCGCCTTTGCTCTCGCCCGGTTCCACAAAGTAGGCTACCCCCAACCCGTTTGGCGCGATGTACACCCGATCTCCCGTCGATTCTGGAATCGTCAGCACCTCGAAGCGCTGGACGCGGTTCACGGGCGGCGTAAAGTAGAGCGTTTGCACGCCGGTTCCGGGCTGTGGGGTCAGTACACTGCCCTCGGTATCCCGGTTGTTGAGGTTTAAGAACGCGATGTGGGGCTGCGATAAGCCGCTTTCTACATAGCCGGGCACAGATAGAATCTCCCAGTTGTCTAGCGTGAACGAGGCCACTTCCCCCGGCGTGCTGGAAGGCGGCGGCGTCACTGATGGGGTGAGCGTGACAGTCGGCGTGGGCGTCACGGTGGCGGTGTCTGTCGGGGCCGGGGTAAGCGTGGCCGTGGCCGACGCTGTGGGCGTTAGGGGGGGGGCGGTCGTGGCTGTGGGCGTGTTGGTTGGGGCCGGGGGGGCGGTTGGGGCCGCAACCGCACTGCACGCCGCCCCGGTCGCCAGCACCATCAGCCATAGCAAAGTCAAGTTACGCTGCATCGCTCACTCGTGAAACCATGTGGTCAGTAGGCGCAACAGAATACCACGCCCCGCCCCGCCCGACCATGATAAAGCGGGGGCATCAGCGCACTGGCACAACGGCGGTGTATACGTCTGCGTTGCCGTTGGGATACACGACCCGCAGCGTGTAGACGGTGGTAAGGTCCGGGCACACTTCGCGGCCATCGTTGGCCCCGGCGCGCCGCTCATCAAAAAAGACCTGGGCCGGGGGGGGGATGTTCCAGCTAATGTAGGTGCAGTCCCCCGGCGCTATCGGGTTGATGGCGTCCACCACGAGTGGCGAGTCTGTACGGGTGGGGGCCACCTGCGGGGAGGCCGGGATGGCGGTCACGGTTGCATCAGGTGTGACGGACGGCGGCGGTGCGTCGGTTGTAGTGGGTGGGATGGGCGTCGGCGTGATAATCGGGTCGGGCACGTTGAGGACGGTGCCAGGTTGCAGGCGGTTGGGGTTGGTTACGCAGTTGCCTACCTGTAGCTGCTGCGGGGTAAGGCCGTAGGCGGGCGCGATGCTGGTTAGCGTTTCGCCGCGCTGGATGGTGTGTTCGTTTTGCCAGTTTGCATTGGGGGTGCAGTTGCCAGCCTGCACCTGCTGCAACGGTGTGTTAGCGGGCAGGTCTGCGTTGGTGATGGCGTCTGGCAGGCGGTTGATGGGGGCTGCACCCAGCAGGGGGCCGGTGTAACGGACGGCGGGCGCGGGTTCGGTATCGACGGTCAGGTCTTCCAGGCCGACGCTTGTCCACTCACCCGCACGGACGACCCGCGTCACCCCCCTGGCAGACAGCACACTCAGCCCGTCCAGCGCGTACAGGGCCAGCGCGTCGTCAGCCAGGGCAGTGACGGCTGCCGTCACGCCAACGGTGACCTGAGCGCCGTTGATGGTCAGTGGGGTTTGCGAGTCCGGTTCGGATTGGATAAGCAGCATGGGGGTAGGGGCATCACCACATGCGGACGTAGCAGCGGTTTCCAGCGTGAGGGTGTTCAGGCGGGGCGTCAGGCCGTGCAGCGTGACTTCCCCCACGGTAACCAGGGTGACTTCCGGGGCGGCGTCGTCAAGCTGTGCCCGCACAGTGTAGCTGCGCCACATCACGCCATCTTCTTCCAGGCGGGTGCTGGCCGTGTGGGTTCCGTCCAGGCGCGGGTTATCGCTGATTGCCCCCAGGAAGGTGTTGCTTATCAGGTTGTCGTTGGGCTGGTCAGCGCGGTAGTCCGCCGCGATAACGCACACAGTGTTGTCGCTCAGGTCGCACGGCGGCTGGTTGATGGCCGCCTGAATCACCCCACCACACGAGCGCACAAACTCCCGCAGCGGGTAGACGGTGGGTTCATAGGCGGTGGTGTCGCCGCTGGTGAGCGTGCAGCCTGCCCCTACAATCCCCAGCAAGATCACTGGCCATAGGCACTTCATGGTGATTTCGGCTCGGTTTCTGCGGCCAGCATGTAATACGAACCGCGCTTTTGCCCGCGCTTGACGAAAATCTTTTTCGTGACAAGGTCGGCCAGGTCACGGCGCAGCGTTTCTGCATGGACATCCGGGAACAGGTTTTGCAGGTCGCTGTTGGTGATGCGCGTGCGGCCACTGTTTTGCAGGTGGCGCAGGGTGGTTTCCTGGCGTGGGTTCAGGGGCACATCCAGGCCGCGCACCAGCTTGTCTATGTGTTCACGGATGGCGTTTGCCACTTCGGCCTGTGCGTCTACCGCACGGTGCAGCACGACCTTAAAGCCCCCCGCTGTTTCGGTGAATTCTGGTTCGGGCAGGTTTTGCGCTTCCATCAGGCTAAACACACGGTCTACCCCATACCCCAGTCGCTCAATAAAGCCCATATCCGCAAGCACCTGCACAATCACCGGGTTACGGCTGAAGCGCTCGTCTTTGATGTTGTCAATCGTGACGGGGCCAGCCAGCCCACCGGGGCTGCTCACTTCCATATGATCGCGGAACAGGAACAGCCGGATGCCGTCGCCATTGATGCTGTAGTCGCGGTGGGCGACCGCGTTCACCACCAACTCGCGGGCGGCTTCCATCGGGTATTCAAGCTGTTCGGTGCGCTCCATGCTGCTGCCAAGCTGCACCCCCTTCCGCAGGTGGTCAGCCAAAAACGTTTCTGCTCGGCGGATTTGATCGGGTAAGGTGCCGGTGATGTCCTCACGGTTGAAGATGTCGCCCATTTCATCGCCAGCAAAGCGGGCCGCTGTAATCTCTGATCCGCGAATGTGGCGCTGCGGGTCTTTGCCAAACAGCAGGATTCCGGCGTTGGTGGGGCACAGTTTGGCGTCGAAGTGGGCCAGGCAGCCGCGCCGCTCCAGGATGCGTTCCACTTCCTGATCGCCCAGGCTGCTGAGGGAACGGGTATAGTTGCGGGCGCGGTCCCAGTCGATGTCATCCAGTGAGGTAGTCGGGGCGGCTTCGGCCTCGTAGCTGGTGACGCCGCGCTCGATAATCAGGCGGCGCAGTTCGTCCGGGCGCAGGCCCATATTTTTGCTGCCAACCCGGCGCATGTAGCGGCCTTCTAACCCGTACACGTTGGGCATCCCCGGCGGCACATACACGGTAATAATCGGCTTGCCTTCAATCATCACGGCACGCGGTATGGGGATAATCAGCGACGGCTCTAGCAGGAGTGCGGCTTCCAGAACGCGGTCCATGGTGGCCGGGCCGTTGGTTACGCCTTCGATCATGCCGGTGGGGCCAACACCGATGAACAGTGTGCCGCCGAGTGTGTTTGCCATTGCCGCCAGTACGGTTGCAATCTTCTCAACGGGTGCGTCGTCTTTAAACCAGTCGGCGTCTGTGCGTTTGCCGGTTGCAATCAGTGCCGGGATTTCCTCGGTTGGGTACTTGCCGGGCATCAGTCGTCCATGTCCTCACCCTCGTCGTCATCGCCTTCATTATGCTCATTTTTGGCGTCTCTTGCACGGCCTTCTGGCGGCGGATCGTGCAGAACCAAGTCGATGAGTTGGCTGGCATGGCTGACGAAGGTCAGGTTCATGTCACGTAGGGCGTATTTGGGCAGTTCGCTCAGGTCGCGGCGGTTGAGTTCTGGCAAAACCACATTGAAGACGCGGGCGCGGCGGGCGGCCATCAGCTTTTCCCGGATGCCGCCCACAGGCAGCACCTTGCCGTGCAGCGTGATTTCCCCGGTCATGGCGTAGTCACTGCGGACGGCGCGTTCGGTAAAGGCACTGATGATGGCCACGGCCAGCGTCACGCCAGCCGAGGGGCCGTCTTTAGGAACGGCACCTTCTGGCAGGTGGATGTGCAGGTCGTAGTTGTCAAAGTCATCGTGAGAAACGTCCAGGTCGTCAGCAATGCCGCGCATATAGCCCAGTGCGGCCTGGGCGCTTTCTTGCATCACGTCGCCAAGCTGGCCGGTTAGCGTCAGGCTACCTTTGCCCGGCAGCAGCGATACCTCAATCGTCATCACGTCACCGCCGCTGCTCGTCCAGGCGAGGCCAGTGACTGTGCCGACTTGATCTTCATCGTTGGCCCGCAGCGCGGTGTAATCTGGCGGGCCGAGCATCTTATCTAGCATGTTTGGCCTGATGCGCCTGGGGTAGCGCTTGCCTTCGGCTGATTGCCGGGCGACCTTCCGCAGCACTTCGGCCACGCGCCGGTTCAAACTGCGGACGCCTGCCTCATAGGTGTACTCACGGATGATGGTTTGCAGGGCGGTATTTTCAAACTTGACGCCGCTGTCCGTCAGGCCGTGCGAGGTCAACTGTTTGGGAATCAAAAAGTTGCGGGCAATGGCCAGCTTGTCTTCCTCGATGTAGCCGGGTAACTCGATGACTTCCAGGCGGTCTTCTAGCGCGGGCGGCAGCGGATACAGGTCATTGGCGGTGGTGATAAACAACACCTGCGACAGGTCGTAGGGCAGGTCCAGGTAGTGATCGAAAAAACCGCTGTTTTGTTCGGGGTCCAGCACTTCTAGCAGGGCCGCTGCCGGGTCCCCGCGAAAGTCCATGCCCAGCTTGTCGATCTCGTCCAGCATCAGCACCGGGTTCACCGTCCCGGCACGGCGCATTGTTTGAATAATGCGCCCTGGCATGGCCCCAACGTAGGTGCGGCGGTGGCCGCGTATCTCGGCCTCGTCGCGCACACCGCCCAGGCTCACCCGCACAAACTCCCGGCCCAGGGCGCGGGCGATGCTTTTGCCCAGGGATGTTTTGCCGGTTCCGGGCGGGCCGAGGAAACACAAAATCGGCGTTTGCATGTGGTCAGCGGCCAGCTTACGCACCGCGATATGCTCTAAGATGCGGTCTTTCACACGCGGCAGGCCGTAGTGGTCTTCGTCTAGCACGCGCTGGGCGTGCGCGATGTCCAGGTTATCCGTGCTGGTTTTCGCCCAGGGCACACTGGCCAGCCACTCAATATATGTGTGAATCAGGCCGATTTCCGGGGCCATTGGCGGCATTATTGCCAACCGGGAGATTTCCTTCTGGGCGCGGGCGGCGACCTCTGGCGGCAGGTCAGCGGTTCCGACCTGTTCGCGCAGGTCGTTAATTTCCTGCTGGAACACATCACCTTCGCCCAACTCCGACCGGATAACGCGAAGCTGCTCGCGCAGGAAGCTCTCGCGCTGGTCGCGCCGCATTTCTGCCTGAACTTGCGTTTCGATCTCGTCTTCAATTTCCAGCAGGGTGAGTTCTTTGCCCAGCAGTTGCGTAATCACACGCAGCCGCTCTACCGGATCAATCGCTTCCAAGACCATCAGGCGCTCGTCGGTTTGCAGCGTTAGCGTGGACGCGATGAGGTCGGCCAGCGTGCCGGGGGCGTCGGTTTCGCGGGCGTAGGCGAGCATCTCCGCCGGGATTTCCGGGTTGAGGCTAATCACGCGCCGGAACAGCGTCACCGCCGCCCGCATGGACGCCTGCAACGGCGGTGTGACTGCGGTTGCAATGTCCAGGATGCGGGCGCGGCAGATGTAGTACGGGTCGGTTTGCGTCAGTTCAACAAACTGAATGCGCCGCCGCCCTTGCAGCAGTACGCTGTCCATGCCATCCAGCGCGGGCAGGGAGCGCACGGCCACTTCGGTGCCAATGGCAGGCAGGTTGCCGTTAGCAAGCGGCTTGATCGGGTCGTTGAGGGTGAACAGCGCCGCCGTCATACCTGCTGCAAGGGCCATTTCGAGTGCGGCCTCGGCGTGATTGGTGGCGATGGTCATGGGGCGCACCGTGTCTGGATAGACGACGATGTTGCTGGCAGGGATGAGGGGCAATTCAATTACGCCGTCGGCATCGGGGGCGGCGTTAGGAATGTCGTAGAGTTCGTTGGTGGTCAACTTCGGTTCGGTCGTCCTGTGCTGAGAATGGTCATTTAAGTGGACAGCTTATTATAGTGGCAGGTGGGGCGTGTTCCAATATGGGGGTTTGCTTTGCCGGGGCGCGGCATTAGGCCATCATACAGGCTAATTAAAGGCATCCATCCGCGCCAGAGAAGGGATATAACACCGTAGACGCCCCCCGCCTACTGTGCTAGATTGCCCCCGTTTGTGATCCGAACACGAGGGAACCCATGCGTGCATCGTTAATCCTGCTGGTGGTGGTCGCCGCGCTGGTTGCGGCGGGCGCTGTGGTTGTGGTGGGGCAGGCCGTGCTGCAACCTGACCTGCCGCTTATCGTCAGCGCAGCATTCTCCCCCGACGCTATCACACCCAACGCCGATGGCGAGGACGACATCACCCGTTATACCTATGAACTCTCCGGCAATGCCGATGTGTCTATCACGTTTACGGGCGAGGATGGGCAGGTGTTCGCGTTCCGTGAGGGTGAGCGGCGGGCACTGGGCGAATATGAAGGGCTGTTCAGTGGGGTGGTGGATGGCTACACCCGCGAGGGCGAGGAAATTGGCGGCAGTGTAGAACGTCGGCTGATGCCCAACGGCACCTACACCTGGGAACTCACGGCAGTCAGCGACACCGAAACTGACACCGCCTCCGGTACGCTGGTGATTGCCGACGCCGACGCCGACCTGCCGGATATGCCCGTGTTTACGATTTCCCCGCAGACGTTCTCCCCCAATCAGGACGGCATCCGTGACCGCACGCAGATCAACGTGGTGCTGGGCAAGGCCGCCGACCTGGATGTGTACCTGCTCACAGAAGACGGTGTTCAGATTTTCGTCCCCCCCCAGGTAGAAGAAACCCGTGACGGCGAGGCCGGGCGCTACACGTTCGACTATGACGGCGGTGTAGATTCCGGGGCTGAGGCACCGCCGAACGGCACGTATACTGTTGTCGCCTCCGCCCAGGATGCGGTGGGGCAGCGCGTGGTGCGCCAGTCGGAACTAACGCTGGTGGATGGTGGCAAGCCGCTGGCGGAAATTACATCGCAGGCGGTGGGTGTGGATGTGATATTTACCGTGGTGCCGTATGACGACGCACTGTTTACGGTGATGGACGCCCCCGGCGACCGGCTGGCGATCCCTGATGACCCGCAAGATCGCAGCCGCCGTGACATCACGATGCCTGTGGGCGATGTGCTGGCTTTCAAACTCACGGTGGAAAACTACAGCGACGTGCCCATCCGCACGCACGGGGCTGTGCCCGGTACGGTTTACCAGCAAACGCAGCGGGCCGCTTCGTATGGGGACTATGACGAGTCTGGCGCGTGGCGGGTGGGTATTGACTGCGACACGGCTGTGAGTGACTATCCCTGGCGCTGGCGGGTGGGCGACGACGACGCGCTGCAAACCGTTTACGATGAAGAAACGGACAACACATATTTCTATTTGCCGCCGGGTGAGCGGGCGGTGGTGTGGGGCGGCATCCGCATGACTGAACGGATTGACGCCCGCAACCCGCAAAACTGCTGGGCCGGGCTGATTCACGAGGACGTGGGTGTGACGGTACAGAACTCGCGGGTGGGTGCCCGCAGCATCGAACTGGTGGACCCCACTGTACCGCTTTATGCCGATGAAACCGACGGGTGAGCGTTTTGCTCTACGGGGGTGGCGTGGCCTATAATCAGGGGTATGATCCTGTTATTGCGTTAGGTTGACGCCCGTGAAGCGAATTTATCCTGTAATGTTGTTGCTGTTGTTAGCAGCCTGTGGTGATCGTGGCCCGGAAGTGGGGGTTCCCACCCCCACGACTGACCCGCTCGCCTTCTTCGCCCCAACGCCGATTTCCCCTGGCAGGCCAGAAAACCCGCTGCGAATCATGTTCCAGCCACCCTCATTTGACCCGGAAAACTCCACTGATGCGCTGCGTCAGCAGGCCGTGACGCTGCTCAGCCAGGAACTCAGCAGCCGCTCCGGGTTGGCCATTGAGGTCGTGATAGCGGAAAGTCAGGCGGAACTGCTCACTGCGCTGTGCGACTATAACGATGGCGACCGCTTTGCCGCGCCCTGGCTGAGCGGGCCATCGGCGGTGCTGGCGATTAAGCGCGGCTGCGGTGATGTGGCGATGGTCGGTGTGCGCGATGGCCGTACCCGGTTAGAAGGCGAGATTGTGTCGGCTTCGGGGGTGCGTTTGAATAACTTGAGTGGGCGTGTGTTCTGTCGCCTGGAGGTGGGGGACTTCCACACATGGATACTGCCGTCGGTGGCGATGGAGTCACGCGGGATTGACCCGTTGAGCATCGGTGAGGTGGACGAGTACACCAGCTATGACCTGCTGTTCGAGACGATTGCTGACGGCGCGTGCGCCGCGACGGGCGTTCCGGCGGGCTTTTTAGACACGGACTACGGCGAAGACGTGCCGCCGTCGGTTATCGTGACCGATACCATCGACGGGATGCCATATGGCGTGCTGTTCTATCCGCCGGAACTGCTGCTGGGTGACCGCGTGCGCCTGACGGACGCCTTCATGGAGATTGCCGGGGCCGAAGCTGCTGATACGGGCGACGGCCAAATCGAACTGGAGCCGGTGCTGGTGGAAATTGACGCTGACCTACTCACATCACCGCAGCAGGCGTTATTGGCGCTCATGGGGGCGGACGGTGTAACGCCCGCAACCGAAGCTGACCTGGCGGATGTGGTTGAGTTCATGGCAGCGGTCGGGATTGACTGATGGCCCATGATCTCGCTGTTGTTATCGTCACATGGAATGTGCGCGAGCTGGCCCTGCAAACGCTGCGGACGTTGGTTGCTGACCTCGAAGGCAGCGGGCTAGATGCCGTCGTCTACCTGGTGGACAGCGCGTCGTCTGATGGCACAGCAGAGGCGGTTGCACAGCAGTTCCCCGATGTGTGCCTGACGGCCAGCGAGACGAACCTGGGCTTTGCACGCGGCAACAACACCGCGCTCCGGCAGATGGGGTTTGGTAACGTTGATGCGGATGCGGCCCGCTTGCCCCGCGCCGTGTACCTGCTCAACCCGGATACAATCACACAGGCGGGGGCCACGCGAAGGCTGTACGATGCGTTGTTCGCCGCTGATGATGTGGGGCTGGTGGGGGCCAACCTGACGTATGGTGATGGCAGCTTCCAGCATAGCGCGTTTGCGTTCCCCGGTTTGCGCCAAATCTACGCGGAGTTGTTCCCGCTGCCAGGGCGTTTAATCGAAGGGACGTTCAACGGGCGCTACCCGCGAGCGCTGTACAATGGCAGTGACCCGTTCGATGTAGATTTCACGCTAGGGGCGACGATGATGCTGCGGCGTGAGGTCATCCAGCAGACGGGGGTATTTGACGAAGCCTACTTCATGTACTGTGAGGAAGTTGATTGGGCGTGGCGCATTTGCAAAGCGGGGTGGCGGGCGCAGTGTGTGCCGACGGCGCAGGTGGTTCACCTGGGCGGGCAGAGTACCGGGCAGGCCAGTGCGCGGAGCGTCCGCAATTTGTGGGAAAGCCGCCTCAAGCTGTACCGCAAGCATTACCCTGCCTGGAAGC
This sequence comes from Anaerolineae bacterium, assembly GCA_034437575.1. GTDB lineage: Bacteria > Chloroflexota > Anaerolineae > Aggregatilineales > Phototrophicaceae > DAOTTY01. The sequence continues at coordinate 59,164 of DAOTTY010000134.1, read as the reverse complement.
TGACGGCGGCAACGTGGCTCGTCCGGGCCGGGATGGTGCGGAAGCTGCGCCAACTGGCATTCAATCGTGACATAGACGCCCAACACAAAGCCGACCTGGAAACCGCCTACCAGCACATTATTGACCTGACCAACCAACCATCATGACCCACCTGACCGCCGTCATCCTGACGTACAACGAAGCCGACAACATCGCGGATTGTGTTGCATCGGTGCGCTTTGCTGACCGGGTGGTGGTGTTCGACAGTGGCAGTGCAGACGCGACCCAGCAGTTAGCGCGTGAGGCAGGCGCAGACGTGATCGAACACGCTTTTGTGGACTATTCGGGCCAGCGCAATGCCGCATTGAACGCCGTCGCGGACGGCACGGATTGGGTGCTGTTCGTGGATGCTGACGAGCGCGTGACCGATCAACTGGCGGCGGAGATTCGCAGCGTGATTACTGCCCCCGACGATGTAGCAGGCTGGCAGATTCCCCGGCACAACTACATCTTCGGTCATCTGACGCAGGCGGCGGGCTGGTACCCGGATTACCAGACGCGGCTGCTGCGGGTGGGCTATGCTCAGTACGACCCGGCGCGGCGCGTGCATGAAGTCGTGGTGCTGGATGGTGACCTGGGTACGCTTGGCGGTGTGCTGGTGCATTACAATTACCGGGATGTGACGCAGTTCGGGGTCAAGCAGCGCCGTTACAGCCGCTACGATGCGTCGATACTCTATCAGCAGGGCGTCAAGCCGAAGCCGTATTCGCTGCTGTCCATGCCGCTGCGGCAGTTCTGGTGGCGGTTCGTCACGTTGAGCGGCTACCGCGACGGGCTGCACGGCTTGCATCTGAGCTTACTTATGGCACGGTATGAGTTTTACAAGTACCGGCTGCTGTGGGGGATGTGGCGGGGGGCAGTGGCACCCCCCGGTTGAGTCGGGCTACTCTGTCATGGGTTCCAGCAGGCCGTAGCCGCTGTCTTTGCGGCGATAGACCACGTTAATCGTGCCCGTTTCCGCATTGTGGAACATGAAGAAGGTGTGGCCAAGCAGTTCCATCTGCTCAATGGCTTCGTTTTCGTCCATCGGGATGAGGGCCAACTGCTTGCGCCGGATGACTTCGTAGTCGGTGTCTTCATCGGCATCATCCATCTCCTCAATGGGCAACGGTACTGCCATTTCGATTTCCTCCAGCGTGGGCGCGTAGCGCTCGCGGCGGCGCTTGTCGCGGCGCTTGCCCTTGAAGCGCATAATCTGGCGGTACATCTTATCGACGGAGGTGTCGATGGCCTGCTGCATGTCGCCTGTGGTTTTCTCCTCTGCCCGCAAGATGACCCCGCGCTCGTGCTTAACAGTAATCTGGGCGATGTTCATGTCTTCGCCCTTGCTGTTGTGCTGATGGGCAAGGTCAATGTGAATGTCGCGGATTTTGGGGAGGTAGCGGTCAAGGCGGTCGATCTTACGACGGGCGTAGTCGTCCAACTTGGGGGTAACTTTGACGTTGCGTCCGGTGACTTGAATGTCAACCATAATCCACACCTTTCGTGTGTTGCTTACTGTTGAGATGGCAACGCGGCAGCGCTTACGGTGAGGCCGTAAACGGCGCTGGCACCGCTTGCGCTCACAGCGTTGGCACACGCCCCCAGGGTGGCCCCGGTGGTGTATACATCGTCAACGAGCAAAACACGTTGCCCGGCGATGACCGGGTCTGCCCGGAACGCCCCCGCCACATTCTGGCGGCGCTCCGGGCGGCTAAGGCCCACCTGTGAGCGGGTGTCCTGGTCGCGGTAGACGTAGTCCGAATAGTCGGGCACATCCAGGTGATGAGCGACCAGATTTGATAATTCCTTAGCCTGATTATAACCTCTTTTTCGTAAACGTTTAATATGTAATGGGATCGCAACCACACAATCAACCGGCCAATTTTGTTGGATGGCTTGATGGACAAGCCGTGCGGCCAGCGGGACAGCCAGATGGCGGGCGCGTTCGTACTTTAGGGCCTGCACCATGCGCTGTAACTGGCCCTCGTGGATGCCGGTTGTTGCTAACCCGCTGAGTGGGGACGGCGGTTGTTTGGCGGCGGGCAGTAGGGGTAAATCATCAAGTTGATGTTGGCAGCGGGGGCACCAGCGCGTATCAACGCGGCCACAACCAACACAGGTTGGCGGGAAGATGAGATCAACGAGGGCCTCCCACACCAGCAAAACACGCCCTGGACGGGCCAGAGCGTGTTGAGGGGGTTGAGATGCAGGGCGCGGCATTCGCGTTTAGAACACGCCTAGCGCACCACTATCCAGCAGTTTGATGGCAGCAGGCCCCAGCAGCACGATCCAGATGGACGGGAAGATGAGGAAGGTTAGCGGAATCATCATCTTGATGGGGGCGGCCTGGGCCTTTTCCTGGGCACGCTGGCGGCGCTTCACCCGCATCTGGTCAGACTGGACGCGCAAGATTTGCGACATGCTCACACCGAGCGAGTCGGCCTGCGTCACTGCGGCAATAAACGTGGTCACGTCGGGCACGTCCAGGCGGCGGGCCATGTCTTTGAGGGCATCGCGGCGGCCTTTACCTAGCTGAATTTCGCGGAGGACGCGGCCAAAAGACAGGGCAAGGTCGTTGTCCCACTTTTCATAGATTTTGCCCATTGCGGAGTCGAAGCCGAGGCCCGCTTCTACGCAGATAGTGAGCAGGTCGAGGGCATCGGGCAGGGCACGGACGATCCCCTGCTGGCGCTTGCTGATTTTGCTGCCCAGCCACAGCGCAGGCAAGTAGTAACCCAGTGCAGCACTGCCGATCACGAAACCAGCAGCCAGCGTATTGCCAAAGGTGTCTGTCATAACGAAGAAGACCAGAAAGCTGATTAACGGCATCAGGACAGCAGCTATCACGCGGAAGGCAAAGAACACAGACGGTTCCATTTGTAGGCCCGCTGTTTCGATTTTGCGCCGGGCTTCGTCAATTTGCTTTTCTGGCGTGAGTTTGACCACAAGCCCCGCCAGCCATTTAATGGCGGGCATAATGACGCGGTCGGTAACAGACATAGACATTTCAATTTGTTCGAGTGACTGCGGTGTATCCTTTTCGGCAAAGTCCGCCAGCCGTTCCATCAACGGGTCGCGGTCATCGTCTTCGCTCAGGCCAATGTATACCAGCACGCCAACAAGAAGAAGAATGCCGAGGATGCTGCCGCCAATGATAAGCAGATTCGCGCTTAGACCAAACATGTGTTAACTCTCCTAAATCTCAATGTCCACGATTTTCTGAATCACTGCTGTTCCCATGCCGATAAGGGCGAACCCAACCCCGATCATTGGCCAGCCACATGCTCGGTTTTCAAACATGGGCGAGATGAAGCCGCTAGAAACGACGTTGAGGAACAGCGCCAGCACAATAGGCAAGCCGCTGATGAGGTAGCCTGTGACGCGGCCCTGTGTTGTTAGCACACGAATTTCACCCTTGAGCTTGATGCGTTCACGGACGGTGTGGGCAATTACTTCCAAAATTTCGGCCAGGTTGCCGCCGACTTCACGTTGGATGTTGACAGCAGTAATCACCAGGTCAAGGTCTTCGCTGTCAACGCGCTCCAGCATATGCTCCAGGGCGTCGTCTACGTCAATCCCCAGCGATACCTCGCGCACGACCCGCTTGAACTCGGTGGCGGTGGGTTCCGGGGCGTCACGGGCGATGGCGTCCATTGCCTGAAGCACACCATAACCTGAGCGCAGCGCGTTCACCCATAGGCCAAGCGTGTCGGGCAGTTGGGCTTCAAATTTGTGCAGCCGCGTGGCGGCCTGGCGGGCAACGTAGATTCGGGGGACGAAGAAGCCGATAAAGGTGGACAGCACCCCCAATACCAGGTTCCCACGAAAGATGAGGAAAAACGAGATCATAAACAAGCCAGCCATCGTAATGGGATGCAGCAGGGCATACTCTGCTACGGTAAGTTTGAGGTCGGCCCGAGCCAGTTTGGTGCGAACTTTCTTGCCCCAGTCACGTTCATTGAGCGCTTCGTCAAGCGACCCCATTGCCCGTTCACGCAGGGAGGTGGCCTCGTCCTGCTCTTCCTCATAGTTGTCGATGTTGTAGCCGAACGATCCATCGTCGGCCTGCTGTTCCTGTAACAGCCGATCTTCGAGTAGGTCGGTTTCTGTGCGAACGCTGAAGATACCCGCAACAATGACGACCAGCGCCACAGCGCCCGCAACGCTCACAGCAATAAACATAGGATCCATAGGGTGATTGGACGCTTACAGTGAGGGCGTCCGCTCCTTTCAAGTTATTTCTACTCGCCGACGGTCATTTAATTGTATGCGTTTGCTAGAAGGGCCGTCAAGTTTGGCGGCCCTCTAAAGCGCACAAAATGGTTAGAGTTTTCTAGCGGCGTTTGCCCAGGCCATACACCGATGCCGGGACATGAATTCCAGCGTCTTCGATGCGCTGGTTGAACTTGGGTCGGATGCCTGTCGGTTTAATGCGCCCGATGATCTTGCCGCCTTCGAGGCCGGTTTGCTCGAACTCGAAGATGTCTGACAGGGTAACCATCTCACCTTCCATGCCCTGCACTTCGGTGATTTTCATGATCCTACGAGAGCCGTCGCGCAGGCGCGACTGCTGGCAGATCACGTCCAGGGCGCTGGCGACCTGTTCGCGGATGGCTCTCACGGGCAGGTCCATACCGGCCATCAGGCACATCACCTCAAGGCGAGAGAGGGCGTCTCGTGGTTCGTTGGCGTGCAGCGTTGTCAGCGACCCGTCGTGACCGGTGTTCATGGCCTGAAGCATGTCGAGCGCTTCACCGCCTCGGCACTCACCCACCACGATGCGCTCCGGGCGCATACGCAAGCAGTTAATTACCAGGTCACGGATCGTGATTTCGCCTCTGCCCTCAATGTTGGGCGGGCGGCTTTCCAGCGTCACCACATGATCCTGCTGCAATTGCAGTTCTGCCGCGTTTTCTACGGTGATGATGCGCTCGTCGTCTGGAATAAAGTTGGACATCACGTTAAGCAGGGTGGTTTTACCTGACCCTGTACCGCCAGAGACGACCATGTTGAGGCGACCGACCACACAGCCGCGCAGCAGTTCGGCAATTTCTGGCGTCATGGAGCCGAAGCGGATGAGGTCGTCAATGGTGAGCGGCTTAACCGAGAACTTACGGATGGTAACGGTAGGGCCGTTGAGGGCAACCGGCGGGATGACCACATTCACACGAGAGCCATCGGGCAGGCGGGCGTCTACCAGCGGTGAGCTTTCGTCCACGCGGCGGCCTAGTGGTGCCACGATGCGGTCGATGATGCGCATCACATGGTCATTGTTTTCAAAAACGACGTTAGCGCGGGTAAGGTTGCCTTTGCGCTCCACGAAAATGTCTTTGGGGCCGTTGACCATCACCTCACTGACGGATTCGTCAGACAGCAGGATTTCGATGGGGCCAAAGCCGAGAATTTCGGCAACGATGGCTTCAAACAGGCGTTGGCGCTCTGTGCGAGACAGCACCATGCTTTCTTCGGCCAGGATGGTGTTGAACAGCTCTTCGATGTGGTGGCGAACCTGGTCTTTCTCGTTTACGTCCAGTGTGTTCAACTCAGAAAGCAACCGCCCCTGGATGCGGCCTTTCAGGTCTGCATAGCTGTCGCTTTTGGCAGCGTTGCTCTTAACGGCGCGGGCACGCTGGGGGCGTTCGGCACTGCCGCCAGCCCCGCCCGATGAACGGGGCTGGGAAGCGTCTGCGCTGCCGCCGCCGCTTTGTTCAATTCGCCTCAGTAAAGATGACATGTGTTTCGTCTTTCATAACTAAACTTACAGAATTTGGGAGGGTTTTGTTACCTGATTGGAACAGGGATTTTCTGTGTCTTTGGTGGCGGTTGTGTGCTGGCCGACATCGGCGATAACGACGCTCAACAATTGCTGCCGCTCACTACGAGACAGCACAATTGGCATCTCTCCCACAACAGCATACAGGGCCTCTTGTATGGCATCTGGCGAGGCTGGGCGCAAGCCAGCCTGCTGCGCCAGGTGCCGCATGACCTCACGCCGCACCTCGTTTAGGTCGGTCTTAGACCGACGGGCCACATTGGGGTCACAAATCTTTTTCATACTCGTCATAGCCGCTCCTGCTTTACACTGAGTAGGTGGTCTTAACGGGCTGCTGCATTGCTGCGGTCGGGCTTAAGCCCGTTAGCGCCCCCCAAACAGATTGGGAAACCCGCTTGACTTGCTCCCGGCAGCATTTTGCGAAGCGGCCACATTGTCTTCCTCGCCGGTGAGTTCCAGCCGCAGTTTTTGGGCCAGTTCGTTAAGTTCCTTCATTGGGGAGCGGTCCGCACTGCGGTCTGCGGCGACAACGGGAATCCCCTTGATGATGGCTTGCAGAATCGGCTTTTCATCGCTGGGGATGACGGCATAGACTTCCTTGCGAAGGAAGTTTGCGATTTTTTCTTGCGAAATCGTCATACGCTGCTGGCCGCGCTTTTCCTCATGAACCTGCGATAGCACAATTTTCACTTTGTTCTGGTTGCCCTCAAAAAACTGATCGAACAGGTCCAGCACGAAGCGGGCGTTGCGCACGGCGGGCAGGGTGGGGGTGGTAATCATGATAACAGCCGTGGCAAGCTCGCACATGCTCAGGATCAGGTCATCCAGGCGGCTGGAGGTGTCTATAATGATGAAGTCGTAATGATAGCGCACCTGATTAATAATTTCGGTAACCGCTGCCGGGTTGGCATAGACGGTTTCAGCGAGTTCGGGCCGTGCTGCGGGGAGCAGAACCTTAATACCGCTGGGGTGCGTCACCAGGATGTTCTCGAAATAGTCCACGTCCAGGTCACTGGCGTTTTCGATAATGTCTGACAGGGTGGACTGGGCTTGCAAGTTAAGTGAAACGCCGACATCACCGAACTGCACATCGGCGTCAATGAGCAAGACCTTGGTGGTTTGCCCCATCAAGGCAGAGGCGAGGCTGATGGCAATGGTGGTGGTGCCAACGCCACCCTTGGGGCTGTAACAGGTGAGGATGTGCCCGGCGCGGTCGCCCTCGGTTTCTTGTATTTCTTGCACAACATAGCTGGCAGCCGCTTCACTCATCCGCTCATATTGATCGCGGATGGGCTTCATGTTTTTGTAGACGTTGCGAATCGTCATGTACAGGTCGTCCATGTTGGCCGGTTTGGTGAGGAAGTCACTGGCCCCGGCGGCCATGGCACGGCGCAAGTAGTCGCGGTCGCTGTTGACGGACATCATAATAACGCCTGTGGTGGGGACGTGTTTTTTGACTTCCTGCGCGGCGGTGATGCCGTCAACATCAGGCATGTTGATGTCCATGATGATGATGTCTGGCCGCAGCTCCCTGGCCATTTTGATGCCTTCGCGCCCACTGCCAGACGAGCCAATGACATCAAAGTCTTGCTCAAACGCCAGTAACTTCTTGACGTTCTCACGTACTTCAGCGATGTCGTCCACCAGTAGGATAGATATTGGGTTTGCCATGATCTCTGTGACTCCGAAAAATTTGTCTTCTGCTCGCTGCGGGCCAAAGGCCGGTTGCAGCACAGCTCATCCGCCTGGGCTGTGCTGCATACGGGTTTGCTAGCTATCGCCGCCGGTGGTGCCAACCTGGCTGTCACCCTGGGAGAAGGTGAGGAACTCACTTTCGATGTCCAGTTGGCGGATGCTGCGGATGGCTGGCTCGATACTGTAGTCGCGCTTGGCCGGGACGGTGATGCGATACTGGGACATGAAGTAGTCTAGCGTGACCGGGTCAGTCGGTACGCGGCTGGTATCTGTAGCAGAGCGCAGCGCCAGGGTAAGCGGCAGGCGTGCCTCCAGTGCCCAGGTGATGAGGACGGCATCTTGTGGGGTGACGCCCAGCGTGAGGATGTTGGGGCGCGGTGGGATGGGCGTGACTACGGGTTCGCCCTCTTCGTCTACTTCGTCTTCGCCTTCACCTTCTTCTTCTGGGATGGGGGTGGGGGTTGGTGGGATACCGATGAAACGCCCGTCCTGCGGGAATTCGCCAACGTGAACGACAAGGGCATCTTGCACCGTCCGTTGTGTTACAAGCCGAGGTCGCTGCCGCTCTGATGGAACGACAACGATTTCACCGAAAACGCTGTTCCCCGGCCTACCTGGGATAACTTCAGAAAATTCAAAAGAGCCATCTTCAGGGTCCTGGCTAACGATGATTTGTGCATTGGGTGAGAGTGTTTGGAATTCGTCGTCTACGTCAACGAACAGCATGGACACGATCACGTCAACCCGGTCGCCGTCTTGCACGGCATAGGCCACACTGGTAAGGCGGTCTATGGGGATGGACACAGCCACGAGGGTTTCAGGCAGCACGGCGGCGGCGTCTGAGCCGACACGGGCCAGGTTGTTGGTCAGGTTTTCAAAGTCGTCTACAAGCAGGTTAGAAAGGATGGGCTGCTCACGGTAGATGTCGGTACGGGCAATTTTGCCCACCACATCTTCAATTTCCAGCACAGCGTTAAACGGCACCGATTGCTCTGGCCATTCGCGGATCGCTACGGCATTCGCGGGAATGCGGAAGCCACGCGGCAGTTCTTGAACGGCGATGACAATTTGCACCACAGCGACGGGCGTGGGGGTGGGCAAGCCCGCTTCGTTAGTTGGGGTGGGGTCATCGCCTCCTGGGTCAGGCGACGTGTCCTGGAAGGCACTGCTGGTAGGTTGTGGCCCTGGGTCGCCCTGTCCAAACTGCGTAATAAACACGAAGCCCAACACCACTACCAGTAGTAGGATGATGCCGACCACGATAAGCACGCGTCCGTTCCTCATTAGCTTCTCCACTTTATCTGCGTTGGTGCCCACCCACATGATTGCATTGGGATGGTGCTTTAAAGACCTTAGGGAATCCCCTTTAGATAGTTTAGGCTAATGCTGACACCACGTCAAATAAATACATGTAATGGGATAGCTGGCGAGTCATTGGAATGTCGTTGCCTGCGTGGGTCTATTGTTCGTTGATGGGCATTTCGATGCGGACCTGAGTGTGTTCACCCTCGCCGCCGCTCACGGTCACATCACCATTAATCAGTTTGAAGCGCTCGCGCAGCATCAGGATACCTGCGGCGCGGGGGTCGTCGGTGTGTTCGCTAGAAAGCCCTTCCTCTGCATCAAAGGTGCGGCCATTGTCCGTCACTGTGATGTTTGCCCGATCAGCGCTAATGTCCATACGAACGTCGATTTCGTTGGCGTCAGCAAAGTCACGAGCGTGGGCCATCAGGTCTTGCAGGCCACGGAAGAGCATCACTTCCTGGTAGCGCTCCAGGCGGCGGTCTTCGCCACCGAAGATTTCTTCGTTGACGGTGATGTCGCTTTTGTTGCTGAAGGCTTCGATGTAGCGGCGGGCGGTGGGGATGACACCCAGGTCGTCCAGCATCATGGGGCGCAGGTCAGAGATGAAGTCGCGCACGCGCTGAAAGGTGAGGCTGGCCGATTCTTTGAGGTTTTGCAGTTCTTCTTTGGCGGTTTCCTGGTCGCGGTCGAACATGCGCTGGACGATTTCTGCCTGGAGGACGAAGTTAGTGAGCGATTGGGCGGGGCCGTCGTGAATCTGATTGGCGAGGCGGCGGCGCTCGTCTTCCTGCGCTTGGATAATCCGCACCAGGTTAAGCGAGCTGGCGGTAGCTTCGCTGGTGTCATCTTCTGCTTCAGAGAGTTCGATGCCGCCCTGCACACGGGCCAGGATGTCACTAAGAAGTTGGCGCTCTTCCTGGATAAGGTCGCGGGTGGCTTTGTACTGGTCTAGCTGGCCGCGCATGGTTGCCAGCCGAAAGCGCACGTCCATGGCCTCGTCGTAGCGCAATTGGATGTCTTCGCGGGGCATGGTTTCGATGTTGTCGCGCATCACTTGCAGCGTGGTGGCCACGTCGGTGTTGCGCTGTTCTTCGCGCCGCACCATATGCTCGTATTGGTCAATCTGGCTGTTGATTTCTTGCAGGCGCTGTTTGAGGGCGGTAATTTCGTGGTTGATAATCCCCAGCAGTTCATCTGTAGGATTGTCGTAGATGGTGTCGGTCATCGCAAAGTCTCCGGTTCACACTGGTCGTCGTTGTTAATCAGATTCAGGTATATGAGACATTTTGAAAAGTGTCAAGTTGGGTCGGCGTCGCCTTTTAGTCTTGCACGCGCACCCAACCATGCCGGATGGCCGCGACGGCGGCCTGTGTGCGGTCTTCCACGTTGAGTTTGCGTAAAATGGATGTCATATGGTTTTTGACGGTTTGCTGGCTGATTTTGAGTTCCTGGGCAATTTCTTTGTTGCTTTTACCGTGTGCCACACACGTCAGGATTTGCATCTCGCGGGTGCTAAGTGGGGTGTAGTGTTCGTTGCCGTCTTCAACCACATGGGCGTTCATGTTTTCGATTTCGCTAGCAACCCAATCACGAACCTGGGCGGGGGTCATCGGCTCACTATTGATGACGTACATCCCCTGGGTGACCTGATGAATAAGTGCCACCAGTTCGTCTGGCGGAATATCTTTTGAGGCATATGCCTGGGCACCACTGCGGATGACGTGCAGGGTTTGTTCGCGGTCGTGGTGGCCCGTGATGACAATAACGCGGGTGGGGATGTTTTCGGCTCGCATTTGCCGCACTACCTGTAACCCATTGAGTGTGGGCAGGTTCACATCCATGATGGCTACGTCGGGCGTGTGTTGGCGGATGGCCTTCAAGCCCTGACCGCCGTCCTGGTAGGCACCCACTAACTCCAGGTTATTTTCCATTTTCAAGCGCGTTAGGACGCCGTCCAGATAGATAGGGTGGTCCTCAACAACAATGACACGTTTCGTGTCGGCCATATCCCTCGGTAACATTGTTACGCTCCTCTGCGCTGGCTACTATGTCGCTACCCGTACACCTACCTGTTCCCATAGGATGGTACCATAGTCCCTTGTAATTGGCTTAGATTCAGATGACAAAACGAGCCACAGGCAGATGAGTGCTTCTCAATCGTGTTATAACCCATACAATATGCAATCAATTGCAAATAATGCAAAGGACAAACTTTGGAGCGCATCCAAACGGGTGAGGTGGCACACTACCGTTTTACCAATTTGCCAAACGTCACGCATGGGGTATTCACGCGGTTAGGTGGGGCCAGTGGGGCACCTTATGGCCCGCTGAACCTGGGCGGTAATGTGGGCGATGACCCGGTAGCAGTGGCAGAAAATTATCGGTTGGTTTACGACGCATTGGCCGTTGATGCGACGCGGGCGTGTTCGGTGTGGCAGGTGCATTCGGCAGATACGGTCATCGTCAATGGGCCGGTACCGGGGCGGCGCTGGGTGGATAGGGCCGACGGCATGGTGACGAATCAGCCGCAAACACCCCTGATGATGCGCTTTGCAGACTGCGTGCCGCTGCTGTTCCATGACCCGGTGCAGGCCGTAATTGGCATTGCCCATGCCGGCTGGCGTGGGACGGTGCAGGGCGCGGGGGCCAGTGTGGTGCAGGTGATGGTAGATGCGTTTGGCGCTGAACCGGGGGACATCCGTGCGGGGATTGGCCCCAGCATCGGCCCGGACTGCTATCAGGTGGGTGAAGAAGTGGTAGCCGCTGTAAGCGCTCACTTTGGCAAAACCGATGGCCTTATCAAGCGCGACCCTGCCGACGGTACGGCCTATCTGAATTTATGGGAAGCCAACGCCCGCGATTTACGCCGTCATGGTGTGCAGCATATCGAGGTGGCGGGCATTTGCACCTACACCCACACGCAAGAATTCCATTCACATCGTGCCGAAAAGGGGAAGACGGGGCGTTTTGCCGCCGTCATAAGTTTATGACGATAGCGACGATTGCCGATAACATCCGGCAGGTGCAGGAAAGCATCGCCGCTGCCTGTGCCCGTGCCAACCGCGACCCCGCCGAGATTACGCTGGTGGCGGTGAGCAAGCGCAAGCCGGTAGATGCAGTGCTGGCGGCGTTGGAAGCAGGCGTGCAACATTTTGGTGAAAACCGCGTAGAAGAATCACAAGAGAAGGTTCCGGCAGTGGCGCAGCGCCTGAGCGGTGACCGCCAACCCGTTTGGCACATGGTCGGGCACATCCAAAGCCGCAAGACGAAAGACGTGCTGCCCCTGTTCCCGGTGATTCACTCGGTAGATAGTGTGAAACTGGCCGAAAAGATCAACCGTATTGTGACTGACGACAGCCTGACCCCGCCGGGAGTGTTCATTCAGGTGAATGTGGCGGGGGAAGATCAGAAGTACGGCTTCGATGGCAGCGGTTGGCAAGCTGATGCCGGGGTGCGTGAATCGCTGTTGGAGGAGATCGGGCAGGTGTTGGCGCTGGAGGGGCTGCGTCCGCGTGGCCTGATGACAATGGCACCTTACGGTGCGCCAGAAGCCGACCTGCGGGCTGTGTTTGCGTCACTGGCAGCCCTCAAAGCGGAAGTCGAGCAAGTGTTTGGCGTTGGGCTACCCGATTTGAGTATGGGTATGACGGACGACTATCCCCTTGCCATCGAAGAAGGGGCGACCATCGTGCGTGTGGGTCGCGCCATCTTCGGTGAGCGTGACTAAAGCACTCACGGAACAAATGATGACAAAAACAAACGTGTAAGCAAGGAGACCCCATGTTTATCCTGGTACAACTTTTGCAAGTCTACAGCCTGGTGATACTGGCCCGCGTGCTAATGAGCTGGATTCCGATAGACAACAGCAACCCTACGGTGATGAACATCGTGCAGTTCATCTACGATATTACTGAGCCAGTGCTGGCCCCCCTTCGGAATGCACTGCCCCCGATGGGGGGCATCGACTTTAGCCCGATGATTTTGCTGGTGGGCCTGCAACTGCTGGCCAACTTCCTGATCTAGCGGTTTTACGAATCTTGCGGAGTGCGTTGCGCTCAAAATGCAGCCCGTGCTATAATTCACTGGCGGTCTAATGAGCGAGCGAACTTTCCGTGCCTGCTGGCAACGTGGTAGCACGGTTGCATAAACTACTGGAGAAAACACTATGTCTGAGCGCAAGTTTGAAATCACCGATGCTAAAAGCGGCGCTGCCTTCCCGGTGCGTGTGACGACGCGGGCTGTTGAAGCTGAGATCGTGGGCGTGGATGAAGACATCCTACGGGTGCGGTTGCAGTCTGCCCCGGCAGGTGACCCGGCAGCCAACGACGAACTCGTGAACCTGCTGGCCCAGTTTCTTAACGTCCCGACGGGCAAAATCGAAATTGTGGCCGGTTACGACGGACGCGAGAAGCTCATCAGCATTGAGGGCGTAACCGTTGCTGACATTGAGGCCAAACTGCGCGAAGCGTAGGTCAGCGATGTCACAGTCGGGGTGGGGGGTGCCAAGCGTCCCCCACAGCCGATTGCGCCCCCGGGTCACTTTGACTGCATTCTGGTTGGTGGTTGCTGTGACGTTCCTGGGGGCCTGCGCCCCAGATTCCGGGCCGTCTGCAACGCCTGCCCCGACCATCACACTGATCCCCGCAACGACGACCCCTACCCTTACCCCCACTGTTCCGACGCCAACAGTCCCCCCGCGCATCAATCCGAACGACCTGCTGCAAACCCCCACACCCATTCCCGCTGCGCCATCGACAGAAGATGACCTTGACCCGGTTGCGGCAGAACTGCTGCTGCTGGCCCGTCAGCGGGTGATGGCCCTGGCCGATATAGCCGACCCTTTCGTGATTGAGGTGGCGCTTATCCGGGCATACCGCTGGCCAGATGGCGGGTTGGGCTGCCCACTGCCAGAGTTGGAGTATCCGCCGGGGGAGGTAGAGGGCTATCGCATTGTGCTGGCCGTTGCGGATGAGACTTACATCTTCCACACCAGCTTTACCGACCTGGTGCGCTGTGACCCGGCCAATGTCACGCTGCCGGATGTTTCTACCCCTAACGATTTTAGTAATTAATGATACTGTTGGTCGATTAACCCGCACCCCAGGCTACGGCCCCCGCACAACTACACAACCCATGTAACCGGTAGGGACGCGCAGCGGCGCGTCCGCTGGATGCCAGCCCGAATCATCCTCTCGTACCTATAACGTAGTGCAGTTGGCCGTGGGGGGAACCCCAATAGTGCGATTCAAACGGGTACATCTGCCGATCAAGCCAGGTTGTTGTCATGTTGGGCTGCTCTCCTGAATGGGATGAATCGGTGAGCAACCAGTTTAGTCGAATTAGCGCGGGTCGGGGAGTGTATCCCCAATTTGGGTTTGCAGTTCTACCAGCGCTTTGTGGGCCGCTTCCTGGATGACGGGTTCGGGGTCGGCCAGGCGCACGTACAGCAGGCGGGCGGCCTCTGCTGCGCCAAGCTGCCCCAGCGCCACCGTGCTAATGGTGCGGATTTCCAGGTTGTTGTCGGCCAGGGCCTTTTGCAGCACTTCATTGGATTTGTGGCCCGCTTTCATCGCCACGCCGCGATTGTCTGCCCAGCGTTGAATCCAGAACACGTCTTCCGCGTTGGGGGGCGGCGTTGGGCCAACCAACCCGGCCTCTTGCTTCAGGAAGCCTTCTTGCGCGACGACGCGCACAAACCACTCTTTTTCATTCAAAAAGCGCTCATGGACGAGGTCGCGTGCCCATTCCGTTTCCACCCGGCGCAGCCCAAACAGCGCAGAGCGCCGCACGAACATCTCTTCGTGTTCGACGGCTTCGTACAGGGTTGCATAGCCGTCTTCTGGCATCAGGGCGAAGCCTTCTGCCACGGCTTGCTGCAAGCGCTCTTCACCTTCTAACAGGGCCTGGGTCAACGTTTGCTTGGCGATTTCTGTACCCATAGCGACCAGGGCATGGGCGGCGGAAACCTGGACATCTTGCTCAGGGTCTTCGATGAGGGCGGCTACCTGGTCGGTAAGGCGGCGTCCGTGAACGCCCATCGCACCGATACCCAGGCAGCTCAGGCGGCGCACGTCGATGTCTTCACTCCGCAGGCCATACTCAAACACACTCAGGGCACCGTCGGGGTCGCGGCTGGCAACGAGCGCGGCGGCAAGGCGCTCGCGGGCGGTCACAAATTGGCCGGGGTGGACGAAGGCGTTGCCCAACCGCCGCAGGATTTCGCCGCGCCATTCTGGGGCTTCGCGGGTGTAAGCCAGCCAGCGGGTCATCTCAATCAGGCTCGATTGCAGCAGGTCTGGGTGGGTCATTAACTTCATACGGACGACATCATCCAGTTGAGTGTGGGCGGCGGCAAACCGC
This sequence comes from Anaerolineae bacterium, assembly GCA_034437575.1. GTDB lineage: Bacteria > Chloroflexota > Anaerolineae > Aggregatilineales > Phototrophicaceae > DAOTTY01. The sequence continues at coordinate 44,010 of DAOTTY010000134.1, read as the reverse complement.
AGCGGGCGCTGCCAGTTCGGCTTTTGTGCGATTTCAAACAGCGAGGCGGGGTCACTTTGTGGCAGGGGATGCAGCGTCAGGCTGGCGTAGTGGTCGGCCATCAGGCTGTGCCGAAAGCGGTAACGGCCACCGCGATAAGATGTCATTAGCCCGGCAAAGCTGAGGGCACGCAGCAGCCGTGCCCGCTCAATGGCGGCGGCGTCTTCGGCGTCTTCCTCGGCGGCGGTGTCATCGTCTGCAAGCCCGTCATCGTTGGGGTTTAGCTGGGCCAGGGCATTTTGGCTGATGGCCCCGGCGGCACTTTGCTGGTTCAACACTTCAATGCCAGAAAGGGTGATGAAGCCCAGGTCGGTTTGCAGGGCACCGGCGTTTTGCAGCAGGGGCAGCGTGGCGTCATAGTCAATTGGGTTGGGTGGGTACGTTTTGATAAACGGTTCAATCCAGTCACTAGGGTGGTAGCCGACGGTATCGTCGGAGAACATGGCCCACACCTTGAACGTGAGTTCTGCCGGGGTTAAGCCGTAGTTATCAACTTCTGCCCGTTTGCGCTGGCTTGCCCCTACGGCGGGGCCGGGTTTGTTGCGCCGCAGCCTGTTGGCATCTGGCCACGCTTCTACCCACTTTTCGATAAACGTGTTGATCTCGTTGTGGTTCCAGGGTTTGACGAACAGCGGTGTGATGCCCATTTTCATCAGCGGGCCATAACCGATGTCTGGGCCGGTCATGATGATGAAGTTTTTGCCATACTGTGCGATGAACGCCTTCAGCCACGCCTGAACGCGCTTTTGTTGGGTGGGCGGCAGTTCGTCGTAGCCATCCAGTAAGATAAGGGCGCTGTTTTCTTCCAGGCGGCGGTAAATCATGCGCGGGATGGTGCGGGCAGTGAGGCTGCTAACACTGCGCTGCAATGCCCGGACGAGCGGCTCGGCGGGGTCTACTTCTGCCCCTAACATGCTGTTGGAAACGTGCAGGTCAGCCAGATGCACCACCAACGGAACCAGGCTGGTGAAGGGCGGCAGGGGGTCTTCTTCGGCGTCCTGTTCCTGCTGGTGGGCTTCGGCCTGTGTTACTGCTTTTGACTTGGCGACCTGCCCGCTGGCGAGGTCAATTTCCAGTTGGGCGCGGGCGGCTTCGATGCGCTCTTGCTTTTCGCGTTCCAGCTTTTTGCGCTCTTTTTCCGTCAACTGCTGGACTTCGAGTTCAAGACGCTGCTTGACCGGATCATTGGGTTCTTCAAACTCAATTTCTCGCACGGCCCACAGCGCAATGGCCATCAGGGCGGTGGTGCGCCCGCTGCCGGTTGGCCCCAGGATAGCCAGACGGCGGTGGCCGACGGCCAGTTGGGGGATAGAAAAGGCGGGCATGTTGTATGGGGCGGCAATCTGTGGCAGGTCGGGGATGCGGGGGACGACGTAGTACACCTCTTGCAGCACGTCGTCTTCAGCGACGGGTTCAATGATGTCTGTCGCTGCCAGGAAGCGCGGTTCAATCAGGATTTCTGACAGGTTGACGCGCAGGCCAGTTAGGTGAGACGTTTCGGCCAGGGTGATGATGTCGTTGATGAAGCGCCCGATGGTGGTGCGGTTGTTGCGGCGGTTGAGGCGGCGCTGGCCCACCCCTAACAGCGCTTTGAGGGTGTCAATCATGAGGGCACCGAAGCGGCGGATGGCTTTGCGGGTTTCGCGGGCACCTCGCCGGGCCACTTTACGGCTGACCTGGGCGGCGCGGTTGGCGGCGGTGGGTGAGTTCGGTTGATTGTTCGTTTTGTGGGTCATGAGCAACGTCCTGAATGGGGGCTAATGAGAGCTATAGATACACGAGGATGCGCTGGCAGTTGGCGCACTGGCCCAGTGTGCCGCGCCGGATGTTGGATTGGGCGGTCTGATTTTGCTGAACACCGCAGGCCCCGCAGATGCCGTCGTTGGCCATCTTGGCGACGGGTAAGCCGCGTGTGCGGGGCCTAAGCTGCTGGTATAACTTGAGTTCGTCGGGGCTGAGTAGGGTAATGGTGGCGGCACGCTGCTTTTCCAGGTTTTTAACGTCTTCGGCTTTGCGGTCGCGCTCACCCGTGAGCAAGTTATGGCGATCCTGGACGGCGCGGGTGGCCGTTTGGAGGTCGGCCTGACGTGCTTCGATGGCGGCTTCGGCGGTTTCGGCGTCCTCCATAACAGTGAGCATGGTGTCTTCCAGGTTGTGTTGCTTTTGCTTGAGCGAAGCAATTTCTTGTTGAAGTTCTTGCATTTCCTTCGGGTTTTTGATGGCACCGCTGTAAAGGCGCTCTTCCAGGCCGTCGGCTTTTGTTCGGGTTTCGTCAAGATCAAGCTCGTAGGACCGGATTTGTTTTTGCAGCGGTGGCAGGGCAGTTTGGGCGCTTCGCAGGGCAGTTTGGGCAGCCTGTAGCCGTTCATCGGTGCCGATTTCGGCATCTAATTCACGAATGCGGCCCTGGGCAGCGGCGATTTGTTGTTCGATGTCTTGAAGTTTAAGGAGTGATTTGGCGTTAACCATAATAAATCTTGGTAGCTGGTTTACTGGTTTAGATGTGTTCGCTATTGTAGACTAAATCCAATTGTAACCTGTGACGGGAAGGAACGCACATTGGCAGTCAGCCGTCAGCAAATCTCTGCTGTGTCCGTGAGTCAGGCCTCGTCGTCAGAATGGCGTTGGGTGTTGGTGGTGGGGGCGATATTGCTGGTGGTGGTTTCTGCCCCGCTGCTGTATGCCCACTGGGTAGATGCCACCGAGGGGGGCAAGGTGTTTATGGGGCTGCTGTCTAACCCGATTGACGGGGCGACGTATTTTTCTAAGATACAGCTCGGCCAGGAAGGCCAGTGGCGCACGATTTTTCGGCACACGCCCGACGCCACCCAGGGCGCTTACATCACGCTGCTTTACAACGGGTTGGGGCAGCTTTCGCGCTATATGGGCGTCTCGCCACAGATTGCCTATCACGCAGGGCGTGTGCTGGCGTCGCTGCTGATGTTCCTGGCGATTTACCAGTTTGCGTCGGTTATCTGGCGTCGGGAGCGCACGCGCCGGGTGTTCTTTATCATTACGGTGTTGGGGAGTGGGTTCGGTTGGCTGCTGCTGCTGCTGGGCCTGCAAAGCGCGGATGCGATTCAAACGCCTGATCTGGTCATCCCGGAGGCGTTTGCATTGTACAGTGCGGCCACGAATGTGCAGTTCCCGGTGGCGTTTGCGCTGTTGGCCCTTAGCGCAGGCGTGATTGTTGTGGTGTTTCGGCCTGGCTTCCGCAGCGACCCGACCATCCACAACGGCGGCCTGACGCTGATCTTATCGGCAACGGGGCTGGGGCTGGTGGCCCCGCACGGGCTGGTGCCCTTTACCGGGGCGGTGGGGCTGCTCATGGTGATTGACTGGGTGCGCCAGCGCAAAGTCATTTTGTACCAGTTCCGATGGTTTATGCTGTTGGTACTGCCTGCGCTGCCCATCGGCGGTTATTACATTGCAGAAATCCGCTACAACCCGGAGGTGGCCGCATGGATGCAGCAGAACGTGAATTTGGCACCGATGCCCTGGCATTTTTTGGCCGGGTTTGGGCTGCCGCTGCTGTTGGCCCTGCCGGGCATCTGGCGGGCCATCCGCCGGTTTGAACCCGATGGCGACCAATTTATGCTGTTGTGGTTGGTGCTGATGCTGGTGATGGTTTACTTCCCGACGAGTGCCCAGCGGCGCTTCGCCATTGGGATGATGCTGCCGGTGGCGTACTTTACCACGCGGGCGTTGATGGACTTCTGGTTAGATGACCGTGCGGAGACGTACCGTAACCGTTTTTTGGCGGGGGTGTATGGCATATCGGCAATCGGGAACGGGTTTTTGCTGGTGTTGTGGTTCGTTGCGTCTGTGAGTACGGCAGACCCGCGCTTTTACCTGGACGCGGACTATGATGCGGCCTTCCAGTGGTTGAACACCGAAGTGGAACACGGCACGGTGGTGATGGCGTCAGAGTCGGTGTCTTTATGGTTGCCGGGGGAAGCGGGTATGCGTGTGGTGTATGGGCATCCGTTTGAAACGCTTAACGCAGACGCCCGTAAGGCAGAGGTGGCTGCCTGGTATGGGGCAGCAGACGTGGACGCGGCGGTGTGTGAGCGGGTGGTGCGCCAGCACGGGGTTGCCTATGTGCTGGTTGGGCCAATCGAGCGTGAACGCAATGGCGATAACCCCGCGTGTGCAGCGGGCCTGGAGGAAGTGCGGCAGTTCGGTGATGTCCTGGTCTACCGGCCTTAAACTCGCCGTTGTGGGGCTGGTGGGGGGCTTTTTGCTGCTGTCGGGAATGCGCCCCGGCGCGGTGCCTTTCATCCCCGGCCAGCCTTATTCCGATGCGTTAACCGCCCACTGGAGCGCAGCGTTTACGACCCGTGCGGCGCTGTTGGGCGGTGAGTATCCGCTGTGGCAGGACGCGATTTTCTACGCAGCGCCGTTTGCGGCGAACCCCCTTAATAAGACAAGCTATCCGGTGCAGTGGTTGACAGTGCTTTTGCCGCCATCGCTGCACCTGAACGTGATGGTGCTGCTGCATTTGACCATCGCTGCTGCGGGGATGTGGGCATGGGCGCGGTCACTTGACCTGCGCCCCGAAGCGGCGGCGCTGGCGACGTTGGCATATGGGCTGGCCCCGCGCATGGTCGCTACGTTAGGCGCGGGTCACCTGGATGTGGTGTATGCGTTGGCGTGGCTGCCCTGGCTGGTGTGGCTGCTCACGCGGCGGGTGGCTGACTGGCGGTTGTTTGTGTTGCAGGTGGCGCTGGTAGCGGCACTGTTGGCGCTGGCCGATGTGCGGATTGCGCTGTTTGGGGTGTTGTTTGCGGGCGGGTATGCGGTGTGGCGCTGTGTCGATGAGCGGTCAGTCAGGCGGATGGCCTGGGCAGCGATTGCTGTTCTCCCGTTGGCGCTGCTGGTAGCGGCACTGGTGGTTCCGTTGCTAAGCTGGCAGCCGTTTTTGAGCCGCGCTGCCCTGACCCTTGACGAGGCGGGGACATTCTCGTTGGAGCCGTTCGGGTTGGCTGGGCTGCTGCTGCCGCCGCATACGGGGGGCGGTGGCTTTGAGACGATGGTGTATTTATCGCTGCCGGTGTTGTTTTTGGCGGTGATCGGCTGGGCGGCGCAGCCTGTGGGCGGGCGTGTGTTTTGGGGGAGTGCGGTGCTGGTAGCGGCGTTGTGGGCGCTGGGTGTGAATACCCCCTTCTGGCGGGGGCTGGCGCAGCTTGAGGCGGTGCGGTGGTTTCGGGTACCGGGGCGGGCGTGGTGGCTGGTGGTGTTGTGTGCGGCTGTTCTGGCGGGATATGGCTTGCAGGCGCTCATGGATGCAGCCGCCCGTTGGCGGGACGCTGACCCGCCCAAGGTGATCTTTTGGTGGCGGCTGGTGGCGGCGGGCGCGGCAGGCTTGCTGATGGCGTGTGGCGTTACCCTCTTAGTCACGGGCCTGATTGACCTGCCGCAGTCCGCCGCCGCGCTGATGATCGCGCAGGGGTTGGGGCTGGCTGGGGTGCTGTTGGCGGTGCTGCTGCGCCGGGGCCGGGCGCGGGTGGTGGCCGTGTCTTTGATTGCGCTGACGTTCGCGGATGTGGCTGTAACGGGCGTGCAGTGGTTAGAGTGGCGCGGCGCAGATGAGTGGCGTGCGCCCTACGCTGACCTGGTTGCAGCGCTAGAAGACGCCGATGTGGTGTATTCACCGAGTTATGCGCTGCCCCAGGAAGTGGCCCGTGTGGGTGGGCTGCGGCTGTTCAACGGCGTTGATCCGTTCCAGTTGCGGGCGTTTGTGGAGGCGATGGAAGCGGCCAGCAATGTGCCGGTTGAGGGCTATTCTGTGGTATTGCCGCCGCTGGGTGCGGTCGAAAGTGAAGACGACCTGCCCTTTGTGAACGAGGGCATTAACCCCAACCCGGCAGAACTGGCGCGTTGGCGCGTGAGCCATGTGATTGCGGCGTATGAGTTCGATGTGGTGGGGCTGACGTATGTTGAGACGGTGGGCGGTGTGAACATCTACCGCAATGAGCGCTACGACGCCGCACAACCCGCACCGGAACTGCTCCCGGCGGCAGTGGTAGCCCGTTTAGACCGGGTGACGATGGTGGCGGTGTGGGTGTCTGCGGTGAGTTTTGTGTTAGTCGGCCTGACAATGACTGTGTTAAACATCCGGGAGGCGCGGCGTGGAGAATGATCGTGTGGTGCGGGCAGCGCCGCTGGCTGTGCTGGCGGGGGTGCTGGGGGTGGCGTACTGGCGGCTGCTGACCGGCGAGGCGTTTTTTTGGGGGCTGCCTGCGCTGCAATTTGTGCCCTGGCGGGCGTATGCGTTTGATGCGCTGCGGGCGGGCCATTTGCCCCTGTGGAACCCGTTTAACGGGGCGGGGGCACCCCTGTTTGCGAATTACCAATCGGCGGTGCTGTACCCGTTGAACTGGCCGGGGATACTCGCGCCGGGTTATGCCGCCCTGGGCTGGCTAATGAGCGTGACTGCGGTGCTGCATTTGTTCATCGCCGGGTGGGGGATGGGGCTGTTTGGCGGGCGGCTTGGCGTCCCGGCGGTGGGGCGCGGGGTGAGTGCGCTGGCCTTCGCGCTGACGAGTTATGTGGTGGCGCGGTTGGGCACGTACCCGGTGGTGAGCGTGACGGCGTGGCTGCCGTTTTTGCTGTGGGCCGCACTCGGCGTGATGCAGGGGGGCAGTCGGCGGAGTTTAGCGTGGTTGGCGCTGATAACGGCGCTTGTCCTGACGGCAGGGCACGCACAGACGGCGTGGTATGCGCTGCTGCTGACCGGGTTGTACTGTGTGTGGGTGGCTGCGCGGCGGGCGGCTGCGGGGCGGGGGCTGCGGTTGGGGGCGGCCCTGCTGGCGGTGATGCTGGGCGCGGGTGTGGCATTCATGCAGTTGTTGGCCACGGCTGACTTGCTGGTGAATTCGCAGCGGGCGGGCGGCTATGGTGAAGAAGCGCTGGCCTTCAACTTTAGTTATGCGCCCCTGCGGACGGTGAATTTGCTGGCACCGAATGTGTTTGGCAATCCGGGGGATGGGTCGTATTTGGCACGCGGGCTGTTTTACGAAGAAGCGGTGTATGTGGGGCTGGTTCCGCTGATGGCGGCGGTTATGGCCGTCTTCGCGTGGGTGGGTCGCGCTGCCCGCCGCCGGGATCATGTGCCGCTGTATCAGCAGGATGTGCCGTTCTGGTTGCTGGTGGTGGTCATCGGGTTTGCGCTGGCATTGGGCCGTCACACACCGATTTTTCCGTTTTTGTATCGCACTGTGCCCACGTTTGATCTGTTTCAGGCACCGGGACGCTGGCACCTGTGGACGGTGTTTGGATTAAGTGTGCTGGCGGGCATCGGCGTGACAAGTTGGGGTGAGGGTAAGTGGGTCATCTTTTGGACGCGGCTGGCGACAGCGGGCGCGGTGGGCGCGGGGCTGTTGGCGGTGGTATCCCCGGTGTATTTGCCGCCGGATGTCACGGCCATTGCGGGGGTACGGGTACTCGTGCGTGAGGTGGGCATGACGGCGCTGTGGGTTGCGCTGGCGGGGGCGCTTACGCTGCTGCGGGCGGGTAATGTGCCGGAGCGCTTCACACCGCTGCCGGGGTGGTGGAACCGTGCGTGGGCGGTGGCCGTGATCGTCGTTGTGGGGGCAGATTTGGGGTGGGCGACACGCGGCCTTAACCCGACGGTGCCCGCTGCGTTCTACAATCCGCTGCCGGGCGGTAACATAGATACAAATGCAAGCTATCGCGGGTACTGGCCGCCAGAAACGCTCGATCTGGTGTTGTTTGGTCAGCGGATGACGGACGACGGCCCGGAGTTTGCTGACCTGGAAGACCTCGGTTTTGAACCCTGGCTTAACGGGCAAGACTACCGCATAGCCCAGTCGGATTGGCAGGGCTTCCGGCGGGCGAATTTGCCCAACATGAACCTGCTTGACCGCCAATACCTGCTTAACAACTTTGACCCGCTGGTGCTGGCTGAGTATGAAACCATGATCGACTCGATACCGGACGATACCGCTGCGCTTGCAGATTACGCTGTAGACCGGGTGTACAGGGCGGACGGGCTGGTTGAGATTGCCAACCCAGTACAGCGGGCAGGGGCGGCAGCGACGTTAACGGACGGGTTCAACTGGACGGGGGTGCAGTTTGCCAGTGACGCACCCCCGGCCACCGTCCTGTTACGTGACCTGTGTGTTGCAGGGTGGACGCTGCCGGGTGGGGGGGAGGTTGTTTGTGATTTTGAGCAACCCTACTTTACCAGGGTGCAGCCGCTAGAAGCTGATTTTGCTTTGCAGTATCGGGTTTGGTGGGTTAGGCCGGGCGCGATCATCAGCCTGTTGTCGCTGGCCGTGCTGGGGGGCTTGTTTGCTGTTGGCCGACGCCCTCAACCGCCAAAGGCCACCGCCGCATCGGACGCGATGACCAGCAGCACCGTAAACGCCCAGTAGGATGAAAGGCGCAGCGCCCGCCGGTTGCGCCGGTGCGCTGCATACAAAATCACGGCGAGTTGCAGCCCCGCAATAAACCGCAGAATGCCGTTCGGCTCACGGTAGGTGCTAAACGGCACAAACAGCATAATCGCACTGTTGACCAGCAGCAGCCATGTGTACAAATGCCATTGATTCATGCGAAAGTCACGCCAGCAGCGCCACAGGCCCCAAAATGTGGGCAGCAGCACGGCAGGGGCCAAAATTAGCATAAGCGCGGCAAACGCAGCGATGCCGCCTTCCGTCAGGATGCGAACCACACCCATAAATGGGATGACCTCAAAGCTGGTAGCGCCGCCCCCGCCGCTGCCAATGCCCGGTGACCCCAACCACCGATACAGCACGCCCTGCCACACCGCAAACGGCACCAGGATCACCGCGCCAAACGTGAAAGCCTGGGGGAGTTTGCGCTGAATTAGCAGATGCAACCCCACCCCCGCCGCAAACACAAGCGTCGTTTCTTTGGCGAGGGCCGCAAACGCGAACATCATCGCACCTGGCAGCCAGCGGTCTCGTAGGATGAGCCACACGCCCACAACGCACAAACCGTAGGCTAACGGTTCTGGTAGTGTAAGCCTGGCCCCACCCAGCGCCGCCAAAGACAGGCTGTAGCCCAGAGCGTACCAGCGGCTGACCTTGTGCTGACGCAGCAGATTTTCTAACAGTGCGGCAGACCCGGCCAGCGCGACCCCGTTTACCAGCAGCAGCGCAAATGGCAGCAGCGGGGCCTGCCCCAAACTGAGCAGCCATCCCAGCGCGGGCAGCAGCACCCGCTGGTAGCGATAGGCGGGCACGTCTATGAGGGGGGCGGCATTGAGCGGGTCGCGGGCGATGTAGTAAACGAACTGCCCATCGTAGCCTTCATCAGAGTAGATGAACATTTCAGTTGGGCTAAAGTTTGAGCCGGGGGTGACGAGGGCCAACGGGCTGCCAAATGCGACCCATACAAAAACAACATAGACGCTGAGAGCGAAAATCGTCACGATGTAAGGGCGTAAAGTTTGCATTGTCGTGTTATCCTGTGGATGATTCGATGTTAAGCCACTAAGCTCGGCGGGACGTGTAAGGGACATCATGCCGAAAAACGGAAAACAAAGCTACCGCGATCAGTTCGACCGCTTCGCGCAGGATCATTACCTGCAAACGCTGCTCAAGACGGATGAGAAGGCGATTATACCCACGCTCTTTATTGACCTGATGACGTGCGTTAACAAAATTCAGGGGCGGGCGGGGTTAATCTTGGCAGAGGCCGAACGCGATGGACAACCGGCAGAGGGCGATGTTACTGTGGCCAACACGGTTGAGGTGATGGAAGGCGCGGTTGATATGTCCAACATTTTGAAAGCGCTGATGGAATACTACGAATTGACTTACGGCGATGACAACGATCACGACGCAGCGGGCAGCTAAGCGCCGCGCCGCGCTGGATATACGCCACCTGACGGTTGAGCGGGTGATGCGGGTGGGCCTGTTCGTGATGATCTTCGCGCTGGCCACCCGCATTCCAGTGGATACGGATACGTGGTGGCACGTTCGCAGTGGGGAATACACGCTGGCCAACGGCTTCATCTATGAAGACCCGTTTTCTTACACCCGCAGCGATACCGTGTGGATCAATCACAGTTGGGGGGCGCAGTTGCTCATCTACGGCGTGTATTCGCTGGCGGGCAATGCGGGGCTGGCGCTGTATACAGCAGCGTTTGCAACAGGTGGCATGGTGTTCGTCTATTTGGCGGGCAGCGGTAACACATACCTGCGCGCCTTCATTGTGATTTTGGGCGCATCGACGGCAGCGGTGTTCTGGTCGCCCCGCCCGCAGATGGTGTCGTTTTTCCTCAGCACCGTGATCCTTTACCTGCTGTTTCAGTACAAATTCCGTGATGTTGACCGGCTGTGGCTCATCCCGCTGTTGATGGCGCTGTGGGGCAACCTGCACGCGGGCTATTCGATTGGCTTTATCTTCATGGCCGGGGTGATTGGCGGGGAAATCGCCGCTTGCGTGTTGAATCCTGGTGGGGATGAGGTGAAGGGCTGGCGCGGCGTGGGCAGGCTGATTTTAGTCGGGTTGGCCAGCGCTCTGCTCATCATGGTGAACCCCTATACCTACCGGATGCTGCTATTGCCCTTCCAGACGGTGGGCCTGGATGTGCTGCGAAACTTCATCCAGGAATGGCAGTCGCCCAACTTTCAAAATGCCAACCTGCTGCCCTTCATCTTGATGCTGGTGGGCCTGTTCGGGGCGTTGGGGGCCAGTCCGCGCCGGGTGCGGTGGGCCAGCTTGGCGCTGCTGAGTGGGACGCTGTACCTGGCGCTGGCCTATGGCCGCAACGTGGCCGTGTTTGCGGTGGTGGCCGCGCCCCTGTTGATGTTCCACACGGATGCGCTGCTCAAAGAACGGGGCTGGGATTTCCAACCCCGGCGGCGGGTGCGGCGCTCGGCGGGGCTTGTCAATGCGGGGCTGCTGCTGCTGCTGGTCATCGCGGCAGTGGGCAAAATCGCCCACACACTGGAACCGGAGCGCGTCCGTGAAGCGCAGGAAGACTTTTTGCCCGTGCGCGTGAGTGCTTACTTGCAAGCTAACCCCGTGCCGGGTGGCGTGTTCAACAGCTACGACTGGGGCGGCTATCTGATGTGGGCCTTGCCGGAGATGCCCGTTTACGTGGATGGCCGCACCGACTTATACGGCGACGAGTTCCTCTCAGAGTACATTGACGTGTACACGCTCAACGCAGACTGGCGCGATGTGTTCGCCCAGCGCGGCGTCAACAGTGTGGTGATTGAGTCTGGCAGCCCGATTGGGCGAGAACTGGCAACTGTGCGCGGCTGGTCGGAAGTCTACCGGGATGAACAGGCCGTCGTTTTCGTTCGGGATGAGGTGGCCCCATGACGGTGCAGCGGGCGATGCCGCGCCTGCTAAGCGGCTTCACGACGCTGGCGGTGGTGTTCATCGGGCTGCGCGTGCTGCTGCTGCTGGCCTACCAACCGCTGCTCATTGATAATGCCGAGCGCGGGGTGACGGTGGGTGGCGATTACCTGTATTACTACCTGCTGGTGCAGCCAACCGACGCGGGCCTGTACCCCTTCCGAGACTGGTGGAGCGAGTTCCCGCCGTTGTGGTCGGTCATAGAGGTCGGGCTGTATCGCTTGCTGGGCGGTGAGGCCAGTTATGGCAGCTATGCAACGCTGCTGGCGGGGGTCATGCTGGCCTGTGACTTCGGAAACTTTGTGCTGCTGCGGCTGATGGGCATCCGGTTGTATGGTGAGACGGAAGGGCAGGCGTTGGCCTGGGTGTATGCGCTGCTGCTGGCCCCGCTGGTGTTCGCCTTTTGGACGTTTGAGCCGCTGGTGGTGGTGTTTTTGCTGTTGGGGTTGTGGCTGCTGCTGCGGGGGCGTGATGTATCATCGGCGGTGGTGGCCGGGTTGGGTGCCCTGACCAAGTTCGTGCCCGCGCTGCTGTTCGGCGCGGTGATTCGCTTTCGGGCGGTGCGGGCCAGTGCGATTTACATCGTGATTGCCGTTGCCGTGTTTGCGGTGCCCTATGTGGTGCTGCTGGCGAACCCGTCCACGCGGCAGATGACCCTGCCCTCGCTGACGGCGCAGTTTAACAAGGCCAGCTATCAAACGGTGTGGGCGCTGCTTGACGGCAACCTGAGTACGGGTGTGTTTGGGTCAGTCAGTGAGCGCACCGACGTAACCAATGCCACCCTGCCGCGTGGCAATCCGCCGGTGGTGCCGGGCATCGTCCGGTTGGCAGGGGCGGCGGCGGTTGGGCTGTTCATCTTTGTTCGCACGCGCCGCACCGACGAGCGCGGTGTGGTGGCGTTTGTACTGGTGACGCTGCTAATCTTCTATTTGCAGTCGCAGGGCTGGTCACCACAGTGGCTTGTGGGCATCCTACCGCTGACGCTGCTGTGCTTCCCGACGGCGCGGGGTGTGCAGGTGTGCGTGCTGCTGTCGCTGGTGACGTTTGCCGAGTACCCGTTGTTGTTCATCCGCACCGGGGCGACGGGCGGCGTCATCAGTGGGGAGTTGGTGCTGCCGTTCACGGTGTTGGTGCTGGTGCGGACGGCGATCCTGGTCGGATTAGTGGTCGCGCTGTACCGGGTGCTGCGTGGGCACCCGGCAGCGGTATAGATTGGCGAAAACACCCACTGTGAGATAAATTGTTTGTAATCCCCGTCAAAAACAGACCGCATTACTGAAGGAGCGTGTTATGCAGCGCTGGGAATACCTTACGATGAGCTTTAATCGTCATTATGGGCGGACGGACTACCGCATCAACGGTACCAAAGAACCCAAACTCAAGGACAAAGTGCTGGCCGATGTGATGAACTTGCTCGGCGCACAGGGCTGGGAGTTGGTGGGCATTTCCAACCCGGAAGAAAAAGAATTCGCTTTTAAGCGCCCCAAGCCGCAGCAAAAGCCGTCTGCACAGCCGCAGCAGAAAGAACAGGCATAAACCGCTATGTCGTCAAAAGAACAGCTAGACCGCGCCTACGACCTGATTGTTGACGAGCAGTACCTCGAAGCCCGCGCCATCCTGCTAGAGTTGGAACCGCACAGTTCCACAGCGCGGCGGTGGCTGGCCAACGTGGACGCGCTGCTGGGGGAACAGCCCGTCGAAGCCAGCGAAAGCGAAGACGAGGATGAGGGCGACACGCTGCCCGTCATCCCGGAGGATGAACAGGCGGCCCCCGACCCGGCCCCGTTTGATGCCCGTCCGCTGGTGGAAGACACCGAATCAGACGCTGTCGCCGTCGTCGAAACGGGCGTGGCGCTGGCGATGGACCGGCCCCTGGCGGAGACCCCGCCCGCTGCCGCCGAACCGCAGATGCAACTGCCCGCAGATGCTGTTGACGAGCCACTCGTGCATACCCTGCTGGCCGAACGCGCCCCGGTTATCCCGCCGGATGCGGGGGAACTGGCACCGCCGATGCTGGCACAGAGCGCCGGGGCTGTTGAAGACATGCCTATTGACCAGCCCGGCGAGGTTATCCCGGTAGGGGCAGACGTGCCCGCCGCTGCCGTCACGGGGGGTTGGGAATACCGCGAAATTGTGGTGAAGACGTGGCAGCAGCACATGAGCAACATTGAATATGCACTGGAACAGGGCGGCGAGAAGATCACGATTGAGGATGCCTACACCAAACTGCTCAACGAAACAGGCGCTCAGGGCTGGGAGGTCATCCGTGAGGAAGTGCTGCCGCAGCAGTACGTGCGCCTGTTGATGAAGCGCCCCACCCGTTAATGACGCGTTATCGGTGGGCGCTGTTCGGGGGGCTGCTGGCGCTGGTGCTGGCGGCAAATGTTGTTATCACCCACAACCAGTTCACTGCGCCCAACCCCGGCATGAACGATTTCCTGTCGCGCTGGGAGGGGGCGCGGTCATTTTGGGTGGAGGGCGTCAGCCCGTACAGTGACGCGGCCAGCCTCAATATTCAGCAGCGCATCTACGGGCGGGCAGCGCAGTCTGGCGAAGACCTGGGCCTGTTCGCCTACCCTATGTACACTGTGTTTTATGTGGGGCCGCTGGTCACCCTACCGTATGCGTGGGCGTCTGCTGTGTGGCTGGTGCTGCTTGAGGTGTGCCTGATCGCCGGGCTGTTTTTGCTATTGGGGGCACTGCGTTGGCGTCCGGGGCTGGGGCTGTTAGGGGCGCTTTTGGTGTTCAGTGTACTAAATTACTACGGCTTTCGTGGGCTGATACTGGGCCAGCCAAGCCATGTGGTTTACCTCATGACCGCGCTGACGCTGTGGGCGCTTTCCGTTGGGCGGGATGGCCTGGCGGGGGCGGCGCTGGCCCTATCGACCATCAAGCCGCAGATGGGCTTTTTGCTGGTGCCGTTTTTGCTGTTGTGGGGCATCAGCCGTCAGCGCTGGCGCTTTGTGATCGGGTTTGGGGGCGTGTGGGGTGCGCTAATGGCCGCATCCTTTGCGCTGCAACCGGACTGGTTCACAGATTGGTTGGCGCAGGTGCAGCAGTACCCCGCTTACACCCGTGACGGCTCCCCCGTGTGGATTTTGTTTGAGTTCCTGTTGGGCTGGCCGCCGCTGGTGGGCTATACCGTGCGTGGGCTGCTGGCCGGGTGGCTGTTGTGGGCGTGGTGGGGTGTGCTGATCCAGCGCCGGGATGAGCGGCTGCTGTGGGCGGTGGCGGTCACGCTGTGGGTGACGCACACCGCCGGGCCGCGCACTGCGACCCCGCACTTTATGGTGTTTATGCTGGTGCTGCTGGTGGCGATGCAGCAGCTATCCCGGCGCGGGCGTGGCCTGTGGAACTACCCGCTGCTGCTGGGGCTGCTGGTGGTGCCCTGGGCACACTTCCTGACGACCATCGTCCCCCCCAACCTGGAAAACCTGACCGTCTTCCTGCCGCTGGTGGTCGTTGTGCTGCTGACGCTGGTATTTACGGCGGGGCGCTGGTGGCGGATGCCGCCCCGCCTTAGCCAAAGCGAGGACGCCTTTTGACGCGGCGGGCCTACCTGATGTTTGCGCCCGTTGGGCTGGTGCTGGCGTTTGGGGTGGCGTATGGCTTCGCCAACTGGCCCGGTTATACAGACGCCTACTACTACTTCAACAGTGGGGCGCGGATTGTCAATGGTGATGGCATGACCGACTCCTACCTGTGGACGTACATCGGTGCGCCGGATTCGCTCCCCGCGCCGTCACACCTGTATTGGATGCCGATGGCGTCGTGGTTGGCGGCAGCAGGCATGATGGTGTTCAACGCGCCGGGGTCTTATGATGCGGCGCAGTTCCCGTTTGCACTGATGCTGGCGTTGGCCGGGTTTACCGCGTTCTGGTTGGGCGGGCGTGTGGGTGGCACGGCCCGTCATGCGTGGGCTGCTGGCCTGATTGTGCTGGTGGGCGGCTTTTATTCGCGCTATTGGGGGATGGTAACGACATTTACCCCGTTCGCAGCCTTTGGGGTGGGGTGCCTGGTTGCGCTGGGGCGCGGCCTGGATTCGCGGCGGTGGGGGGGGTACGCCGTTGCGGGGCTGCTGGCCGGGGGCGCTCACCTTACACGGGCGGACGGCGTGCTGCTGGTGCTGGCCGGGATTGCGGCGGCGGGTTGGTTGTGGCTGTTGCGGGCGCTGCGGCTGCGTGATGCGCTATTGCTGGGGGTGGCGCTGCTAACCGGCTATCTGCTGGTTATGGCCCCCTGGATGGTTCGCAATCTGCAAGTCATCGGGGAGCCGCTGGCGTCGGGTGGGGTGCAGGGCATCTGGTTTACAGAATATAACGACATCTTTAACTATCCGCCGGACGCCACCCCGCAGCGCTTCTGGGCAAGTGGTGGCTGGCAACTGCTGTGGGACTCGCGGCGGGTGGCGCTGGTCAACGGGGTGGCGACGTTGGTCGCTGTAGAAGGTATGGTCCTGCTTACGCCGCTGATGTTTATCGGCCTGTGGCACCTGCGCCGGGAGCCGCTGCTGACCCCATTCTGGATATATGCGCTGGGGCTGCATCTGGCAATGACGCTGGTATTTCCGTTTCCGGGGTATCGGGGGGGGCTGTTTCACTCCTCGGCGGCGTTGTTCCCGGTCTGGGTGGTGCTGGCCATCGTCGGCCTGGATGCTGCTGTGACATGGATAGCGAAGCGCCGCCGCAACTGGCACCCGCAGCGGGCGAAGCGCACTCTGACGGCGGGGGTCGTGCTGGCCGCGCTTGTGCTGAGTGTCTATATCGGGCGCAGTGGCCGTTCCGTCCGGGTGACGCCCCCGCATCTTGAACAGCTTATGGCCGCTGTGCCTGAAAATGCGCGGGTGATGGTTAATGACCCGGCCAGCCTGTACTTTTTCACCGGGCGCGGCGGGGTTGTGCTGCCGAATGAGTCCCCGGAGGTGATTCTCGAAATTGCCGCGCACTACGATGTGGATTATGTGCTGCTGGAATCCGTTTGGGATGGGGTAACACACGCGGCCCCCCTGCCGCTCGTCAACGTGCCATCCAACCCGCCAGGCTTCTTAATCCCTGTTCCGCTGGAAGTGTCAGACGTGAGGTTATATCGCATTGAAACGGCTGAATGATTGGCGGTGGCTGGTGCTGCTGGCCCTGGTGACGGTAGTCATGCTGCTGTACACCGGGCGGGCCGGGTGGGGCTTCCCGTTAGATGATAGTTGGATTCATCAGGCGTATGGGCGCAACCTGGGCCTGCGCGGTGAGTGGGCGCTTATCCCCGGCCAGCCGAGCGCGGCATCAACCGCGCCGCTGTATACCGTGCTGCTGGCAGTGGGCTATGCGCTGCGGGTGCCCTATCTGCTGTGGACGCATCTGTTGGGGGGGCTGGCGCTGTGGCTGACGGCGCTGTTCGGCGCACGGTTGGCAGATCGCATCGCGCCAGATGTGCGCTACGCCGGGTTAGTCGCTGGTGTGTTTATCACGCTGGCGTGGCATTTGATTTGGGCGGCGAGCAGCGGCATGGAAACGGCCCTGTTTGCTATGTGGACGCTGCTGCTGCCGCTGCTGGTGTGGCGCGAGTGGGATGACGAACGTAGCCCGGCGCTGCGCCATGTTTTACAGCGCGGATTGGTGTTTGGTAGTGTAAGCGCCCTGGCTGTGCTTACACGACCAGAAGGGCTGGGGGCCGCTGGCTTGTGTGGGCTGGCTTACATGGCGGTAGCTGGGCGTCGTCGCAGCATGTTTCGTCATATTTTGCTGTGGGTTGGCGCGGCGGCGGTGGGCTTTGCGGTGCTGATTGCCCCGTACTTGCTGCTGAACTTGCAACTCGCGGGCGGTTTACTGCCCGGTACCTCCGCTGCCAAGCAGGCCCAACACGCGCCGCTGCTGGCGCTCAGCTTCCCGCGTCGGGTGTGGATCATGCTTGAGCCACTGTTTGCGGGCGGGCAACTGCTCCTGTTGCCAGGGACGGCGGCGTTTCTGGTTGTGATGGTTGGCCGTGTGCGCGGGAACGCTGCTTTCGCCGTCGGGTGGGTGCCGATGGCGTGGGCGGTGGCGCTGGTATGGTTGTATGCGGCGCGGCTGCCAGCGGGCTACCAGCACGGGCGCTATGTGATCCCTGCCGTGCCCAGCCTGGTGTTGATTGGCGTGGTGGGGACGCTGTGGCTGCTGCGGACCGGGCGATCATCCATGCCTGGGCGGGTGCTGTCACGGGCGGTGGCGGCTGCGGCAGCCGTAACGTTCGCTGTGATGGGTTTGGCTGTTGGGCCGGGCATCCTGGCGCGGGATGTTCGCATTATCAATGAGGAGATGGTGACGACGGCCCGTTGGCTGGACGCCAATATCCCACCGGGGGACTTTTTGGCCGTGCATGACATTGGTGCGGTTGCTTACTTCACGCCCCGGCCCATCTTAGATATTGCCGGGTTGGTCAGCCCGGAGGTTGTGAATATCGTAAATGATGCTGAGGCACTTTGGGGCTTGATGCAAGCCAGGAACGCCCAATACTTAATGGCCTTCCCCGACCAGATACCCGGTGATGACCGCACCGACCCGCGCTTATGTGAGGTGTTCAACACTGGCGGGCAGGCGGCGGTGGCAGCGGGCGGCGGCAATATGGCGGTTTATGCGCTGGCCTGGGACGGGGACAGGGACTGTGACGCGGTTCACGTTGCGGGGCCTTAACAGCATCGGTTATAATGCGTATGTAAACTAGCCGAGAAGCGAGGCGACTGGTGAGCGATTTTCTCAAAAAGCTAAACATATTGATTAAGGCGGGCATGAACGATGTGCTGGAAGACGTTCAAAAGGCCGCCACTTCACCCATCCAGCACATTCCACGCGCTCGCCTGGGCAACAACATTGATAACGAAGTCGATCAACTGCGCCAGCAGATCAACAAGGCGCTGGACTATGAGGATCAACTGACGCGCAAGGTCAACGAGATTGAGCGCGACATAGACGCGCTGAACCGGCAGGCCGACGAAGCCATCGCCAATAACGACGATGACAGAGCGCGTTACTTCGTGGAGCGGCTCCAGCGGGCGCAGCAGCGCAAAACCATGCTGGAAGCCGACATCAAGGAGCATCGCACCGCCACGCAGGAACTCATCTTGCGGGTCAACGAACTGGACGCGACCATTGCTGAGGCGCGTCACCGTGAAGCCCAGGCCGACCCAACGCCACATGAGGCGTCCGCCCAGCCTGAAGCAGCCACGAATACACCGCAGCCCCCCGCCCAGCCTACCCGCATCCCGGTGCAAACAGAGTCTGACCCGGCACCAGCAGCGTCCGACCCGGCACCTGCTGAAGACGCACCAGCGGCGCAGCCGGGTAAATCGCAGGCACCCGCAGCCAGCGACAGCACACCCCCTGCCCAACCAGAGCAACCGCCGTCGTATTATGTGGCCCGTGACCTTAAAGAGCAGACGGATAGGGTACTGGCCGATGTGATCCGCGAGGCGCGAGAGAGCGTTGCGTGGATGGATGACAGGCTCAACGCTCGCTCAAATCCTGAAGACATCATTGAGCAGCTTGAGGAAGGAACCGTTAGCGAAAAAATCGCCCAAACCAAGATTGACGATGATATTGCAGCACGGCGGGCACGCCTGAGCGGGCCATCGCGGCCCGGCTCCGATCAAAAGCCGCCATCTACTTGAGTTTATAGTTATTTCTGGGGGCCAGCGTTAACTGGCATGGAATCAACACAGGTCATAAACAAATTTCGTTTTGCGATTGAGCAAGGGCAAGCCTTTCTGGGGGCGTCAACGATGCAGGCGCTCATTAACCAGTTTACCGGGGCCATCTGCCAGATGTGTGACCCGCTTGCCATTCAGGTTTACCTTATTGAGGACGCAGGCAAACTGGTGTTGTATGCAGACGGCTGTGAGCAAGAGCCGCTGCCTGCCCAAAATGGTCAAGAAGTTGACACAGCCGCGGCGCTAACCAACGCATTACAGGTGCGGCGGATTATCCAGATTGAAATTGAAGATGATGCTTCTACGTTTGTTGATTTTTACGTCCCTATCTTGTTTGACAAGTTGCGGGTGGGGGCAGCTTCCGTCAGGATTGAAGTGGATGACGACGGGAAAACCCAGACGGATATATCAAATGCACTGGAAATTATGGCCGGGTTTGTGGCGTGCCGCCTGGTGGCCATGCAGCCTGAGCAGCCCGATGAAATCCATTCCGTTCATAATGTTTCCATTGTGAGTAACGTTATTGAGCAAACGCGGCAGGCCGCCCAGAGTGAGCTTTCTGCCGCGATGGCCCACCAACTGGGCAATCCGCTCACCACTATCGTTGCTGATGCCGAAATCTTGCTGATGGACGCGGAAGAAGGCACCCGGCTTTACCGTTCGCTGGAAGCGATTCACCGCTCAGGCCGCCGTGCAACTGAGGTCGTCCGCCGCCTGACGGCCACGGCAGACCAGCGCCTGCTGGGGGGGCAATTGCAGCCCGTTGATCTTGTCAAGAGCATCGAGGATGTGCTGAACCTGGTACACCGCTACCTGGAAGTGGATAGTATTGAGGTGCTTACCACCTATCCAGCAGAAGTGCCGCTGTTGTGGGCTGTACCCGACTCGCTGGGGGATGTGTGGCTGAATTTGGTGATGAACGCCCGCGATGCACTGGTAGGAATGGAAAGCGCAAAAATCGGAATTGATGTAAACTATTGGGAGGGAGAGCGTTTGATTACCGTTAACGTGTGGGACAACGGTAAGGGCATCCCCAAGCAAGATCATGAAGCCATCTTCCGCCCGTTTTACACCACGCGCTCTGCTGAGCGCATCGGGTTGGGTTTGCACAGTAGCCAACAGGTTGTGCAGGGGCTAGGCGGAAACATCACCGTGATGGAGCGTGCAGGCGGTGGTGCCCTGTTTGAGGTGAGTTTGCCTGTGAAGAAAGGGAGTTGAGTTGTGGCGTATATTGTCGCGGTAGATGATGAATCGGATGTGCTTGCAACGCTGGGGCGGGCCATCGAAAGCGACGACATCCGCGTGAAGCTGGTAAACACCAGCACCGAGGCGGAAGGGATTATTGCCCAGGAGCGGCCTGACCTGGTTATCCTGGACATTATCATGCCCGCGCTGGATGGCATTACGATTTGCCGCCGCCTGCGAGCCAACCCGGATTTTATCGACCTGCCGATTCTGTTCCTGACGGCGAAGGGCAAAACAGATGACATTGTGGTTGGGCTGGATGCCGGGGCCGATGACTACATCGTGAAGCCGTTCCATGTGCAAGAGTTGCGGGCACGGGTGGCGGCCCTGCTGCGCCGGGGGCTGCGCGAAACCAAAAACGAGAGCGTCATCGAGGTAAATAACCTGCGTCTTGATTCTCAGACCCATCAGGTGCATGTCGGCAGCTCCAGTATTCAATTAACCGCCACCGAGCACCGCTTGCTGCGCTACCTGATGCACAACGCGGGCAAGCCGCAGTCTCCCATACACTTGCTAGAGGCTGTGTGGGAGTATCCACCACAAACGGGCGACCCGGACCTTGTTCGCGCCCACATTCGCAACCTGCGGGCCAAGCTCAAAAAGTCTGGCGGCAAGCGCTACATCGAAACGGTACACGGGGTGGGGTACATTATTGAAACGGCAGCGCCGGCATAGCGCCCCTTCCATTACCAAGCGTTACGATTTTCACAAAAATTTCACGGCCATCAGCACCCGCTGGCACCCATACCGACTATACTGTTTCTAAACATAACGTAGTCGGAGGCAAAGCATGTATCGAGTTCTGGTGGCCGACGATGACCCTGTTATGCTCAGCATGATTGCAACGCTGCTGCATAAAGAGGGGCATCAGGTTATAAAAACAACATCGGCGGATGGGGTGCTTGCCGAACTAGAGCGAACCACCCCGGATATGCTTTTGATTGACATCAACCTGCCAGATCGCAACGGTCTGTCCGTCTGTTCAGAGATTCGTCAAAACGGCGAATTTGACGATATGCCAATCGTGTTTTTGACGGCTGGCCCCAACTCGCCCGATAACATTGCAGACGCCCTGAACATGGGCGGGGATGACTTCATCAGCAAGCCGTTTGCGGCCCGCGAACTGGCGGCCCGCGTGCGTGCCCAACTGCGGCGGGTGCAGGTGCGCCGGGAGAATAGCAATCCGTCTATCCGCATGGTGCCTGCAACTGAGCAAGCCTACATCGACGGCAACGAGGTTGAACTTACGCGGGTAGAGTTTGCCCTGTTGCAGCAGATGTGCCAGAAGCCCAATGAGTGGCAAACCACCCGTGAGCTACTGGTGGATGTGTGGAGCTACCCCGGCGATGTGGGCGATGCGGCTCTGGTTCGTAATCACATTCGCAACTTGCGCCGCAAAATCGAAGACGACCCGGACCGCCCCAAGATCATTCTGTCACGTCATCGGCGGGGTTACATGGTGGCGGCACGGGTCGAAATGGCTGAGGAAACGCTCACCTGACATTTGCACAAAACCTTATCATCTGCCCAATCGGACGTAAACAACTGAATTTAGCCGCTATGGTATAGTATGAGCATCGTCAGGCCGCATCGTAGCCTATTATGACGGTGTTCTTTTTATTTTCATTGACGCAAAACAGAGTGATCGGCGGCGGAAACAACACCATGACACGGAACATTTTGCGAGCAGTTATACGGATGTTAGATGGCACGCCCGCTAACTACCAGCCGAAGCAAGGCCGGGGGCAAAGCGTGGTCGAAATGGCGCTTATCCTGCCGATCTTGTTGGTGCTGCTGGCGGGGATTGCCGAAATTGGGTGGTTTACCAACAACTATCTGATTTTGTTGTCGTCCTCTCGTGAGGGGGCGCGTGAAGGTACCAAAGCTATTGGCCAGGCAGACCCCTACAGTTGGGAGGATGGCGCGTTTGATGTAGGCGTAGACCTTGACGGTGATGACATCTCGGAAGTGCTGAATACACTTGAGGCGGTGTACCGCATCCCTGATAACGCCGAGGACTGCACGCTGACGACGCACCATTCGTGCAATGCACGGATGGTCTTCGGCATTGACTATGACTTGAACGATAACGATACCATTGACCCGGTTGAGCAGGGGGCGTTGTCGTCTTTGTGCCGCCCAGAGTTGAGTGCGTTTTATGTGGGCTTTTACACCCAGGTGGCCTGCACGGCCTATAACTCCCTAAGCCCGCTGAACCGCTCCGTCTATCCAGACATTAACGCCACCAACGATGACGCCGTGCGGGCACGCCTGAGCCTCGATAGTACAAACTCGGTGCCGCGCAATGACGTGATCGTGTCGGTGTTTTCACTGAACCGCGTACCCAGTGAAGACACAACCGTTGTTGACGACATTTGTGATGGTGACAGTGACTGTGAAGACGCCATCAGTAACCTGTACCGTCCGTTTGAGAACAACCCGGATTCGGACTTTCAGGCCAGGGCAGAAAATGCTTCGGGCGCTCAGGTCATGGTGACGGGGCGCTTCCCGGCGAACGCCAACGAGTGTGCGGATGACACCCGCGACCCCTTCGACATTGACGCCAACGATCAGTATGACCCTTACGAGCTTGACGCAGCCCGCCTCACCATCTTGAACAGTAACGCAAACACACGCCTGTTCGATAGCGGCGCTTCATCAGCAACTGATAACAACCATCGCGGCTTCTCATTGACCGGGCGCTGGTTGCAAAACGCCGGTGGTGAAGACTGTTACGGCTCGGAGTGGAACATTGACCGCATCGAAGCGTTGGTGAACCTGCGCGGCGTAGACAGCGACGGCGATGGCGACCTGGAAATTTTAGAGGCCGACATTGACCGCGTGCCAGACCGCCAGGGGATTGTGCTGGTGGAAATCTTCTGGCGGCACGACCTGCTGCTGGATTTGCCGCTGTACGGCAACATCTTCCGCATGTTTGGGTCAGGCAATCCAACGTTGGATGATGACAGCACCTACCTCAATGTGTGGGCAGCCTTCCCCATTTCGACCGTTAACCTTGACCTGGAATTTGACAACGACTGCGACGACATTCTGGTTTTGAGTGACGCTGTTGGTAAGCAGTCTTGCCCAGCGGACTAGACACGATTAGAGGGAAACAAACGCTATGCAACGATTAACATCACGCTTTAAGCGCTCCATGCGGCGTCATCAAACCGGGCAGGCTGTTGTGCTGTTGGCGATTGGGTTTGTGGTGCTGCTGGGCTTTGTGGGCATCGTCACAGACCTGTCGTTGATGTTTGTGCGCTACAACGCCCTTAGCCGGGCGATTGACAGCGCGGCAGTGGCCGCTGCCGGGCAGTTTAGCCGTAAGGAGAGTGACGACGTTAACTTCACCCGGACGACGTTTGCCGCCCGCCAGTTCCTTGAATTTCATGGGATTGACCCATCAACGGTGGTGGTGGATACCTGCACCAGCATCCCGGCGGAGTGGTCCGATCAGGAGTTCTTCAGCGGGCCAGATGGTGAGATGGGCACCGCAGACGATGTTTCTAACCCCAACTTCACAGAATACCAGACGCTAGACGCCATCAGCCCGGATGCACGCACTGAGGCCCAGCAGAACCGGCTGGAAGAAATCGAGTATCAACGTGAGGTACACGATGCGGTTTGTGACGACGGCAGCGGGCGCAAGCTGGTGCGCGTTCAGGCCAGCGTAGAAGTGCCCACCACCTTCATGAACCTGTTTGGCCAGGAAACCTTTATGCTGACGGCAGCCGCCGTGAGTGAAACCGCCTCGCTGGACGTGGTGATTGTGCTGGACGTGTCCGAGTCGATGTTGTATGACACATCAATGGACGACTACGACTACTTCTTCTTTGAGGATAACAGCCTGGATCAGCGTTGGGTACGCTACCTGCCGCCGAACCTATCGCGCATCCACAATGCCTATGTGGCCAATGGTGGTGCCCTGTCAGCAGATGAGTTTCGGCTGGAGTTCCTGAAAGTTGTAACACCGGGCAATATGCGGGCCGGTGGTACTGACGACGACAGTGATGGCTACGATGAAGGCCGCCTGGTGGAGGTGGACGGCTTCCAGTTTGAGCTGGCCTATGACCGTTATGTGATGGGCACTGACGGCACGAGTGTGATCCCGATTGACATCATGAACCCCGTCCTGACCGGCATTGTCGGGTCTGAGGGGAGCAGCCCATACGCGGACATCCACGAAATACGCCAGGACTGCCGGGTGCAGATTAGCCCGGTGCGTGAGTTGATCCCCAATCAGTTTGACGACCTGGCCGAAGTTGACGCGAACGACTATGGGGCAGACGTTACCCAGCGGGAACAATATGAGGCGCTAACGGGCGTCTTTGACCGCACCAACATGTTTGAAGCCAACTTCCGTTTTTATGGCTGTTGTAACGACCCGACGGCAGTTGGCCTGGATGTTGATGGGTCTGACCCGCTTAACGTGACTATTAACCACGACACGACGGATATTGCTGACCCGAATAACCTGATAACCAATGACTTCGACTTTAGCGACCTGGTTTGCCAACCGTTCAAGCAAGCCCGTGACGCCAGCACGCGCTTCCTCTACAACATCGACTTTTTGGCGGGTGACCGTGTAGCCATCGTCACGTTTGACCGCAGTGCTATGATTATGGACCCGGATGGGGCTGGCCCTGAACCGGCCATGATTGATGATCGTAACGAAGCGGTCAACCTGCTCAACCGGGCGGTGGGTGTACGTGCAGAAATGAACTTCTACCACTCTGACAATGACGGCAACGGCGTTTCTGCCTTTGAGGAAGATGAGGGCGTGGCCTTCCGCTGGACGGGCTACAGCGCTGGCATTGGTGCAGATAACTACAGCACCGCGCTAGAAGATGCCGACTATTTAGACTTGCCAGTGGGTGCCGCAATGCGGGCCGGGTTGGTATTCGATAGCTGCGGCTTTGACAACGCCGCCCTGCCGGGGAACTACTCGCTGTGGGCCTATGATGACCCTAGCGCGCCCCCACCCGGCTCGAACAGCGCATTAGCCGGTGAAGACGGCAGCAACGAAGATCGTATGCAGCCGCCCTGGCGGTCAGACGCGGCCTGGGAACCACCGCTCGAAGCGGCGACTGACACAGACATCCAGAGCGTGTGGGGCTTGAACTCCTACGAGCGCTATAGCCAGTGTCGCGGGACGAACTTCGGTGCTGCGCTGCGCCAGGCCAACAATGCCCTGCTAGACCCGGACACCGTTCGCACGGAGGGCGCGGTATGGGTGATCGTGCTGTTGAGTGACGGCGCAGCCGGGGCCACCGACCCCATTCCCTCCCGGCAACCGGATGGCAGCCTGTCTTCTGAGGGCGCACAAGCCTACCTGCGTGACGATGGCTCCACGAATTACAACAGTGGTGAACCCGCAGCCGAACCAGCGCTGTATGGGGCCTATGGCTTTTGCCCCTATGGCACCTCAGGTGACCCGGTGGGTTACGCCAGCACAGAAGATAGTGCAGTGGCGTGTGCGGATGGTGACCCCAGCGAGCGTCACTATTGCTACACCGAGCAGGATGGCGAAGAGGGCAAGACGGCGATCGAAATCAACGCTGTGGCCAGCTCGCAAATTATCAATGAAGCCGATGACTTTAACGACGGGGGTACTTTTGACGACGACGTGTGCGAAACCGAGTACGACGCCGATGACTACGCCCGCGACTGGGCGGACTTCGTGGCTTTGAATCGGGGTACAGGCGGATTGACGCTGCTGCCCACTATTTTCACTATCGGCTTCAACCTGGACTACCCGGACGATACCTCTAGCAATTGTGAGGGTGGTAACCTGCAAAGTTGCCTGGGTGAAGAGCTGCTGCGCTACATTGCAGACGTGGGCGACAACAACGAGCTTAACGAGGACTACCCGTCTACGTTTGAAGAAGACCGCTTTGCCCAACTGAGCTATGGCAACTACTGGAACGCGCCAGACGAAGACGAGCTTGCTGATGTGTTCGACGAAATTGCCGGGCGTTTGTTTACCCGCCTAACCGGGTAATTCACATTGATCGACCGCACTGCCGGGGGCGTTTTGAGCCTCCGGCAGTTACATAAGACATTCATCTGGATTACAGAGTGTTGAGGGACTTATCTATGGAACGAGAAACGCAGCAGGAACAGCCGCCGCAGGTGCGTAAAGGGCAAACGCTTGTTGAGTTTGCCATTACGCTGCCGCTGCTGCTTGTTTTGATGTTCGGTATTATTGAGTTTGGGCGCATCTTCCAGGCCTGGATTTCGATCCAGAACGCAGCCCGTGTGAGCGCCCGTTACGCCAGTACAGGGCAGTATTTGGATCAGTTTGATGAGTTGATTTTTGACGAATCGCTCGAAAATGGTACAGACGACGCGGAGTCTATCGTGCCCTGCGTTAACGCTGAACGTGTTGGCATATACAGTTCATTCCCGCCAGCACCCGGTTCAGAACCGAACGGTGAAAACTATCGGGTGACGATTGCCATTGACGAGGGGTTGGGCAACTACGAAAGTTTGTTCGGCACATGGTGGGGTAAGGACTGTGAACCACGCCTGTTTGAACCCGACCCGATTAACCCTGGTGGCACGGTCACCCGTGTGAACGCCACCGACCAGTTTTTGCGCCTGGACTTGCTGCGGATTCCGTCTATTTACGCCAGTGCGGTGCAGGGGGCGGGGGGCCTTGCCATCGACCCCATGCCCGTTGAGTTGCTGTATCAGCAAAGCCGCTGGAACGATAACACAGACGGCAACGACCCCGACGTGAACAACGACGGTGTGGTTGACGCCGCCGATGACCTGGACGGCAACGGCACCCCCGGTGATGCGGGCGACATCGACATAGCCCGTGACAACGCACTCACGGGCCTGGGCCACGAGGAAGCCCGCCGCCGCCTGTCCAGCTTCTTATACAGTGTGTGGCACCCCACCTACCCGATGCACCCTAACCTGGACCTGACGGCAGGCGGGAACCAACTCAACTCTGGTGTGGTGAGCTACCGAATCGCTGATGAGCCGAGCTTTAGTGAAGGCGAACTGGATTCCTACTTCCTGGTGACGATTTGTAGCAATCGCAGCCTCATTAGTGATAATGGCACCTTTATTGATGGTGATGAGGCCAACGGGGCACAGTACGCCAATCGTTTCGTCATCCCGGTGTATGAGCCGTCTTTGGTGGCCAATGACAACAATGAGCCGCAAACACTGCGCGACTGGGCGCGGGAAATCGTCAGTGAAAACGGTGACCTGTATAACGACTTCACAGATATGCCCGCTTGCTTCCTCAACGAGGAGTTCCCCGAAGCGCAAAATGAGGCGCGGCGCTGGTCAGACCCCGGCGGCCCCGGCGACACGGTAGACATTCAGGTGACGTTTTACCACCCGCTGATTACGCCGCTGGGCCTGGCGCGGTTTATCCCGATGCACGCCCGTCGCTCTGCGGTGGTGGAATCGTTTTATAACACCACCAGCCAGACGGGTAACATCCCTGGTGGCCCTGGCGGCCCTGGCGGCTTCGATACGCTTACGCCGAGGCCAACTGATGACCCATCAGAAACACCGGTGCCAACCGACCCGCCAACCGCGACGTTCACACCCACGGCAACCAACACGCCAACGGTAACGCCGACGTTCGAGGAGCAGGTGTTTAGCTGCCCCAACGTGACGTTGGTAGAATACAACACCAATCACACGGGTACTGACCGGGCCATCGGCTTTAACCCCGGCAGTGTGGTGTTCATTATCAAAAACGATAACAACACCGACGCCCGCCTGATTTCCACCGACCTGCACTGGTCCAGTGCAGACTGGGAGGCAGACAACAACCTGGCCCCGGTGCCCGGTTATGGCAGCTTCTTCTTCGATGAGTTTGAACTGGGCGGGAACACGCAGTGGAACGGCTCCGACTATACGCCGGAAACTGACACGCAGTCTGCTGAGGACCCCGGTGCGCTGCCTGTTGAGTTGACCATCTCGGCCAAAAGTGAAATCAAGTTCGAGGCCAAGTTCAAAAGCGGCCCGAATAACCTGGGTAACGTGCTGCCGCTGGCCGCTTTTGACGGCACTACCTTCCGCATTCGTGACTCGCTCACGCTGGAAGAATGCGACCCGCTGGTGTTCAACTCCACCACGACGGATAACGTCAACAGCGAACTCGAACTGGCCTGTGATACGGGTGAGGTCACCTTTGCCGCCAGCAACAATGCGCTGCGCGAAAACGGTTGGGTGCAGTTGTTCGTCACCAACAGTAAAGACGCACCTGTTACGATTGACGGCTTCGACATTACGTGGGGGCCGTGGGAAGACCGCTACCGTAACGACAGTACACGCTCGTTAGCCTTGCAGCGCGTATACTTGGGGGGCGATACGCCGCCACAGGGTGATTTGCTGTGGAGCAGTGCCAATGGCAACAATGGTACGGGTATCGTATCTTTGACGAACAACGCAGGCACGCTAGATGACCCCAACATCTACACCACCGTCAGTGACGAAGACGGTTTGTGGGCCGGGGCATACACCATTCCGGGCAACGGCACGCTGAACCTGTGGCTGGACTTTACGGGTAACAGCCTGACGGATGAATCATTCGGCTTCCTCGTTTCAGACCTGAACGCATCCACGATTGATGTGAACTGTGACGACATCGACGAAGACGATGTGGGCCTGGAAGACGTGCCATCACCTGAGCCGACCGTGCCGACCAATACGCCTGTGCCGGATGACAACATGCCGCCCGTCGCCAACGATGACGTGTACACCCTGAGTAACCCGTCCAACGTGTTTAGCAGCGTTACCACCAGCCAGCAGAGCGTGCTGGATAATGACACGGACTGCGCCGATACCACGTTCGTCGCAACGGGCGGCGACCCCACCGCCGCGTGCAGCATGGAAGACGCAACCAGCGGTGACCCCAGTCGCTTTACAAGCAGTGGTGACAACCCGCTTACTGTAGCGAACTGCCCGCGCACTGACATCGGCACAACGCGGGGGGCACAGGTTCAGTTGGCGTGTGATGGTACCTTCACCTATAACCCGACCGAAGCTGACGAGGTGTGTGAGGCTGGCAGCATCACGGATACCTTCAGCTACAAAGCAAAGGACTCTCGCGATTTGCCGAGCGCAGTAGACGGGATAGTCTCCATCAACATCACCAATCCGTCCACGAACCAGCGCCCGGTGCAAACCAACAATAACGACATTCTGGTTACGCTGGACACAGGTGAGGGTGAAACGTCCTACGAGGCACCCAGCAACCCAGGCAGCAATCAAAACCTGAACTACCTGTTCAACGATGAAGACGGCGATACGCTGACCTTCACCAAAACAAGCGGGCCAGGCTGGGTCACTGTCAACAATGACGGTAGCTGGACGGTCAATGTGCCGCAAAGTCTGATCGACCAGCCAGATGGAACCGTGACGCGCCGCACCATTACGGTTCAGGCCGATGATGGGTCGGGTATTTGTGCCACCCAGACGAACACGTTCCGCATCGAAATCATTGGTAGTGGCGATGAACCGCCGACACCACTCCCGACGGATACGAACGTCCCACCGACGCCAGTACCAACGGCAACTGAGGACGATTTTGAGTTTGGCGGCGGGGGTTGATCCCCACTGCTGGCTAAGTTCGTTCAAGTTGTAACGAAGAGCCACCCGGTGCGGGTGGCTCTTTTTGTGTGGTGGGGTTATTCGGTTTAGTAGCTAATCCCGGCGCGGCGGAACTTGCGTTCCAGGTCGGTGCGGGTTTCATCGAACGTCATGGCCAGGTAGGGGAAGCCCAGCCACGCATTCATAAAGCCGAAGGTAGCGCCCGTTAGCACGCGGAACATGGGCAGGGTTTCGCGGGGCGGCCAAAACTCAAACGGTGGGTAGCTGAGCAGTTGACTAAAGCCGTCCACGCCAATCGGCCCGATGCCCAGTAAAAACCACAACCACAGCGGGGCAGGCCGCACCCGCCGCTGGAAGATCGCATACAGCAGCCCGCCGACCCACAACGCCAAATAAATCGAGATGTCGCGCTCGCACACGGTGACTTTGTAGCCCATCATCTCGTTACCCACAAACTCGCGGGCGGCCCATTGCAGGTTGGCCCAATCCAGCAGTTCGGATTGCGTGGTGCCGGACTGCGCGTACAGGTTGTCGATATTGGCGAACTCCGGTGGGTTGGTGCGCTCAATCATCTCTTCGTAGCTTATCAGCGTGGTGCCGGTGTTCTCACGCGGGTAAACGGACTGCTCCCCGAATAAAAAGTGTGACCGGAACCCGAACTGATGGCAGAACGGCTTATACATAAAGTAGATCACGTTGGCGGCGTTGGTATAGCCCAGGTGCATCAGGGTGGGGGCGGCAAACGGCAGCGCGGCAAACACCCCTAAAAATGCCAGCACCACCACAATCCAGCGGCGTGTGACCCAATACAGCCCTTTGTTCAGCGCCAGGGCGACCCCGCGCCCGCCTTTGTTTGTGTCTGTCATAAAAGTGATGTCCTCTCAAACAAAAAGCCGGGGCCACACTGCATGGCGACCCCGGCGCGTATTCTACATGAGGGTGGGAGCGAGCGTTAGCTCACAGCTTCGTTAATCATTTCCTCGATGGCGTCCGCCGTCAGCGGCCCCAGGTGCCGGTTGGTAATCACGCCGTCGGGGTTAATCAGGTAGGTGCTGGGGTAGTTCACCACCCCATACTGAAACTGAATATCGCCCTGCAAGTCCATCAACAGCGGGAAGGTCAGGCTCAGCTCGTCGGCAAAGTCCTGCACCTGCTGGGCGGTTTCCTGATTGTTCACTGCCAGGATGGTAAACCCATCGTCGCGGTGAGCGTCATACGCATCCTGGAACTCCGGCATTTCGATGCGGCACGGCCCGCACCACGTCGCCCAAAAGTTGAGCAGCACCGTTTGCCCGCGATAGTCTTGCAGGCTGGCTGATTGACCAGCAGCCGTAAACGTGTTGAAGTTGGGGGCGATGTCGCCCACGTTGGTGCCAACGGTGAGGTTGGCGTTAGCGCTGGTTGTGTCCGCATCGTCGGTGATGGTATCGACGCCAGCCGCAGCGACGTTTGCGCCCGTGTTGGCTGTCGTTTGCGGGGCAGTTTCATCCTCGTTGATGCAGCTTACCACGTCGCCCCAGGGCACCTCACCTGCAACCGCGCTTGTGAAGCACTCTTCAAGGTTATAGGCGAAGGTGCCGTTAGCGCCAACCGTACTCAAGCGCTGAAGCTGGCCGCTGGCAACTGCGAAACCAATCAGCACCAAAAAGACGCCGCTGGCTAACTTGATGGTGCCCATGTACTGGTTCAGGCCGCGCAGCATCCCCTGAGCGCTGTCCAGCAGCAGGGCCGTGACAATAAACGGAATCCCCAGGCCCAGCGAGTAGGCCAGCAGCATCGTCCCGGCCTGCCCAACACTGCCGCCGTTGGCCGCCAACGTCAAAATTGCGCCGTAGATCGGGCCGATGCAGGGCGTCCAACCCGCTGCGAAGACCACCCCCATCAGCGCGGTGCCGCCGTAACCGGTTTGGCCGGTGGCGGTCATCTGCTGGCGCGTATCGGCATACAGCGCGACTTCCAGCTTGTTGAACAGGTTCAGCCAGAACGCACGCGGATTCGTGAACGCGCCGTCCAGCAGCAGCCACAGGTTAAACGCGGTGGCTGCGGGCAGCACCAGCATCATCTGGCGAAAGATGTTCGGGTCGGTGGCCAGTGGTGACGGCGGGATGCGAAGTGCCCACACAATCAGGGCGGTGCCCACAACGGCCACTGCCAGGCTAAAGGCGGTGTTCAGGTAGCTTTCGCTTTGGCGCAACTGGTTAAACAACCACGATAGGCCGCCCATGAAGTGCAAACCAAACACGATAATCACGATGCCGCCTGCCCGCCCGATGACCTGCGTCACTGCATTGATGTTGGAACCGCCCACGACCTGCACGAACGACGTGGACAGCAGCCCGACCCCGACGAACACGAGCGAGAAGCCAATCACGAAGAACAGGCTGTGGACGCCCGTGCTGATGCGCGTGAAGGCGTTGGCTTGTACCTGAAGGCCGCCGCCCGCCTGGGCAGCAACGGTGTTGGTCACGCGCCCGCCCATGTAGCTGATGTATGCGGGAACGAGCGGCAGCACGCACGGCGAAATGAACGAGATGAATCCGGCAGCAAATGCCAGACCAAGTGTGATTTCCATGAGTTGATGTACCTTTTACCTGTTTCACCTTTTACATTTCAGACGCCCGCCGCTGGTGAAATGTTACGATAGGGTGGCGTTCGTCTGTTTGATGACATACTAACCGATTATGCTGGCACGGTTCTGTGGGCCAGTCTACGTTTTAAGTCACCGTCAAGGTTGTGCTTTCGGAAATCTGATCGTGCAGCCACCTGGCCGCTACCACATTGAGTTCAACAGCCTGCGGTTGGTAAGTTGCATCGAAAGTGTTGTGCCAGTAGGCACCGTGCATGGGCACCCCATTACACAGCTTGAATGTGTACGGCACACCCTGATAGGCGTCATCAGCCACAAAGGCAGCAGTGCCGCCAATGGCCCCACGGTGCAGGATGTAGTCGCCAGCGGGCAAATCAGCGGGTAATGCAATCGGCGTGCTGAACAGCGCGTTATGGCCATCGTAGGTTGTGAGGGTGTGCCCCGCTATCATGACGTGCAGGCGGCGGCGGTGGGTAGCCTGGGGCAGGCCGCGCCAGTGAACCGCCTGCGTCCAGCCAAGCGGGATTTTGTTGGCGTAGGCGGTTTCGTACCACACACCCAAGCCGTTTTCGATGCGGTCAACAATGAGCATCACGCCGCCGTGCCCAATTTGGGTGATAAATGGGGCGCGTGGGTCAGCGTAGGTGCGGACGGCGGCAGCAGGCGCGATGACCTCCGCGTGGGCGGGCAGCGTGTCAATCACCGTTGTGGTGATGTTTGGCTGCATGGGCTGGACGTGCTGGCGTGGCACATACCCGCCCTCGGTTGCGTAAAAATTTGCACTGTGGTCACGGATGGTTAGCAGGTGATCGGGCCACAGGTTGACGGTTTGCGTTTGCAGGTTCGGTTGGGCATAAAGGGCGGTCGGGCGCAGCGTGCGCCCCTGGAGCGGCGCAGCGGGCGGCGCGGCAAGGGCGCTGTAGCCATCAACAGATATGCCGAACAGCGCGGCACTCGCAGCGGAGATGCCAAGGGCCTGTAAGAACTCACGACGAGAAAGTGCGGTCATGCTAAGTCACCTCTATCATGACGGGCGTTGTGGCCTGCCCGTCACCTGCGGTCACGCGCAGTTGCATCGCGTAGCGCCCAGGCAGGGCGGGCTGCCATGCGATTTGCCAGTGGGCTAAACGGCCTGCCTGCCCCCCGAAGTGCGTAACAGGTGCCCAGGGGCCGCCGTCCACGCTGGCTTCGATAGCCGTGACTGGCTGCGGCCCACCATATGCTATTCCAGAAAGCGTTAGCCCCGCGCCAGCTATCCCGCGCCTGTGTGATTCATCTGCGCTGATGAGGGGCCGGGCGCTGCCGTCTGTGTCGCTGCCGCGCCGTTCCCAGTGGCCGAGGGCAGGCGTATCAGTAATGATGATATGTGTAATCCACTTGGGCAGCTTGTAACCGAGTTTACCCGGCACCACCAGCCGCAGCGGGTAGCCGTGTTCCGGCGGCAGGGGAGCGCCGTTCAGGGTGAGGGCGAGCAAGGCGTTGTCTAGCTCAGGCAGCGGTAGGGCGGTCACGTAGCCGTCTGCACTGTGGATGTTGGCGTGGGTGGCGCGGTCGTTTGGCCCCACGCGGTCAAGCAGTTGCGCCAGGGGCACCCCGCCCCATGTGACCTCGGCCAGCCTGGGGCAATCGTCTGAATGGCCCTTACACAGCATGACGGGCTGAGATTGCATGGCGGGCATGGCCATTAAGTTGCTATAGTTTAATGTAAGAGTGTTCGCAACGTGGCCGTCAATAATCAGGAACCAACTTGCCAGGTCAATCACCGGGATGTGCCGGTGGTGGTGTTGAAACAAACTTTGCTCAGGTGCAGCGGTCATTGGCCGTTATCCGTGTATATATAGTGTGCAACGTCATACATTAGATTGAGAGGAAACGCGATGGCATTTACGACTACCAGAACGATGACCCGACTGGAAGAAGAAAAGTTTGACTATCTGCGCGAAGTAGAAATCTTCCAGGATTTGACGGACGCCGAAGTGACGGAAATCAGCCGGATGACGCGCATGTGCCTGTATTCGAGCAATCATATTTTTTATATGCCAGACGACCCCGGCGAAGTCCTCTTCATTATCAAAAAGGGCCGGGTTCAACTGTACAGGGTATCCCCGGATGGGCGCAAGTTGGTTTTTAAGACGTTGCAGCAAGGGGCGGTGTTCGGGCACATGGGCATGATTGGCCAGCGGATGCACAACACCTTTGCCGAGGCGGTGGGCGAAGTCAAGATTTGCATCATGAACCGCACCGACGTAGAAGGGCTGCTCATGGCCAAGCCGGTTGTGGCCCTGCGGATTTTGGAGCATATGGGCAACCGCCTGCTAGACGTTGAACAGCGTTTTGAAGACATCGCTTTCCGCCGGATGCCGTCGCGCATTGCCCGCCTGATTTTGCAGCTTGTGGAAGAACACGGCGGCGGCAGCACCCTCGAAGGCTATACCCACCAGCAGCTTGCTGACATGCTGGGCACCTACCGCGAAACCACCACCCAAATCCTGAATGACCTCAAGGGTGCCGGGTATATCAAGCTGAGCCGTAAATGCATCGAGATATTGGACTTTAATTCACTGGAAGACATCGCTGGGGACGGTTAACAAAAAAGCACGCTGAACGCCTGCGTTGGCTGGCAATGTTAAAAGATTAAGACTGCGGTACGAGTACAGAACAGCGTGGACACTGGTTTTCTGATCCCCACCCCTAAGCCCACAAGGGGTGCGGGGACCTTAGAGAACCGTTTTAGCTCCCTTTTTCCCCACTATGAGAGAAAAGGCAGGGGGATAGAGGGGGCATCCACGCTATCTTGTGGTGCTATCCACACTGTCGCTGATATTGTTTTTGAGGTTGTTTTGCTTGAAGACGCTACTGCGTGGCGGCTTCCAAACAGACGGCCCCGCTGCGCCCACTGACGCTGCCGTGCCGTACCCGTGCTGGAATCTCCACGCGGTCACCGGGGCGCAGCTTGGTGCGCTGGTTGCT
This sequence comes from Anaerolineae bacterium, assembly GCA_034437575.1. Lineage (GTDB taxonomy): Bacteria > Chloroflexota > Anaerolineae > Aggregatilineales > Phototrophicaceae > DAOTTY01. The sequence goes on along the minus strand of DAOTTY010000134.1, from coordinate 8,548 downwards.
ATCCGGCAGCGCAATTTCCATTGAGCCTTCGATGACGTAGAGGATTTTGTTGTATCCGTGGCTGCGAATCGCGTAGCGCTGGTTGGGTTGGGTTTCCCATTTATAGGGGCGCATACCCTCGGCGCGCATAATGCGGGTGACATTGGAGAGGGTAGGGTGTTTGCCGCCTGTCCAGCGCGTCACTTTGACAACGTTTTCCCTGGTCGCCATATTGCGTGTACCTCATCTTGTTGACAGATTTCAGGTGCATAAGCTATTACAAGTATGTAATAGTCATAATAGCATATTTGCACATATGGGGCATTGTAAAACCGCTTATGGGTTTTGTAAAGCTTTTTCCAAAATCCAGCACGGTTCTTGCACCCGGTGCGTGCGCCCAATGTGATCGGTATAGCTCCACCTGCCGGGGTCTTCGCGCACATGGGTATAGTGCAGCCGCTCGTACAGGCGCAGCGCCCCGCTGTTCTGCTTGGCGACGGCAATCGTGGCAAACTGGAAGCCGCGCTCAATCAACACAGCCTCGGCATAGCGCACCATATGGCTGCCAATGCCCAGCCCGCGAAACGGCGTCATGATGTAAAACGAGTACAGGTAGGCGCGGGTGCTGCCATTCGCAATGAAGTTATCGCTGCTGGTGAACAGCACAAACAGCCGCCCAATCGGATAGCCGTTGTAGTCTGCCACCAGCATCAGGCGGCGACCGTTTTGCTGTTCTTTATAGGCCCGCCGAAACAGATTGCGAAATTGGGTGAACTGCCCGTCCCATTCGAGGCGATAAACATCGTCACGGGTGGCCTGACGGACAATCACAGGCACTTGCAAATCCAGGGTAGCGGGGTGGGGAACAGCTTCGGCCATTGCGCGGTCACTCGCTTTCAGTGAGGTGGTCGAGATAGGCGGCTTCGTCGGCGTCGGAGGCAATGGTGCCGTCGATGCGGGCAGCGCGTATGTTATCCAGGATGGTTTTGAACTGCGGGCCGGGTTTAAGGCCGCGCCCCTTCAACGTGTTGCCGTCAGTCACAATGCGGACGTGACGCCACTGGTTAAGGTACTGCTCGATTGTAGCGCGGTGCGCGGGCAGCGCCACCCACGCGCCCAGTACCGCATCCAGCGGGTGTTTTTCCAGCGCAAACGTGACCGCGCTCGGTTGGCCGCCAAAGTGGCGCTCCGGGAATTCGGTTAGTTGGGCGGCGGATTCCATCGCAGCCGCGGTTGCGTTGGCGAACAGCAGGCGCTTAGCCACCTGTTCCACGTATTCGGCATCCATGCTGGCCGCCACCAGCATCCAGCCGAACGCTGCCGGGTCGTTTGGCGGGTGGGGCAGGTCAAGATGCCGGGCTTGCTCAAAGGCGTCCGTCAGAATGGCCTGCTCCAGCACAAAGGCGGGGTGAATCGCTTGCAGCACACCCAGCGCTTGCAGTTGCAGCAGGCCGTCTTCGGGGCGGTCTTCGTGCAAAATGCGTGTGATGTCGTTACGCACCCGTTCCCCGGTGATGCGGCTTAGCATGGGCAGCGCGTTCTGGATGAGTTCGGCGGTGCGCGGCTCAATTGTGAAGCCCAGGCGGGCGGCATAGCGCACAGCACGGATCACGCGGGTGGGGTCGTCAGCAAAGCTCAGGCTGTGCAATACGCGAATCACGCCGTTGTTAAGGTCATCCGTGCCGCCAAACAGGTCGATCATGGCACCGCTGGCCCCATCTGCGCTCAACCGGACGGCTAGCGCGTTAATCGTAAAGTCACGGCGGCGCAGGTCCAGCTTGATGTTGCTGTTGTACACCGTTGGCAAAATAGCGGGTTCTTCGTAGAACTCGTGGCGGGCCGTGACAACATCGACGGAAGCGGGCAGGGTGCGAAGCGGGTGCCCGATGTGCCCCGCTGCGGTGTCGTCAAATGTCCACTTAGCCGTGCCGAACGCGCTGTGCGTTGCTACCTCACCGCCGAACTGCGCTTGCAGCGCTTCTGTAAACGCGATGGCGTTACCTTCCAGCACAAAGTCGATGTCCAGGTTAGGCCGCTTCAGCAGCAAATCGCGCACGATGCCGCCTACGATGTACAGCGTTTGCTGGCGGGCGGCGGCCTGCTGTGCCATAAACGCAATCAGTGCAGCGGGTGGGGCACCCAACACGTTTACCACTTCCTCGTGCGTCACATCCCGCGTGGCGGATTGTTCCAGCGCCGCGTAGTGACGAATCACGTCGGTGCGGGTGACGATGCCGATCAGCGTATTGTTAAACGTCACGGGCACCTGGCCCCAGCCGCTATCGACCATTACCCGCAACAACCGCTTGAGCGGCGTATCCGGCGTTACCGTCACAGCACTGGCCAGCATCACGTCGCGCACGCGCAGGTGTTCCAGCCCGTTGACGGCGGCGCGGTTCAGCTCACGCGCAGTGAGCAAACCCACCACGCGCCCGTTGTCACTGGCATCAATCACCGGGTAGCCCTCATGGCCGATGCGCCGCAGCCGCTCTACCAGGGACGCCAACGTCGCATCCACGTTGACGGTGAGCGGGCCATAGGACATCAAATCGCCAACGACGGTCATGGCACCTCCCGCCGTGCGGCGATCACCCACCCATCATCCGTGAAGGTGGTGACGAAATCGCCATTGGTGGTGTAGCTAATCGGTAGGGTATACAGGTCAATCACGTTGGTACTGCCAAACTCAGCTTCCCATGCGCTGCGCTGCTCATCGGAGTGCCACCCTACCATTTGCAGATGAGGGCTTGCAGAGAAGTTCTGCACCGTTCGCACAGTGATGTTGGTGGCGGCAAATGCGTTGATGATTGCATCTGTACCGGGGAGGGCGCTGGCCGTTGCATAAATTGTAAAGCCGTTTGGATAGCCGACGTTGGCCAGTACCGCTTTGCTGCGGTTGCTGTCCCAGGGGTCGGTAAACAGCACCTCTGCCCCTGGAATGGCAATCGTTTCGATAACAACGTTGGGCTGCACCGCATGGCGCACCACATCCGCGATAGCGTTCACATCCAGGGGCGGGCGCTGTGTGTTGAGTATCAGGCTGATGTTAAAGCGCACAGGGGCCACCGTCCAGCCGTCGTAGATGCCAAAGCCGGTCAGCACATCGTACTGTGAGGTGTCCGTCTCCCCGTCGATGACCTCTGGCGTGGTGCGGTAGCGGCCCAGGTCAGCCAGTGGCGCGTAGTCAGCGGCGTTGGGCAGCACCCCGTAGCGGATGGGAGCCACCGTCGCAACCCCTTCCTGCGTTGTGGCGGCTTCCGGCGTGATGCGCGTTGCAACCGGCGTCACGGGGAAAGGGGTGGGCGGGGCACATGCCGCCAGCAGCAGCAGCCCACCATACAATAAGGGGCGCATTGCGTCAGGCGGGCAGCACCCAGGGGCCAACCAGCCCCCGTGCGCTCATACTCAGGCCGACGAACAGGTTAAACACGGCCATCATTGCAAACGCCAGGGCTGCGGCACTGTCGTCACGCCCGCGCAGTTGGGTGAACATCCCCGGCATGATGACCACCAGCCAACCCATATAGATAAAGTAGATGTTGGTGCGGCCATCCACCGGGACGTAACCCTGCAACGCCAGCACCACGCCCACCAGCAGCGTCAGTGTGCTGAGTCCGGCAAGCGAGGCCATGGCCCCCCAAAAGCCGCCGCTGATGCTGCGGTTGCGGGCGGCCATGCCCACAGCCCACACGCCCAGTATGCCGGAAAAGATCAAAATCGCGTTGAAAAGCACATCGTGTAACACCGTGACAAATTGCATCGCGTTCCCTGCTGTTGGACGTTGGTCATCTGTTACATTATGGCCTACTGCCCACGATTTTCCACCCTGTTCGTCGGTAAGCCGTCGGTGGCGTGCGCCCGCAGGTGCCGTTATGATGCGCCGCGTTATACAACGTTCCCCCGGAGAAACGCTCATGCCCAGGTGGTGGATCATTCCGTTAGCGGTGGCCCTGGCAGGCTGCACGATGGCGCAGCGCCCAGCACCACCCACCCCTTTCCCGACGGCAACCACCGTGAGTTCGGTTCCGGCCACGCTGCCCCCCACCCCGGAGCGCGTCATGGCGTTGGTGCAGGCTGCCACCCCCACGCCGACGGACGCGCCGCCCCAGGCAAGCGCCCCCCCGGCCACACAAACGCCGACAGCTACCGCCACCGAAGCCGTTACAGCTTGCGCTCCCGGTGATGTGAACCCGGCGCAGCATCAGGTGGCCGCCACAGTGGACTACACATCTAAGGTCGTGTTCGCGCAGCAAGCCATCACCTACACCAACCTGACTGGTGACCCGCTCACCCAGCTCGTTCTCAACGTAGAGCCGAACCGCTGGCTGGATGTGTTCACGCTCAACAGCCTGATGCTGGACGGCACCGCCCCCGCCTATGACCTCACCGGACGCCGCCTGACGGTCACGCTGCCGGAACCGCTGAACCCCGACTGCGCCGCCAGCCTTACGCTGGACTTCGCGCTCAAGATGCCGCCCGTCATCGGCGGGGTGGAGGCGTTCCGGGGGTATTTCGGCTTTACTCAGCGGCAGATTAACCTGGGCCACTGGCTGCCGACGGTGGTGCCGTATGTTGATGGTGAGTGGCTGCATCACCCGACGGTGTTTGTGGGTGAGCAAATCGTGCTGGACCGGGCCGACTGGGACGTAACGCTCACGCTGAACAACGCGCCCCCCGAAACGGTCATCGCCGCGCCGGGAACTGTAACCGACCTGGGCGACCAGACGTGGCAGTTCATCCACATGGACGCCCGCGAGTTTGCGGCCAGCGTTAGCCACCTGTTTCGTAAGTCCACCGCGCAGACGTTCACCGGCGTGGACGTGGTGGCTTACTCCCTGCCGGATGCCGCCTATCTGGACGCTGCAACAGGCGAGTGGGTGTATGGCGGGGATTATGCCGCACAGGTCACCGCTGAAAGCCTGGAACTGTTTTCCGAGCGGTTTGGGGTATACCCGCACTCGCGCATGGTCATCGTGCAGGGCGACTTCCCCGATGGCATGGAGTTCAGCGGGTTTGCGTTCGTCAGCACAGACTGGTTTGTGAGCTATGAGGGCAGCCCGCAAAGCTACCTCATGCTGATTACCGTGCATGAGGTGGCCCATCAGTGGTGGTATGATGTGGTGGGCAACGACCAGGCGATGGCCCCCTGGCTGGATGAAGCGCTGAGCACCTACAGCGAGTACATCTACATTGAGCGCCACTACCCGGACCTGAAGGACTGGTGGTGGTGGTTCCGGGTGAACCGGCTGAACCCCGAAGGCCGTGTGGATAGCACGGTGTACGAGTTCGACGCTATTCGCCCGTACATCAATGCGGTGTATTTGCGCGGCGTGCTGATGCTGCACGACATGCGGACGACCCTGGGCGATACCGCGTTTTATGCGTGGCTGCGCCGCTATGCCGAGGCCAACACGGGGCAGGTCGTCACCGCCGATGACCTGTGGGCGTCCCTGACGGACGAGCAGTTCGCGCAGACGGCGGTCACGCGCACGGCGTTTTTACGCAACGTCGGCGTCATGCCGTGATAGCCATCGTAGGGACGAGGTTGGCCTCGTCCTTGCTTTTGCTCATACAAATGTGTGCCTGTACCGTTACCCTACGGCCCGCCCCCTTACAGCCGGTATTGCAGCGCCTCACTGACGTGAACCAGTTCGATGGTCTCGCAGGCGGCGAGGTCGGCAATGGTGCGGCTTAGCTTTAATATCCGGTGATACGCTCGTGCGCTCAACTGCATCCGCCGCACCGATAGCTCTAGCACCTGCTTCGCGTCTGGCGTCAGCCCACAGTAGCGGCCCACATCCCCCGCACTGATGTCGCCGTTAGCGAATACGCTTTCCACCCCCGCAAAGCGCTGCGTCTGTATCTCACGCGCTGCCACCACCCGCTGCCGCACCGCCGCTGATGGCTCCCCGCGCTGGTCGTCCATCAGCTTGTCGTACTCCACACGCGGCACCTCCACATGAATGTCAATCCGGTCGAGCAGTGGGCCGCTTAGCCGCGCCGCATAGCGCTTAATCATGTTGGGCGTGCAGGTACACTCACGGGCCGGGTCGCCATAGTTGCCGCACGGGCAGGGGTTGTGCGCGGCCACCAGCATAAAGTTCGCGGGGAAGGTCAGCGTCTGTTTGGCCCGGCTGATGGTTACGAACTTGTCTTCGATGGGCTGGCGCAGCAGTTCCAGTACACGGGTGGGGAACTCATTAATCTCGTCTAAAAACAGCACCCCCCGGTGGCTGAGGCTCACCGCTCCCGGTCGCGGGATGCTGCCCCCACCAATCAGGCCAGCAGAGCTAACGGTGTGATGTGGGCTTTGAAACGGGCGATGTGTCACGAGCGGCTGGTCAGCAGTGAGCATGTCCGACACGGAATAAATCTGTGTGACCTCAAATGCTTCGTCAAACGTCATCGGCGGCAGGATCGCCGGCAGCGCCCGCGACAGCATACTTTTACCGCTGCCGGGAGGCCCCACCATACGCACGTTGTGGTTGCCCGCTGCCGCAATTTCTAGCGTGCGCTTGACGTGCTGCTGGCCTTTTACGTCCGCAAAGTCGATGAACTCACCGGGGGCGGGCAGGCGATCCAGGGCGAGCGATTCGCGCTCAAACGGGGCGATGAGCGCCAGCCCGTACAGATGCTCAACCAGTTGGCCCAGCGTCTCAACGGGGATCACGGTGATGCCCTGCACGAGCGCGGCCTGTCCGGCGTCCTCCGCTGCCACGTAGATGGTGTCGTAGCCGAGCTGCTGCGCGGCGTGGGCAATTGGCATGGTGCCCTTCACATGACGCACGCGCCCATCCAGTGACAGTTCACCCACGAAGATCGTATTTTCTATGGCGGTCAGTGGAATCTGGTCAGTGGCGGCCAGCACCCCAACGGCAATTGCCAGGTCGTATGAGGTGCTGTGCTTGGGCAGGTCGGCTGGCGATAGGTTGACCACATACCCTTTGTTGGGGAATTGCAGCCTAGAGTTCTTAACTCCAGCTTTGACGCGCTCGCGGCTTTCACGCACGGCTGAGTCTGGCAGGCCGACAATGGAAAACGACGGCAGGCCCGCACGCGGGTTAAAATCGACCTGCACTTCGACCAGCACGCCGTCAATGCCGATGACGGCGCACGTATGCGTAATGGCAAGCATGGGAAGCCTCACTGACTGTATTTGCGGTGGGCTTTATTGTAGCGAGTGCGGCTGCTGAAGCAAAGTTGCATGGCTGATGCTTGGACGCTGCCCAAACCCGTCACTTTTTGAAAAAAGTGGACAAAAACTTGCCTTTTCGGACGCTTAGCGTCCGAAAACACGGGTTCAAAGGGTGCCAACCCTTTGCAGGGGTGCGGGGGCAGCGTCCCCGCGATGTGAAAACTTGACTTTGCAATCGCCCTCCCAGGTGGCCACGCCCATTTGAATTTCCCTGTAGCGTCAGGCATAATGAGTTGTGCAAACACGTATATGGCTGGTGTGCGCCAATACGTTTTTGCACCTATGTATAAATAACCTCACAGGGAGCTGATATGTTGTTCTATTCCCACCGGATACGTTCTATACAATTGACAATCGGTGTGGCCGTCATGCTTGGCGTGTTCATGACGACGCCGCTGCTGCCCACAACCCAAGCCCAGGACGACGCCCCATTCTCAATGGATGACTTCCCGCCGGAAGATGGCGACCTGACCGGGGCCAACCTGGCAGGGGTCGCCTTGAGCGGTGCCAATTTGCAGCGCTTCGACTTGATGGAGGCTGACCTGGCCGAGGCCGACCTGCGCGACGCGAACCTGAGCGGGGCTGACCTTTCCAACGCCGACCTGAATGGGGCCGACCTGCGCGGCGCGAACCTACAGGGGGCGCAGTTCACAGGTGCCAACCTGAGCGGGGCCAGGATCGGTGCCCTGTACATGCCCAATGTTGACCTGGATGGTGCCGATCTATCTGAGGCCGATATGCGCGGTGTCAACATGGAACGGGCAAACATCAACGACGCCGACCTTACCAGCGTCAACATGAGTAACGCTTACGTCCCTGGGGCTGACCTGACCGACAGTGACCTGACGAGCGCCAACCTGAGCGGTATCCATCTGGCTAATGCCGATCTTGAGGGCGCGATCCTGGTTGAGGCCGACCTGAGCGGCGCGTATCTGGCTAATGTTCAACTGGCCGATGCCGATTTGACAGGGGCTGACCTCTCTAACGCGCACCTGGGCAATGCTGACCTGGAGCAGGCCAACCTGACGGACGCTGACCTTTCCAATACCTTCCTGGGCAACACAGATTTCAACGAGGCCGATTTAACTGGGGCCAACCTGGATGATGCACACCTGGGCAATGCCAACCTGGAAAACGCCATCCTGACCGACGCCAGCATTGCCAATGCGTTCTTCGGTAATGCCACATTGCCCGATGGCACAACCTGGCAGCTTGGCATGGATGTGAGCGTATTCACCCAGGCTGACGACGACGAATAAACCGCACAGCGGGGGTGTGTGACAGCGCCCCCACCCCCTGGCTGCACAGATTGCCCAGGGCTTTTGCAAAGTTGCATGGCTAATCATTGGGCGCTGCCCAAACCCGTCACTTTTT